>CAYUYR010000003.1:0-135902 GCA_964449435.1 uncultured Planctomycetaceae bacterium | reverse complement strand
GTAATCGATTTTTATCTTGCCGCAAAAGCGGCCAATATCAAGCCTATCATCGGAATCGAGGCGTATATCGCGCCGGACAGCAGACATCAAAAACAAAAATCATCCATTTCAGATGCGGCATATCATCTTCTTCTGCTTGCTGAAAATAATACCGGCTACAAAAATCTGCTCAAACTGGCGAGTGTCGGATATACGGAAGGTTTTTACTATCGGCCCCGAATCGACAAGGAAATTCTTGCCGAGCTGAACGAGGGGCTTATCTGCTCGACGGCCTGTATGAAGGGCGAAGTCAATGTTATGCTCGCAAAGGGCGACTTCGAGGCGGCGAAAAAAGCGGTCGAAGATTACCTGAAAATCTTCGGCGACAAAAGATTTTTCCTTGAGCTTCAGCAGCATGAGCCAACCGACGCTCCGCACGTTCGGGGGGCGATTATAGATTTGGCGAAAAAGATGTCGCTGCCGTTATTGGCGACCAACGATTGTCATTTTATCGATGCAGCAGATTATGAAGCGCACGACGCTCTGACCTGCATAAGCACCGGCAAGCGGGTCATCGACCCCGACAGGATGCATTATCCGCAGGATGTTTATGTAAAATCTCCTCAGGAAATGCGGCAGATGTTCGCCGATGTGCCCGAGGCCTGCGATAATACGCTGCTTGTCGCTGAAAGGTGCAACGTCGAAATCGATATCAAGCACAGGCACGCGCCGACTTTTAAGCCCGCCGACGGTACGACCGCTGATAAGTTTCTTACGAAGCTTTGCTATGAAGGCGCGAAAAAACGCTACGGCAAAATGACGGACGAGATAAAACAAAGGCTCGACCACGAGCTTGAGGTTATCGAGAGCAAAGGGTTTTCAAGTTATTTTCTGATTGTGTGGGATTTTTGCCGATACGCGGCGGAGAACAATATTCCGACCGGAGCCAGAGGCAGCGGCGTCGGCACGGTTGTCGGATACTGTCTTGGGCTTTGCAATGTTGACCCGATTCGCTACGACTTGTTGTTCGAGAGGTTTATGGACCCTGAACGAAACGAGATGCCCGATATCGATATCGACATCTGTCAGGACGGCAGGGCGAAAGTTCTCGAATACGTCCGCGGCAAATACGGCCATATCGCGCAGATTATAACTTTTGGTACGATGAAGGCGCGCGGAGTTATTCGCGACGTCGGCAGAGTTTTGGATTTGCCGCTGGCCGAGGCGGACAAGCTTGCGAAAATGGTGCCGGCAAGTCTGGGAATCACGCTCGACGATGCGCTCAAGCAGGAGCCGGATTTAAAAAGGTCGTACGAAACCAATCCGGCTACGCGAAAGGTAATCGAAATCGGCAAAAGGCTCGAAGGCCTTGCCCGTCACGCATCGGTTCACGCCTGCGGGGTGGTAATTGCCGACGAGCCTTTGACGGATTTTGTGCCTTTGTATCGCGACTCGAAATCGGAAGACATAATAACGCAGTTCGAAGGGCCGATGATTGACAAAATCGGTCTTTTAAAGATGGATTTTCTCGGCCTGCGGACATTGAGCGTCATTCAGCGGACAATCGAGCTTGTCGAAGCGGCGCACGGCGTAAAAATCGATATAGAAAAAATCGACATTGCCGATGCGAAAGTTTTCGAGATCTTTTCTTCCGGCAAAACGAAAGGCATTTTTCAGTTCGAATCGGGCGGGATGCAGGATTTGCTTATGCGGCTAAAGCCCGACCGCATCGAAGACCTGATTGCGGCCAACGCATTGTATCGGCCCGGCCCTATGGCGCTGATTGGAGATTTTATCGACCGCAAGCACGGCGCCAAATGGACGGTGCCGCACCCGATAATGAAGGAAGTTCTCGAAGAGACTTTCGGCATTATGGTCTATCAGGAGCAGGTAATGCGTATATGCAACCGGCTCGGCGATATTCCGCTGCGGCAGGCATATACGCTCATCAAGGCGATAAGCAAAAAACAAGGCTCGGTAATTTCCAGACAGCACCAGAAATTTGTCGAGGGCTGCAAAGACAAGGGGTTTTCCGAGCGCAACGCCGATGAGATTTTCGAGCTGATTAAACGATTCGCAGGCTACGGCTTCAATAAAAGCCACGCCACGCGGTATTCTGCGATTGCCTACCAGACGGCGTATCTGAAGGCATATTGGCCTCTCGAGTTTATGGCTTCGCTGCTGACTTACGAAAGGGGCGACGCCGACAAAGTGGCTGAATACATCGGCGAGTGCAGGCAGATGGGAATCGAAGTCGCCCCGCCTGATATTAACGAGAGCTTCACAGATTTTACGGTAATCTATCAAAGTCAGCACGAGCAGAAAGGCGAAAGCGGACTGATACGTTTCGGCCTTGCGGCAGTCAAAGGCGTCGGCGAAAAAGCGGTCGAGCAGATTATCAATGCGAGAAAAGAAATCGGCAGATTTCACAGCCTGTTTCATTTTTGCGAAAATGTTGATTTGCGTCTCGTCAATAAGCAGGTAATCGAGTCGTTAATCAAAGCCGGTGCATTCGATAATCTCGGCGGCAGCAGGGCGCAAATGATGGCGGGACTCGAAACGGCTATGAGGGCAGGCTCGAATATGCAAAGCGACCGTGCGAGCGGACAGCTCGGCCTGTTCGAGAGCGGCGAAACGAAAAAAGATTACGAAAAGGACCATCAGAAACTGCCCGATGTTCCGGCCTGGCCGGAAACTCAAATGCTTGCTTACGAAAAAGAGGTACTCGGCCTGTATGTAACGAAAAATCCGCTCAGCGAACATGCGGATATGATAAGCGTTTACAGCACATTGAACACATCGAGATTAAAAGACGATACAACCGGCGGAGCGATAATCATCGGCGGAATGGTTCAGAAAGTCCGCAGTATCGTTACGCGCAACGGCAGAAACGCCGGCGCGAAAATGGCGGTCTTTACGCTGGCGGATTTGCAGGGAAGCTGCGAAGTCGTGATGTGGTCGGACTGCTACGCCGTGTTCGGAGAAATACTGGCGGTCGATAAAATTCTGTTTGTCAAAGGCCGAGTTGACCTGACAAGAGAAACGCCGCAAATCATCTGCGATGAGCTTATAGATATTGAGCACGCCGCGGCGAAACTGGCCGCAAACAGAAGCGTCAATATCCTGCTCGAAGAGGCGCAGGCAACAAAGGAAAAAATCGCACGGCTAAAAAGCATCTGTTCCGCTCATCGCGGCAAAAGTCCTGTTTACATAACGGTTAAAACCAATACGGGGGTAAAGGTCAAAACTATGGCGGGCAGGAATTTGAATGTCAATCCGTCAAAAGATTTCTGCCTGCAGATGGAGCAATTGCTCGGAACGAATAATTTTCAGCTTTCGAGGTGACGAATGTCATCTCTGAAAGTCTGTGTCCGGTCAAATATATTTCCTTATTATCTTTAAATCGTTCATCGAGCCGTTGTTGCAGTTTTCACCCAAGTCGTCTCTTCGCCGTAATTTCCAGCATAATCTTCTTCCAACGTTCCGCAGTATTCATTGCGCGAGTTTTAAAGAGGCCCAATGACGCGATTGCGTTTAGAACACCGGCGATAAAATTAGCTGCGGTATGCAAACTCCGATGAAAGAATGTGTCTCGCATTCGCCACAGACTGACAATTTTACCTATCACTTCCGCCTGCACTGTGTTTTGCCGAGACGAGCATGCTCATGATTCGGAAGCTTTAATCGGTGATTTTGTAAACTTTGTCGCCCTTTCGAACTCTGTCCGGGACTTTGATACCGATAGAATCGCCTGCGTTTGCCTGCTGGACTTCGTTGTGCTCAATCTGTATGTGGCCGACAGTCATTTCAAGGTCGGTAGTGTGGCCTTTGATTTTGATTTTATCGCCGAGCTTCAAAGGAGCGGTCAATTCGACGCCGGCAACGACAAGATGTGCGAAAAAGTCCGAAACTTCTCCAATAATCTCTTCAGCCATATCAAGTCTCCTTTCAACTTAAAGGCCTGATTGATTAGAACAAAGATATTCTAACACGAAAGATTTCACGGTGCAAGGGTTAAAAACCGCATAAACAGCGGTATTTAACCGTCTAAAAGGGTTGAAAAAACATCAAAACCCGGTAGAATACTGTTTTACGGTTTGAAAATACGTGTAAGGAGATTGCGGGATGGCTAATCGTACATATTATATCGCGTTTGCTGTAATAATTCTTTCGACAGCGGGATTGTGCTGCGGACAGAGCGAAGCGAACGAGCCGAATAAAAGCGGCGGTTTTTCAGAAGAGCTTTTGGGGCCTATTCCCCAGCAGGTTCTCGGCGTTGTGCGGAGCAGGGACGAGCGACACATAGCGATTGCAACGGCTAAAGATAATAAATTTCAGATAGTAGTTGACGGCAAAGCGGGGCCGGAATACGCGGGACTGATGGACGGCGGAATTGTTTTTAGTCCGAACGGGGAACGAATAGCATACGCGGCAAAAAAGGATAATAATAAAATGAGCGTTGTCGTCGACGACAAAAGCGGAGCTGAATACGACGGGAACGCTAAAGGTACGATTATATTCAGTCCGGACAACAGCCGAGTAGGATACGCTGCTAAAAAAGGGAATGACTGGCACATTGTTATTGACGAGCAGGCGAGCGAAGGATACGGAGGGTTCGCAATCAATACGCTGTTCAGCCCCGACAGCAGGCGAACGATGTACGCGGCGGAAAAGATGGGGAAATGGGCGGTTGTGATTGACGGGGAAAAGGGGCCTGAATACGAAAAAATAAAGGGCTCTCTTGTTTTCAGTCCGGACAGCAAACATACGGCGTACGCTGCCCAGAGCGGTTATAATAAAGTACAGGCCGTAATCGACGGCAAAGCGGGGCCGGAATACGACGATATTATGGACGGGACGCCGGCTTTCAGTCCGGACAGCCAACGCACAATATACGTCGGAAAAAAAGATATGAAATGGCGGGTTGTCGTCAATGAGCAGGAAGGGCCTGAATACGACAGTATCGGCAAAGGTGCCCCGCCGATATTCAGTCCTGACAGTAAACGATTAGCTTATACGGCAAGAGATGAATATAAATGGGTTGTGGTTGTCGATGGCAATGTCACGGGAAAATACGCAGATATTCTGGAAGGTTCGCTAATTTTCAGTCCCGACAGCAAACGCATAGCCTGCGCGGCAGGCAAATCAGGCAAATGGGTGGCTGTCGTTGACGGTAAAGAAGAGGCGGAATATGACAAAATTTTGGGAGGTTCGCTCATATTCAGTCCGGATAGTAAACAAACGGCATACGCCGCTCAAATGGATAACAGGCAAATGGTCGTCATTGACGGTATAGCGGGCGGCGGATACACCCGCATAGGCAGCACTGCAATTTTCAGTCCTGACGGCAAACGTGCGGCATACGTGGCCCAGAAAGGCACAAAAACGGCTATCATCATCGACGGCCAAACAGAGCCCGAATGCGACGGAGTCGGAAGCGGGTCTCCGATATTCAGCTTAGACAGCAAACATCTTGCGTATTGGGCGGCGAACGGCGGACGCTGGCGAATAGTCGTTGACGGACAAACGAGCACAGAATACGACGGTAACGCTTGCGCAGTAGCGGCAAATGAAAACGGATTCGAAGCAATTGGCAGCAGGGACGGCAAGCTTTACCGCGTGTTCTGGAAACCGTGAGGAGATTTTAACTTTTAATTCTCAGAAGTTTCAGGCCGAGAGCGGGGTCGAGTTGTCTTCTTGCGTCAATTCCGGTGATTTCAATAATTGTAACTTCGAGAATTAAAAAAATGCTTGCGCCGCCGCGGGGGCAGCCGACGATGTGCGTGTCCGCTCTGCCGAGTCCTGCGTGGAGATGCAGTTTCGGCTTGTCTTCGTCATCACAGTAAAGGGTTCCGACGCCGAGGACTTCGCCTGGGCCTTTGAAATTGAAGAAGTTCGGTTCGATTTTGGGTTTTTCGGTTTTCGGGCCGACGACTACATCGGCTTTTCTGATTCCGCCGGTGATAAGGACGGCGGCGGATTTTATCTGCTCCTTTTGGGCGATTGATTCGATTGAGTCGTAAAGATTTTCGCCCTCAAAAAGCCTTGCGGCGATTATCCTGCCCGCTGAGCCAACTGCATATTCCATAACAGACTCCTGTATAAACAATATCCAAATATAAAAAATAAGGATGAAAAAATACAGATAAAAATGGGAATTTGCTTCGAAGAAGAGATTTTAGATTATAGAGGTTGCCTGATTGATTGTTCGGCTGATGGCCGCTGCGTCGGCGGTGTCAGTAACGCAGTAATCATAACCTTTGTTGAGAACGGCTCCCACTTCATTCGGTTTTAGCCCCTCGGCGAGCGCAATTACTTTTGCAACGCTTAGTTCCGGCGTTTTTCTGATATTGGCACAGATAAGGTCGGCATCGATGTCCGCGGCATTGAGATTGATTAAGATTGCGTGCGGTTCAAATTTTTGCGCGATAAGACCGGCATCAAAACCGCTGTCAGCAGTCTCGATATTAAAAGAAGGATTCTTCCTCAAGACATCTGCCAGCGAATTTGCCATCTGCCAATCGTTGTCGATGATGAGTATTCTGATTTTGTCGTGCTCAATCTGGTCGGTAGGAATGTTATGCGTTTTCATAAAACGCAAAAGATCAGCGGCGGGAATCCTCCTGTCCCTGCCGCCTGGGATTCTGTAGCCTTTCAACTGACCGGTGTCAAACCACTTTGTAACCGTGCGCGGAGCGACCTTGCAAATCTGAGCGACCTGGCCGGTCGTAAATATGTCTCTTCGCTTATTATTCATAACCTTTTAACCTATATGGTCTTTCGACTTAAAACAGAGACGATTTAACCAGTAACCAGTTTTTCGATTTATAAAAACGACAATTACTCGGTTTGGTCCCATAATCTTTTCCAATTCGGACCCTTAAAAAACTCAAAATATTTTTTTTTAAATGTTTTGACAAATAGTTCTAATTACTATATAGTTCTTTCTACTGTTTTGTTCATTATTTATAAGTAATTGTGTTTTAAGAAGTTGGCTAAATTAACAAAGTGATATGTCTTGAAAGATTTTGATAATAAAATTGAAACTTTTTATAACCTTTGCCGCGCTAAGCATTTGAAGATAACGCCGCAGCGGATTGAGGTTTATAAGGCACTGATGTCGTCGGACGAACATCCATCGGCAGAGACGGTCTATAAAAAGGTTAAAAAAAACCTGCCGAATGTTTCGCTGGATACGGTCAACCGGACACTGAATACATTAAGCCTTATCGGAGCGGCATTTGTGGTCGAAGGCAGCGGCGATGTGAAAAGATTCGACGGCAATCTGGAGAGCCATCAGCATTTTAAGTGCGTAAAATGTAAAAAAATTTTTGATTTTAAGCACAATGCCTTTGAAAATATCAAAGCACCGGAAGAATTGGGGCATAAGTTCAAGATTTTGCGAATGACGGTATATGTCGAAGGGCTGTGCCAGGGGTGTCTTGAAAAAGAAAATAAGAACCAATCTAAATAATTTACGGAGACAGCACTATGAATTTTAAAGGCTCACAAACGGAAAAAAATCTTTTAATCGCATTTTCAGGCGAATCCCAGGCCCGCAACAGATATACATACTGGGCATCAGCGGCAAAGAAAGAAGGATTCGAGCAGATATCGGCGATATTTACCGAGACGGCAGAGCAGGAAAAAGAACACGCCAAGAGACTGTTCAAATTTCTCGAAGGCGGGGAAGTTGAAATAGCGGCGGCATTTCCGGCAGGCGTAATCGGAAAGACAATCGACAATCTTAAAGAAGCGGCGGAAGGTGAAAATTACGAAACGACAACGATGTATCCGAAATTTGCGGCAGTGGCGGAAAAAGAAGGGTTCGATGAGATTGCAAATGTTTTCCGCAATATAGCAGTGGCGGAAAAGAGGCATCGCGACAGGTATCTTGCCCTTGCGGCAAATATCGAAAAGAACAGGGTGTTCAAACGTGAAAAATCTGTCCGCTGGGTGTGCCGAAACTGCGGATACGTCTATGAAGGAACCGAAGCACTGGATAAATGTCCTGCCTGCGCTCATCCGATGGCTTATTCTGAAATAGAGGCGGCAAATTTCTAAAAAAAAGAATTGAGGTGTAAAATGTCTGAACGGAAAGACATCGTAACTATGAAGGGTAATCCGGTTACCCTAATCGGCAATGAAGTGAAGGTCGGCGATAAGGCGCCGGATTTTGAAGTTGTCGGCAAAGATTTATCGACAGTAAAATTTTCATCGTTTGCGGGGAAAGTCTGCATTATATCCTGCGTGCCGTCGCTGGATACGAGCGTCTGCGATGTGATGACCCGAAAATTTAACGAAGAAGCGGTGAAGCTCGGCGACGACGTGGCAGTGCTGGCGATAAGTATGGATTTGCCGTTCGCACAACATCGATGGTGCATAGCGGCAGATGTAAAAAATGTTTACGTTCTGAGCGACCATAGAACGGCCTCGTTCGGACAGGCATACGGAGTATTGATAAAAGATTTGAGGCTTTTGGCAAGAGGGGTTTTCGTTGTTGACAGCAAAGGCATAGTCCGTTATGTCAGTATTGTGCCGGAAATAGCACAGGAACCGGATTACGACGAAGTACTTCGGGCGGTTAAGGAACTGAAAAGATGAGACATGTTACAAAAGATATATTCGAGGTCGGGGCAATAGACTGGGATAGAAGGCTGTTCGACGAGATTATACCGCTGCCGGACGGGACGAGCTATAACTCGTATATTATTAAAGGCTCTGAAAAGACGGCTTTGATAGATACGGTTGACCCGCCGACAATCGATTCTCTGATTACAAATCTTGCCGAGGCCGGCGTTGAAAAAATCGATTATATTATCGCAAATCACGCAGAGCAGGACCATTCCGGTTCGATACCCGATGTGCTGGGGCTTTATCCTGAAGCGAAAGTTATTACAAACGAGAAATGCAAACAAATGCTGCGCGACCTGATGGGGAGCGACGAAAATAAATTCATCGTTATCGAAGACGGGCAGGAAGTTTCGCTCGGGAATAAAACCCTTAAATTTATTTTCACGCCTTGGGTTCATTGGCCGGAGACGATGTCAACATATCTTGTCGAGGATAAGATTTTGTTTTCCTGTGATTTTTTCGGTTCGCATATTGCCGCAAGCGAGCTGTTCGTAAAAGATAAAGCGAGAGTTTATGAATCGGCGAAACGGTACTACGCGGAAATAATGATGCCGTTCAGGGGGCCGATTGTAAAAAATCTCGAAAAGATAAAAGATTTGGATATAGCGATTATCGCGCCGAGCCACGGGCAATTATACGATGAGCCGAAGTTCATCATCGACGCATATAAGCAGTGGATAAACGATGAAGTTGAAAATAAAGTTATAGTCGCCTACGTTTCGATGCACGGCAGCACAAAAAAAATGGTCGAGCATTTGGTTAACAAACTTATCGAAAAAGGCGTCGGCGTTCAGCAGTTCGACCTCGTAACGGCTGATGTCGGCAGGCTCGCAATCGAGCTTGTCGATGCGGCAGGAGTAGTTTTGGCAAGTCCGACATTTTTAACCGGCGTTCATCCTGCGGCGGCGTATGCGGCGTTTTTGGTAAATGCGCTGAGGCCGAAGACGAAATACCTTGCCGTTATAGGTTCTTTCGGCTGGGGCGGCAGAATGGTCGAACAGCTTAAAGGATTTCTTCCAAACAGCAAGGCGGAAATACTCGAACCTGTTATTATAAAAGGCGAGCCAAAGGCCGAAAGTTTCGAGAAGCTCGACGCACTGGCGGAAGAAATCGAGAAAAAACACAAGGAATATAAAATATTATAGCTTAAAAAAGAAAGGGGATTAATATGGCAAAGAAACAGGAAATTTATAAATGTATGTTGTGCGGAAATATCGTCGAGGTAACCCACGGCGGAGACGGTGAACTGGTTTGCTGCGGCGAGCCGATGAAATTATTTGTTGCCAATACCACTGACGGGGCCAAGGAAAAGCACGTGCCTGTAATCGAGAAAATCGACGGCGGATATAAGGTTAAAGTCGGCTCTATGCCTCATCCGATGGAAGAGAAGCATTATATCGAATGGATAGAGCTTTCGGCGAACGGGAAAGTATATAAGCAATATCTTTCTCCGGGGCAGGCGCCGGAGGCGATTTTTATGATTGACGCGGCCAGTGTAAGCGCAAGGGAATACTGCAATATACACGGGCTCTGGAAGGCGTAAAAAAAACAATCGAACTTGACGATTAGGGAGCAAAATTATGGCTATGAGTTTTACGGCATCGGAGATTTTCGAAATAGCCGAGCAGATTGAACGCAACGGAGCTAAATATTATCACGATGCGGCGAATGTGTGCGCGGATAAATCTATGCGGCAGTTTTTCAGTCAGCTCGAAGAGATGGAAAAAAATCACGAGAGAATTTTCATCGAGATGCGCAAAAGTCTCGAAGATAAAACCGAGGATGCTACGGTTTTCGACCCGGACAACGAGATGGCGTATTACCTGAAAGCGATGGCGAAGAGCGCCGGCTGGGAAGGAAAAGCTATGCCGCAGGCGGAATTCAGCGGGCACGAGACGCCGGTGCAGATTATAAAGACCGCTATCGAAGCAGAAAGAGCGTCGATAAATTATTATCTGGGCCTTAAAGAATTCGTCTCGGCGAAGGACGAAGAAAAGCTGGACAAGATAATAAAGGAAGAAATGGGCCATATCGTAACGCTGCAAAAACATCTCGAACAGCTTAAATAGGTCGATATTATGGAAGCCGGCAAAATGGATTTAGAGGCTCTGTTTCAGCTTAACTATGGTATGTATATAGTGAGCTCGATAAAGGCGGAGGCTGCGAACGGCTGTATCGCAAATACGGTTTTTCAGCTTACGCCCGAGCCGCCGGTGATTGCGGTGAGTATCAGCAAGGAAAATCTGACGCACGAATGCATAAGCGAAAGCGGGTTTTTCGCAGTGTCGGTTCTCGCGGAAGATACTCCGATAAGATTTACGGGAATATTCGGATTTCGGACGGGAAGAGACATCGATAAATTCAGGCATACAAAATTCAAAAAAGGCGTTACGGGCTGTCCGATAGTTCTTGAAAACACTACCGGATTTGTCGAGGCGAAAGTTACCAAAACGATAGATGTCGGCAGTCATACGCTTTTCATAGGCGATGTTGTCGCCTGCGAGCAGTTTAATAACGGTAAAATCGCGATGACCTATAATTACTATCGCGATGTAAAGAAAGGCAGAACACCGAGGACCGCGGCGACATATCAGGAAAAAACGTCAGAATCAAATAAGCAGAAACCTGTAACTTCAAAAGGAGGTAAAGCTATGAAAAAATACAAATGTACAATGTGCGGATATATTTACGACCCGGGCAAAGGCGACCCTGATAACGGCATTGAGCCGGGAACGGCGTTCGAAGATGTTCCGGACAGCTGGGTTTGTCCGGAATGCGGAGCGGGAAAAGACGAATTCGAGCCTTATAACGACTGAAAAAAATTGGCAATGGAAAAAATTCGTCCAGCAGTCGCGCAAGAGCAAATGCTTTGCGCCGAGTCATCGGCGCCGGCGTGCGGACTTATCGTATTCGGCGCCTCGGGGGATTTGACCAAAAGAAAACTGATTCCCGCACTGGGTAATCTGTTTAAAAGGGGTCTGCTCGGCAACGGTTTTTTCTGCCTCGGATGCGGCAGGAAAGAGCTCGGCGATGAGGGATTCAGAAAAATCGCCGCTGAGGCACTCAAAGATATTGCGGCAAAACAAAAAACGGATTTTCTGAACAGCTTTCATTATGTAAGCGGAGATTACAGCGACGAAAATTTTTACGCTAATCTCAAAAAAAGGCTTTCCGAACTGGATAAACAAGAAGGCAAAAATTTCGGCAGGATTTTTTATCTTTCGCTTCCGCCGGCGATTTATCCCGATGCGGCAAGCCGGCTGGGACAAGCAAGTCTTAATAAAAACGGAAAAGATTTTGTCAGGCTGGTTGTCGAAAAACCTTTCGGGAGGGATTTGGCAAGCGCGACGGAGCTTAACGATTGTTTGAGCAAATGGTTCGATGAAGCGCAGATATACCGGATAGACCATTATCTCGGTAAAGAGACCGTTCAGAATATTCTGATGTTCCGGTTCGCCAATTCGATTTTTGAGCCGATATGGAATCGTAATTATATCGATAATGTGCAGATAACTATAGCCGAGTCAATCGGCATCGAATCGCGGGGCGGCTACTACGACAAAAGCGGCGTACTTCGCGATATGTTCGTAAATCATATGCTGAGTATGGTTTCTCTTGTGGCGATGGAGCCTCCGGCGTCTTTCGGCGCAGAGCATATACGCAACGAGAAAGTACAGCTTCTGCAAAGTATCCGGCCGTTCAGTCTTGAGCCGTGGAACGAAGATGTCGTAATGGGTCAATACGCGGAAGGAAGCATCGATGGGAAAAAAGTAATCGCCTATCGGCAGGAAGCGGATGTCGAAAAAGATTCGAAAACGGAAACGTATATCGCGGCAAGACTTTTTGTCGATAACTGGAGATGGCAGGGAGTGCCTTTTTATCTTCGGACTGGGAAACGGCTGGCCAAGCGAGTTACGGAAATCGCGGTAACTTTCAAACAGATTCCGCACGTGATGTTTCGGACGGCGGGAATCGACGAGCTGCCCGCTAATATTCTTGTGATGAAGATTCAGCCAAAGGAAGGTATAAGTCTTTTCTTCGAGGCGAAAAGGCCGGGGCCGAAACTTTGCATCGGTACGCTCGAAATGGATTTCAATTACGCGGAAATTTTCGGGACAGATACGCCGGACGCTTATGAAAGACTGCTGCTCGATTGTATGCTCGGCGACCAGACTCTATTTACGAGGATTGACGATGTAAAACTCGCCTGGGGGCTGGTTGATAGCACCCTTAACCTCTTACAACAAAAGGAGATAGAACCCCATTTTTACCCGGCTGGAAGTGAAAGTTTTTCCCAAGCCGATGCACTTATTCAGAAAGACGGGCGAAACTGGCGAAAAATCACAGAAATGTGATTTTGAATAATAAATTAAAAAAATTTAAAAACTTATTGACATATCCCATAAGTAGGACTAATATAGTCCTATATGGATGTGATAAGACGAAATACCGATTACGCTTTGCGGCTCGTTGCCGGGCTTGTGGGAAACTACGGCGAGAAGCCCATTTCGGCCAGGCAGCTTGCCGAGGACGGAGATGTCTCGACAATTCTTGCGTGCAAACTGCTGCAAAAGCTCTCGGCGGCAAAAATCGTTAAAAGCAGTATGGGAGCAGGAGGCGGATTTGAGCTTGCGAAAGCTCCGGAAAAAATCAGTCTTTATCAGATTATATGGGCTATTCAGGGTGATGTGTGCTTTAATAAATGCGTTGCTAATCCAAAGAGCTGTCCAAGAAGTCCAAAATGCGCGGTCAGCAAAAAGCTCGCATCCCTGCAAAAATATATCGAGGAATCTCTGAAAAACACAACGCTGGATAAATTACGCGAAAGAAAATAATAAAAAATTAAAGATTTGAAAGGATATGATTATGTTTTGTTATCAGTGTGAGCAGGCAGCAGGAGGACAGGGCTGTACGAAAGTCGGAGTTTGCGGCAAAGACCCGGATATTCAGAGCCTGCAGGATATTCTCGTTTTCGGGCTTAAAGGCATAGCGGCTTACGCCTATCACGCAAGGGAACTGGGCAAAAGCGACGCCGAGGTTGATGGATTTATGCACGAGGCGCTTTTTTCGACACTTACCAACGTCGATTTCGATTTGCAGAGATATATCGACCTCGTACTCAAGGCGGGCAAGATGAATTTGAAGGCGATGGAGATGCTGAATAACGCCCACGTGGGAAAATTCGGCGCGCCGAGGCCGGCACAGGTACCGGCAGGCACAAAGGCGGGGCCGGGCATTGTTGTTACGGGACACGATTTGCTCGATTTGCTCGAACTTTTGAAACAGACCGAG
Organism: uncultured Planctomycetaceae bacterium; assembly: GCA_964449435.1. Classification (GTDB taxonomy): domain Bacteria; phylum Planctomycetota; class Phycisphaerae; order Sedimentisphaerales; family UBA12454; genus UBA12454. The sequence goes on along the minus strand of CAYUYR010000003.1, from coordinate 121,997 downwards.
GGGAAAGGGATAAATATTTATACGCACGGTGAAATGCTGCCGGCGCACGGTTATCCGGAACTGAGAAAATTCAAACATCTTGCCGGTCATTACGGAACGGCGTGGCAAAACCAGCGCAAAGAATTCGACGAGTTTTCAGGGGCGATGCTCGTAACGACAAATTGCGTTATGATTCCCAAAGACAGCTATAAAGACAGATTGTTCACCTGCGGGATAGCGGGGGTCGCGGGCGTCGAACATATTAAAGGACGCGATTTCGGTAAGGTTATCGAAAAAGCACTGAAATCGGCACCGCTGAAAGAAAATAAAGCAGGCACATTAAGCACGGGATTTCACTACACGGCTGTTTTAGGACTTTCCGACAAAATTATCGAAGCGGTAAAAGCGGGCAAAATCAAACGGTTCTTTTTTATCGGCGGCTGCGATGGGGCAAAGCCGGGAAGAAATTACTACACCCAGATTGCAGAGCTTGTGCCGAAAGACTGCGTAATCCTGACCGCGGCTTGCGGGAAGTACCGCTTTAATTATAACGATTTCGGAACAATCGACGGTATTCCGCGGCTTGTCGATACAGGCCAATGTAACGACTGCTATTCAGCGATAAAGATTGCAACAGCCCTCGCCGAGGCGTTTAAATGCGGCGTGAACGATTTGCCGCTGTCTTTCGTGGTTTCGTGGTACGAACAAAAGGCGGTCGCGATTCTGCTTACGCTGCTCTATTTGGGGGTGAAAAATATCAGGCTCGGTCCTTCGCTGCCGGCGTTCGTAAGTCCGAACGTCCTGAATTTCCTTGTCGAAAACTATAATATAAAACCAATAGGCGAACCGGAAAAAGATATGGCTGAAATGCTTGGTTAGCCACAGAGAACACAGAGAAAAAAATGAAAACTAAAAAAAATGCCGTTCTAAAAGCCTGCATCGCAAAAGCTGTCAATCTGGCGGAACTTGTCGAATATTCTACTGATTCGATTGTCAGCAAAACGATAATCGATAAATCCGTCGGCACTGTAACACTTTTCGCTTTCGACGCCGAGCAAGGATTAAGCGAACATCAGACTCCTTATGATGCGCTGGTTCAGATTGTCGATGGTTCGGCAATACTGATTATCGGCGGCAAAGAGATTAAGGCTTCGGCGGGACAAATCGTTATTATGCCCGCGAATGTGCCGCACGCCGTACAGGCAAAAGAACGGTTCAAAATGCTTTTGATTATGATAAGGGCGTAAAATGGCGAGCAGAAACATCGTAAAAATCAACGAAGATAAATGCAACGGCTGCGGCAAATGCGTTACGGCCTGTGTCGAAGGCGCGATAAAGCTCATCAACGGCAAGGCAAAGCTCGTAAGCGAGACCTACTGCGACGGTCTTGGCGCGTGTCTGGGTCATTGTCCGATGGACGCGATAACTATCGAGAAAAAAGAATGTGCCGGATTTGATGAGGAAGCGGTAAAAAAGCATCTCGAAAACGAGAAAAAATCCTCGCCGCCAAAAGGTTTTGTATGTCCAGGTATGCAGGCAAAACAATTTACGAAAAAAGGCTCAATGAAAGGTGATATTTGTTCGCAATTGAGCCATTGGCCGATACAGCTCGGTCTTGTCTCGCCGAACGCGCCGTTTCTGCAGGGAACAGATTTACTGCTGGCGGCGGACTGCGTGCCGTTCGCTATGGGCGATTTTCACAGCAAACTGCTCAAAGACCACAGTCTTATAATCGCCTGTCCGAAACTGGACGATGTCGAACCTTATATCGAAAAACTGACGGAGATAATAAATTCCGGCAATCTGAGAAGTTTGTCCGTTGTACATATGGAAGTGCCCTGCTGCTTCGGACTGACGCGAATCGTTCGGCAGGCAATAGCCAACAGCGGAAAAAAGATTGGATTCGAAGACATAACAATAAGCCTTGACGGACAGGTTAAAAACAGAGAAACTGTCGAAGGATAATAAAAATGCTGAATCTTTTTCAGTCAATTTTGGTCGATTTCTGGGCCACGGTAGGCCAGATGAGTCCGTATCTATTGTTCGGATTCGCTGTTGCGGGCGTGCTGAAAGTTTTGCTTCCGACAACTTTTGTTCAAAAGCACCTCGGCGGCAAAGGTATCTGGCCGATATTCAAGTCTTCGCTTTTCGGCGTGCCGCTGCCTCTTTGCAGCTGCGGAGTGATTCCGGTGGCAATGTCGCTTCGCAAACGCGGCGCAAGTAAAGGCGCGACAATAGCATTTCTTTTGAGCACGCCGCAGACCGGTGTTGACAGTATTTTCGTAACTTATGGTCTGCTGGGGCCGGTTTTTATGATTGCCAGACCATTCATCGCCTTAATTACCGGAATGCTCGGCGGAATAGGTGTTGATTTATTCGACCGCAAAAGTTCCGCGATTCCTGAAACCGATGACGAGGAAGATTCCTCAGAAAACAAGAATAAATTCATAGCAGGTTTTAAGCACGCCTTTGTTGTTCTGCCTCGCGATATCGGCGCGGCGATGCTGCTAGGTCTTGCGCTGGCGGCGATAATTTCCGCTGCAGTGCCGGACGATTTTTTCGCTGAAAAAATCGGGGCCGGAATCGGCGCTATGATTTTGATGATGTTTGTCGGGATACCGCTTTATGTCTGCGCGACGGCTTCAGTGCCGATAGCGGCGGCGTTAATCGCAAAAGGATTATCGCCGGGAGCGGCTCTTGTGTTTCTTATGACAGGTCCTGCGACAAACGCGGCGGGTTTTGTAATGATTTGGAAGATTCTGGGAAATCGAACTGCGATTATCTATATTATTACAGTCGTTGTTTGCGCGTTAACATCAGGCCTGCTTTTGGACACAATGTTCAGCGATTTAGGCGCTCAGATTCAGGGACATTTCCATCAAACCGGCACAACACCAATTGAACACATCAGCGCAGTAATTTTGCTTGCAGTATTACTGTGGGGAATTTACGAAAAATACAGGTAAGCATCCGGACAGTTTTGGGAAGATGTGAAGTTTCGTTGACTATACGTTCAGAGATTTTGTATGTGTCAAGCGGCAGAACACACGCAGGCTGAAAATTATTTATGAATATTTGTTCCAACTTCCGATAAAATTCTGGTTTTACAATTTTAATTTTTCATTTTCCCTGTAAAATACGGTATGTGCTGTTTTGTACCCACTAATTTTGTGAACATTATCTTTGACAAATAATGTTATTTCTGATAAAATGCTTGTTACGTAAACTGTTTTTATGAAAAAGCAAAGCAACAAGAGAAAGGCCGGCGGCGCTAAATAGTTCTCCTAATGCCTCAAAAAAGCGTCAATTGCATTACCCCCGGAAAAAACGGTCAAACTAATTGAAGCACTACATTTTGATGCTTCTCTGGTTTTTTAACCAATTCTTAAATTAATGATAAGGGAAAATAAAACTGATGAGTATTGAAACAATTCAAAACTTAAGTAAAAAACAAAAACATATTATTGAAACAATAGACATAAACACAACCAATGCTCATTGGCGCAACTGGAAGTGGCAGATGAAACATTGTATTCATGATTTGGATACTTTCCAGAAACTGCTTGGAATTGAATTGCCCAAAGAGACACAGGAGTCCTTTAAGCAAACCGTTAAAAAATTTCCTATGTCTATAACGCCTTATTATCTATCCCTGATAGATACCGATAACATTGCGAATGACCCTGTATTCAAGCAGTCATTTCCTTCGCCCCTGGAACTAATAATTTCAAAGGATGAGATGTCGGACCCCCTGCACGAAGACAAAGACAGTCCTGTACCCGGTATAACACATAGATACCCTGACAGGGTATTATTTATTGTCAGCAATATGTGTTCGATGTATTGCCGGCATTGTACCAGAAAGCGGCAAGTTGGCGACATTGATTCTATTCCGAATAAGAAACAAATCTCTAAAGGCATCGAGTATATAAGGAAAACGCCTCAGGTTCGCGATGTTCTTTTAAGCGGCGGAGACCCTTTTTTGCTTTCCGATGAAAAGCTGGACTGGATTCTCTCCGAGCTTCGCGATATCAAACATTTAGAAATCATTCGGATTGGCACACGTACTCCTGTAGTGCTGCCATACCGTATTACAGACGATCTTGTTTCAATTCTGAAAAAATATCATCCGCTCTGGATTAATACACATTTTAATCATCCGCGTGAATTAACCCATTCGTCGAGACAAGCGTTGGCAAAACTTGCCAATGCCGGAATACCGTTAGGCAATCAATCCGTATTGCTGGCGGGAATTAACGACTGTCCGCGAATCATAAGGGCACTTGTACATAAACTGGCCTATAATCGGGTCAGGCCTTATTATCTTTACCAGTGTGATTTATCGGAAGGTCTTTCGCATTTTCGCACCCCTGTTGGGAAAGGAATTGAAATTCTCGAAAGCCTTATTGGTCATACCAGCGGTTTTTGCGTTCCGACTTATGTGATTGATGCGCCCGCCGGCGGGGGCAAGATTCCTGTTATGCCAAACTATCTGATTTCCTGGTCAACGAATAAAGTTGTGTTGAGAAATTATGAGGGTGTTATTACCACTTACAAAGAGCCGGATTCTTACGAACCCATCTTCTGCAATCGCGACTGCGACAACTGCAATCTCCAACTTAGCCTGGATGACGCCAGTGAGTATAAAGCGATTGGAATTGAGCAGTTGTTGTCAGATTATAATGCAACAATTTCGCTTGTGCCGGCATCTAATTTAAGATATGACCGCAGAAACGATTAAGAAAAATCAAATATATCGCCAATGAATACTATTGATTATTTGATATTTGGATTATATATGGCCGGAGTTTTGGCTATTGGTTTCTACCATTTTATCAGGAACAAGAATACTGAAGATTATTATGTAGGCAGCCGTTCGGTCAAGGCTTCACACGTCGGCCTGTCCATTGTTGCTACCGATGTTGGGGGAGGTTTTTCTATCGGGCTGGGCGGAGTTGGTTTTCTTATGGGGCTGGCGGGAAGCTGGCTTTTATTTACCGGCCTGGTCGGAGCATGGCTGACAGCGGTACTTATAATTCCTAAAATTAAACGAATTGATGCTGAAAAGCAATTTTTTACCTACCCGGATTTTTTAAGACATAGATATGACGGCAAAGTTGCATTAGCGGCTGCCCTGATTTCCGGCATCGGCTACCTGGGTTTTACAGGCGCTCAGATGCTTGCCGGTGCAAAGCTTGCCTCTGCAACAATTCTCCAGAATAATCCTTTCGGAATGAAGCCCATTACATTTGCCTTGCTGGTTATCGCAGTTGTTACAATCCTTTACACCGTTATCGGCGGACTCAAAGCGGTCATCTATACAGATACGGTTCAATGGATACTTTTATTAGGCGGTCTGATTTTCATAACCATACCGGCAACAATAATTAAGATTGGCGGCATTTCAGCGCTCACTGAGAAGCTGCCGGCCGAGTATTTTTCGTTAACGAATATTTCACCTGTAACGTTTATTAACTGGATGGTAACGATTATTCCGATATGGCTGGTCGGCATGACTCTCTATCAGAGGATGTATGCATGCAAAGATGAGAAAGAGGCAAAGAAAGCCTGGTATATTGCAGGTTTTTTTGAGTACCCTATAATGGCTTTTACGGGAGTTTTTCTTGGGATGTGCGCACGTGTTGTTTTTCCGGAAGCTGAGGCAGAAATGGCTCTGCCGATGTTAATTCGTGATATTTTGCCCATTGGTGTTACGGGGGTTGTCATAGCTTCTTATTTTTCAGCGATTATGTCCACCGCAGATAGTTGTCTTATGGCATCTTCGGGCAATTTTGTAAACGATATTATCGAACGTTATTTTGCCAAAGATATTTCAGCCAAAACTTCTATCCGACTGTCAATGATTGCAACCCTCATCATCGGTATACTTGCTGTCATAATGGCAGCTCAGTTTAATACGGTTCTAAACGCAATTCTCTATGCCTACGGTTTTATGGTATCAGGGCTTTTTGTTCCGACCCTTGGAGCATATTTCTGGAAAAAATCGAGTTCCGCCGGAGCTTTGGCCGGTATGCTGAGCGGCGGGATTCTAACGCTTCTTTTGCTAACAAAAGTTTTAACACTGCCGCACAGCCTCGCAAGATTAAAACTGGATGCGAGCGTGTATGGAATAATTTTTTCAGCAGTAATGTTCATCTGCGTATCAAAACTCCGGCCGGATAAAAACCCCAAAAACGACTTGTTTTCTGCAACAGAAAAGGAGGTGGTATGATAGAAAGTCGAAAACAACGAGATGAAATCGAAATATTTCACGACGCATTGATTCAGCACGGGCCATTGAGCAAAAGAATTTATCTGATGAAGTTACAGAAGGCGGACCCTGTAAAATTAGTTCCGGCAATGGAAGAGATTGCCAAGCTTAACGGCTATACCAAAATATTCGCTAAAGTTCCGGCACATTGTGCAGATATCTTCCTTGACTCCGGCTATCAGGAAGAAGCCGAAATACCCGGTTTTTTCCATGGCCAGGAAGCGGCAATTTTTTTGGGGCGATATCTTGAGCCGCAAAGGCAAGAAGAGCCGTCTGCAAAAGAGATTGAAAACATTATTGATTTAGCGCGCAGCAAAGGCAAACAACAGGTCAGTTCTGATTCTTTGCCTGCGGGTGCTCTTATTAGACGGTGCATTCCGAATGATGCCGTAAGGATGAGTGCTGTTTATAAAGAAGTTTTTTCATCATATCCGTTTCCAATTGACGACCCTCACTACATAACCGATACAATGCTGAAGAATATTGTGTACTTTGGCATAGAAATAAACAAAAAGTTTGTTTCATTATCGTCCGCTGAAATGGATACCGTATCAAAGAACGCCGAAATGACAGATTTTGCTACATTACCGGAATTTAGAGGCAACAGTTTCGCCGGCCATCTTTTGGCAATGATGGAAACTGAAATGAGGATATGTGGAATACGAATCGCCTATACAATTGCGAGAGCTTTATCGCCCGGAATGAATATTACATTTGCCAAAGCCGGTTATACTTACGGCGGCAGACTAATTAATAATACAAATATTGCCGGACAAATCGAAAGTATGAATGTTTGGTACAAAAATTTGCAGTAGAATGTGAAATTTCCAGTAATGCGACAAAAGTATCAAAAGTAACGATTAAATCAGGATTTTGTCCGTCATTCTTGGAAAAGCGATGCACTGGCGGATATGCTTTTCGCCGGTGAGCCAGGCAAGTGTTCTTTCGACGCCTAATCCGAACCCACCGTGCGGAACCGAGCCGAACTTTCGCAAATCCAGATACCACTGATAATTTTCGAGCTTGTAGCCTTTCTCGTTTATCCGTGCAAGCAGTTTATCGTGAATATCTTCCCTCATTGAGCCGCCGATGATTTCGCCAAAGCCCGCCGGTGCGAGCATATCGAAATTCTGGACGGTTTTGGGATTTTCAGTGTCCTGCTTCATATAAAACGCTTTGGCGTCTCTTGGATAGTGCGTAACAAAGATGGGTTTATCGTGCATAAGAGAAATGATTGTCTCATCGCTTCCGCCGAGGTCCTTGCCCCACTGAAATTCGGAAGCTAATTTCGCATGTTTCGGATTATTTTCGATTTTCGTCTCGATTTCGGCTAAATCGCTTCGCAAATCTATCAGTTCTGCGGCGATTTTGTCCTGCCGCCATTGTTTGATTTGTCCTTTTGCCTCTGTTTCGAGGGCGGTAATTTTATTTTCGATTTCCTGCTTCTGGGTTTTGAATTCGGTCAATTGTGCGGCTAAAAAATTCTGAGTTTTTTGGCTCGTGAGGATTTCGGCAGCCTGGGTGTAAGTCAAACGATAAAAAGGCGGCGTGATTTTCCTGAGCGATTCTATATCTGAGCCTAATGTTTTCAGTTCGGCTTCGTTTTGAGCGAGAACTTCTTTTACGATGAAAGAGACAAAATTTTCGGTTATTTCCAAAAGCTCCGGCAAATCGATGAATGTTATTTCCGGCTCAACCATCCAGAATTCGGTTAAATGGCGGCGGGTTTTGCTTTTTTCTGCCCGGAAAGTAGGCCCGAAGCAGTAAACTTTACCGTAACTCATTGCTGGGCATTCAACATGCAGTTGGCCGGTCTGTGTCAGAAAGGCAGGCATATCGAAATAATCGACATTGAATAAACTGCCCGCTTCTTCTCCGACAATGCCCGTCAAAATAGGCGTATCGACAAGAATATAACCATCATCATTTAAAAATTGCCTGATGGCGTTGACTAATGTATGGCGGATTTTGCCGATGCACCATTGCCTCTGCGAACGCAGATGCAGATGGCGGTTTTTCATAAGGAAATCTATGCCGTGCGATTTGGGCGTGATGGGATAATCGGTCGATTCGCATACAATTTTGGCATCGCTGACGATAAGCTCATATCCGCCGACGCTGCGAGTGTCTTCTCTTACGGAACCTGTCAGCGTAAGCGAAGATTCTGCGCCGAGACGCTTTAGCTGCTCGAAAAGCTCATCGCTGATTTTGCCTTTTTCAATTATACATTGGCACAAACCGGAGCCGTCACGAATAACTATAAATATCAGTTTACCACTGGGTCTTGAATGGTAAATCCATCCGCCGATAGTTACATTTTTGTCAACATTGTCTTTTAGACAGGAAATCTTCGTAAGGTCTTTAAGCATTTTGCGTCCTTTTATTGTTCCGCCGGTTTGTCGGGTGTTATTATGGCGGCGACGATATAGGTTATAACCAGAGGCATTATGCCGGTAATCAGGCACAGAAAAATGAGTGCGAGCCTCAGGAGTGTCGAGTCGATTCCATACGTTTCGCTGATTCCGCCGCAAACGCCCATTATTTTTCTATCGGTTTTAGACAAATAAAGTTTTTTCATCTTCGTCCGTCCTTAACTTTTTATAAATCAAGTTTTTCCCTTAAATATTGTTTTACCTGCGAGGTATTTATTCTTTCCTGTTTCATACTGTCGCGCTCGCGTACTGTTACGGTTTGGTCTTCCTTTGTCTGGCCGTCAACGGTGATGCAGAACGGCGTGCCCGCTTCGTCCTGTCGGCGGTATCTTCTGCCGACTGCGCCTTTTTCGTCATAGAAACAGGTAAAATACTTCTTTAAATCATTATAAATATTTCCTGCGATTTCGGGCAGGCCGTCTTTTTTGACGAGCGGGAAAATCGCGGCCTTTACCGGAGCAAGGGCAGGATGAAAACGCAAAAGACCTCTCTTTTCGCCGTTGACTTCGTCTTCATCGTAAGCATCAACCAGAAACGCAAGACAGCTTCTGTCGATTCCTGCGCTTGGCTCAATCACATAAGGAATAAACCGTTGCTTGCCTTCTTCATCAAAATAGCTTAGCGGGCCTTTGTGGTAATCTTCTGACTCGCTGTTAAGTTCGATTTTCGACAAATCGCCTTTCTTTTCGTACCAGGAATTCAAAGTTCTCATTCCTCTTTGATGCTGGCGAAGGTCGAAATCGGTACGGTTGGCTATGCCTTCAAGCTCCTGCCAGTCGCCCGAGCCGAACGGGAATTTATATTCGACATCGACGCAGCCTTTTGCGTAATGGGCAAGCTCGTCTTTTTCGTGCGGCCGCAGACGCAGATTTTCTTTTTTCATACCGAGATTTATATACCAGTTAAAACGAAATTCTTTCCAGTGTTCATACCACTGTTCATCCGTGCCGGGTGCGCAGAAAAATTCGATTTCAGCCTGTTCGAACTCCCTCGTTCGGAAGATAAACGCCTTTGTCGTAACTTCGTTTCTGAAGCTCTTGCCGATTTGAGCTATTCCGAAAGGAATTTTTACTCGTGTCGTATCGAGCACATTTCTGAAATTTACAAAAATACCCTGCGCTGTTTCAGGTCTTAAAAATATCGTCATCGAATCATCGACGTTTGCGCCCATTTGTGTTTCGAACATCAGGCGAAACGGCATCGGGTCGGTAAACTGTCCTTTTGCGCCGCAGGCCGGACAGACTTTTTTGGAAAGGTCTTTTGCGTCTTTTTGAGCGGTTTCGACCGGAACGTGGGCGGCGTGCTCTTCGGCGTGTTCGGCTAAATGGTCAACCCTGCTGCGGACATTGCACTTTTTACATTCGACGATTAAATCGGCGAATTTGTCGGCGTGGCCGGAGGCCTTCCAGACCAAAGGATGCATAAAAATGCTGCAATCAAGGCCGACGATGTCATCTCTCATCTGGACGGTGCTTTTCCACCATGCGTTGCGTACGTTGCGTTTGAGTTCCGAGCCGAGGGGGCCGTAGTCATAGCAGCTCGCCAGGCCGCCGTAGATTTCGCTGGATTGGAATATGAAACCCCGCCTTTTGCAAAGCGATACGATGTCTTCGAGTTTGGTTAATTTAGCCATAAAACCTTTCCTGAATAAAAGGATGTATTATAGTAGGAAAAAGCCGAAATTACAAGGCCGATAAAGGAAAGGATTTTGCTTGTCTTACGCCGACTTATATGTAAAATAACGCGAAAGTAAATATCGATATCCAGTGACAGGGGAGCCCTGTTTGAGAATCGAAAATCGAGATTTGAGATTTAATTTTCAACTTTCGACTATCTATTGTCGATTTTCAAATCGGGCTGAGAGGTCCCAAAAGGGACGACCCTTCGAACCTTTAGCAGTGGTAATGCCTGCAAGGAAGGCACGTCTGAGATTTGAGATTTCAGATTTGAAATTCGAGAACGCGCTTCCTTTCGGCAGTGCGTTTTTTTATAACTATATATAATGAAAGGGAAGGAAGTAAAAAATGAAGGAAATCCAAATCAGCAGAGCGATAATCGAACAATATACAGCCAAGCTGCTTGACAGACTTGAAAACGACGTTGTCATCGCCGGTTCGGGTCCGGCAGGACTTGCGGCGGCATATTATCTCGCAAAAAACGGCGTGAAAACAACCGTTATCGAAAGAAAACTTTCCATCGGCGGCGGCATCTGGGGCGGTGCGGCAGGATTCAACGAAATAGTACTCGAAGATTCGGAAATACTCGACGAAATAGGGATTCCATCGAAAAAGAAAGACGGCCTGACAATTGCCGATTCGGTAGAATTCGCCACGACGCTTTGCAGCAAGGCTATCGCTGCCGGCGCGGTTGTTTTTAATCTGACTGATATCGAGGATATAGTAGTAAAGAAAAATACGGTTTGCGGAGTTGTCGTCAACAGCACAGGAATAAGGCTTGCCAAACTGCACGTTGACCCGTTCTGCATAAGCGCGAAATTCGTTGTCGATTCCACGGGGCATCCGGCAGAATTGGTGGCGATGCTCAAGAACAGGGACGAAAAATTCCACGTAAAGAAAATCGGCGAAGGATTTATGGACGTCGAAACTTCCGAGGCGGGCGTTGTCGAAAGAACAGGTGAAATTTTCAAAGGTCTTTACGTCGCGGGTATGAGCGTATGCTCGGCGTATAATCTGCCCCGAATGGGGCCGATTTTCGGCGGAATGCTGAAATCAGGCAAAAAAGCCGCAGAGATGATAAATGCAAAATTATAAAATCCCGACAATCGAACAATGTTATGAGCTTTTGAAGCAACATCGGACGCCTGACCATATTATCAGGCACTGTGAAGCTGCCGCCGGTTTGGCTGTTGAGGTTGCGCAAAAACTTTCCGACAAAGGGACAAAAGTCGATATAGATTTCGTACAAAGAGGCTGTCTGCTGCACGATGTTTTGCGTCTTACCGGCAAAGGACACGAAGACGCCGCGGCTGAAATTCTGAAACACGAATATCCCGAACTTGCGATTGCAATCAGGAAACACGCGTACCTGTCCATAATCGACGAAGAAATGAAACCGCGTACAATCGAGGAAAAAATTATTTACTATGCCGATAAGCGGGTTATGCACGATAAGGTCGTACCGCTTACTGAAAGGCTCGAAGAAGGACACCACAGAAATACCCGTCCGGGCGACAGAAAAACGGTCGATATCGATTATATAGATTCGCTCATTTTCGAGCTTGAAAAAGAACTTTTATCCGAGGAAGAATAATTTGGCTCAGATCTGGACGATACAAAAGCTGCTCGACTGGATGGTGGGCCGTTTTACCGAGGAAAAGATTGATTCGCCGCGACTGAGCGCCGAGCTGATTCTGTCTTTTGTACTTCAGATGGAAAGAATTCAGCTTTATATGCACTTCGATAAAGAGATCCCAAAGCCGCAGCTTGATAAACTTCACAGCCTTGTCAAACGCTGCCTGCAAAACGAGCCGGTTCAGTATTTGACCGGAAAATGCGAGTTTTATTCGCTATCGCTTAAAGTCTCGCCCGCCTGTCTTATACCAAGACCTGAAACGGAATTGCTTGTCGAGCGGGCGATAGAATTTTTGCGCGGCAGAGAAGGCAAGCAATATGTTTGCGATTTGTGTACGGGTTGCGGATGTGTCGCGGCGGCAATCGCTAAAAATTTTCCGGAAGCGAAAGTCATAGCGACCGATATTTGCGATAAGGCTTTAAGCGTCGCCGCTGAAAACATTAAAAAACATAATCTCTCGGAAAGGGTCGAACTTTTGCAGGGAGATTTATTTGAGCCTGTAATCAGCAGGCTCGATGTAAAAGAGTTTGACCTGATTGTCTGTAATCCGCCTTATGTAAGCGCGGCTGAATATGAAAAACTTGACGCGAAAGTAAAAAATTACGAGCCGAAAACCGCACTGGACGGCGGAAGCGACGGACTTGATGTCTATCGAAAAATAGCCGCCGAGGCCGGGGGGCATCTAAAAAAGGACAGGGCGCTGATACTTGAAATCGGATACCTGCAAGGTCAGGCGGTTAAAAAACTACTCGAAGAGAGCAATTGCTTTAGTCCGATAAAAATCGAGAAAGATTTCAGTAATAACGACAGAATCGTAACCGCTGTCAAATCATAGCGGAATTGTCCGCAAAAGGGCTTCATTAGATAAATTCGGGGCATTCATTTATTATTGACAAAAGATATAAGTTGTTTTACCATAAAAAATTGAGAATGAAGTATTACTGGAGGTTTTTCGCCTTTTATGGCTGAAGTATCGATAACAGAAAATAACGGTGATTTGAGCAAGGCAGTTTCGTTTTTCAAACGCGCCGAAGAGGTTGCCGCGACAGACAACTTCGATTATGCAATAGATTTGTATATCGAGGGTCTTCAGCGTGCGCCGGACGCGGTGGAAGAGGGACACAAACCGCTGCGGTATAACTCGCTCGTCCGGCAGGGCAAAGGCGGGAAAAAACCCTCGATGTTCGAAAAGATGAGACATTCCCGCGGGAAAAGCCCGCTCGAAAATATGCTCAATACCGAGTTTCTGCTCGCCAAGGACCCCGACAATCTGACATACGCCGAACAAATGCTCAACGCCGCGGTTGCCGGCGGGTTCAAAAAAACTGCGATGTGGATTGCCGACCTTATTTTCGAGGCAAACAGAGGTGCTGACAAACCCAGCCTTCAAACATATCTGCTTTTAAAGGATTCGTATGCGGCAATAGAAGCATACGCCAAGGCTGCCAGTGCCTGCGGATATGCAAGCAGGCTGAAGCCTGACGACGGCGTATTGGCCGGCGAATTCAAAAACCTTTCAGCAAAACTTGCTATGCAAAAAGGAAAGTACGACCAGCAGGGAGATTTTCGAGATTCCATACTGGACAGGGAAACACAGGAAAAATACCAGACCCAGCAGGCCGCGGTAAAAAGTATAGACTTCAGACAACAGGCAATCGCCGATGCGCAGCAGCTTTACAAAGCAGATAAATCCTCACAAAACATATTTAAGCTTGCCGATGCTTTTGGCGACCTTCAAAACGACAAGGGCGACCGGGATGCGATTAAACTTCTCGAAGAGTCTTTCGAGCAGTTCAAGGATTTTGCCTTTAAGAAGAAGGCCGGTGAGATAAAACTCAAGATGCTCCGCCGCCACGTAAGAAACGCAAAGGCATCTCTCGAAACCGGCCAACAGGCAAAAGAAACTGTCGATATCGCGACAAAGCGGCTCCTTGCCGCCGAGCTCGAACATTACAGGCTTTGTATGGACAATTATCCGACCGATTTGCGGCTGAAATACGAATACGGCGTCCGGCTAATGAGAAACCAGAGATACGACGAGGCTATTCCGTTTCTGCAGGAGGCCCGCAAAGACCTTAGGCACAAGATTGCCGCTATGAACAAGGCCGGGTTGTGCTTTTTCGTCAAGGGCTGGTTCAAAGACGCTATCGACATCTTCAAAGAGGCCGTCGAGGAATACGAAATAAAAGACGATGACATTGCCAAGGAATTAAGGTATAATCTCGCACGGGCTTACGAGCAGCAGGGCCAGACTGAAGACGCTCTGGAGCTTTACCGAAGAATAGCTCAGATTGATTTCAGATATAAAGACGTTAAGATAAAAGTGGATAAATTAAGAAAAACTAATCAGTAATAAAAAATAATTATGGCTGGAATACAACAAAAAGAAAGTCCTTTTACGCCGGGCAGGCCTGTACAGCCAGAGTATTTTATTGCGCGTAAAAAGGAGGTAGAGAGATTAGAAAGGGCCGTCAGGCAAGCAGCCTCTGGCAGGAATGAAAATGTTTTTATTGCCGGCGAACGTGGTATAGGGAAAAGTTCTTTGGTAGGTTTTATCAGATATCTCTCTGAAAAAAAATACAATATGCTTGGTTGTCATTGCTATTTAGGTGGTGTCAGAACTCTGCCAGAATTAATGAGGGTTGTTTTTCAGAGACTTCTTCAGGAGTGCGATGAAAACCTTTTGGAAAAATTAGGAAGTATCTTTCAAAAGTTCATAAAAGGTATCGGTTTTTTTGGTGTTAGTGTAGAGTTTACGGATGATAAACAGCAATTAGCAATGCTGGCAGACAACTTTTTACCGGTTATGAGACAGGTACAGGATACGATTGAAAAGGCGGGGAAAAAGGGAGTGGTGCTTATTTTAGATGATCTTAATGGAATAGCATCTGTTCCTGAGTTTGCCGAGTTTTTGAAGAGTTTTGTTGATGAGCTTGCGACTTCTCATAAAACGATGTCGCTGATGGTTATGTTGGTAGGTGTTAGAGACAGGAGGGAAGCTCTAATAAAGAACCAGCCTTCTGTGGCAAGAATTTTTGATGTGATTGATTTGCCTGCTATGTCAGATGATGAAGTTGAGGTTTTTTTCCAAACGTATTTTGGCAAGTGCGGCGTAAGCATTGATAAATCTGCTTTGGGGCGCATGGTTAATTTTTCAGCCGGGCTACCAATGCTTATGCACGAAATTGGTGACGCTGTTTTTTGGGCCAACAATGACAATTTTATTAACGACCATGATTCGTTGGCGGGAGTACTTAATGCTGCTGATAATGTCGGCAAGAAATATATCGACCCCAAAATAACTGATGTTTTGCGAAGCAGTCGCTATCCGCAAATTCTTGGGAATGTGGCTGGTAAATCTCCGATTGAAGCGGTATTTACAAGAGAAGAGTTGCTGGATGGTGCAGAGACCGATAGCGAACGATACAGTATAGATAATTTTTTAGCCAAAATAAAGAAATTGGGCTTTATAGAAGCTGCATCCGAAAGAGGGCAATATAAATTTGTTAATCCGCTTTTTAGATTATATTTATGGTCAGAGGCAGAAGAGCGAAAAAAGAAAGACGTATGAATTAGAACAAATTTGAAATTTATTAGGAGTAAAAATGGCACATTCATTATCGGCCAAAAAAAGAGTACGGCAGAACACAAAACGCAGAGCAATCAATCGCGCCAGAAAAAGCGCGGTGAAAACACAAACCAAGGGCTTTACGGCGGCTTTAAGCAGCGGAGACAAAAAGGCCGCCAAAGAGCAGCTCAAACTCGTCGTAAAAAAACTCGACAAAGTCGCAGCCAAGGGAACCATACACAAGAAAAAAGCCTCGCGGCTCAAATCGCGTATGGCTAAAAAGGCTAACAAACTTAAAGGTTAACACTGACTAACACGGACTATAACACGGACAGACACAGAAAAACAGCGTTGTGCCGGTGAAAAGATTGGTACGGCGCTGTTTTTTATTATTTAAACAAAAAGAATTAAATGGTTGATGTTCTAAAAAAGAAAATTATGACCCATCTGGGTCATAAAGAATACAAGCCGGCGAAACTTGCCGATGTCGCAAAGTCTTTGGGGATAGGTAAAGACGAATTCGAGGATTTCGCAATGGCTTTCGAGCAGCTTCGAGACGAAGGATTGGTTATTCTCGGTTCAAAAAATCTTGCTTCGCTGCCGGCAATTTCAGAAAAGGTTTACGGAACGTTCCGGGCATCTGCAAAAGGGTTCGGGTTCGTAACACCGACCGAGAAAAATATGCACGGCGATTTGTTTATTCCCGCCGATTATACGGCCGAGGCAATGACAGGCGATACGGTCGTCGCCAAGGTCATAAAAGAAGCCCGCCGCGGAGCCGAAGCCCGATACAGCGGTAAAATTATTGAAATCCTCCAGCGTGCAAATAATCTTTTCGTAGGAAATATAATAAGAAAAGGCGATTCGTATTACCTTGTGCCGGACGGGAAATTCACCGAGGTTATAGAGATTGAGGATATAACCGCCAAGAACGCCCAGCCCGACGATAAAGCGGTTGTAGAAATAATAAGCTATCCGACTCTACAACAATACGGTCGGGGCGTTATCACTGAAGTGCTCGGCAAAAGCGGCGGATACAAAACCGAAATCGATGCTGTTATCAGGCGTTTCGCACTGCCTTATGAATTCAATTCCGCCTGCTTGACAGAAGCGGGACAGGCCGCCAGAAATTTCGAGAAGGCCGATTTTTCAAGCAGGCTCGACTTAACTAAAACGACCATCATAACCATCGACCCGGAAGATTCGAAAGATTTCGACGACGCCATAAGCGTTGAAAAAAATCCGGACAATACTTTTACGCTCGGTGTTCATATTGCCGATGTCAGCGCATTCGTAAAACCTGAATCGGCGCTCGATACCGAGGCCAAAGAGAGGGGCAACAGCGTTTATTTACCCGGCCTTGTACTGCCGATGCTGCCGGAAACTCTCAGCAACGGCGTTTGCAGCCTCCAGCCGCAGCAAAAACGTCTTACAAAATCCGCGTTTATAACTTACGACAACAGGGGCAAAGTTCTCAAAACCGAATTTGCCGAAAGTGTTATCTGTTCGGCGGCAAGACTGACATATACCGAAGCTGACAAAATTCTAAAGGGACAAAAAATACAAAAACCGGCAGAAGCCGTTTCGCTTTTGCGCGATATGGAAAAGCTCGCGAAGATAATAGAGGCCCGACGCGACAAAGAAGGTATGCTTCATCTCGATTTGCCGGAAATTGAGCTTGTGTTCGACAAGGCCGGTAGAGTAGTTGATGCCCACCCTGCCGATAACAGCTATCCCCATACGATAATTGAAATGTTTATGGTCGAGGCAAACGAAGCGGTTGCGCGTTTGTTCAACAGTTTGGAAATCCCGTTTACACGAAGGATACATCCCGACCCGGACTCGCTGAGTTTAAAAAGTCTCGCCCAAACCCTTAAGGCGCTCGGCGTCTCGTCGCCGAAAAATCCGAACAGGTTCGACCTGCAGAAGATTGTCAATTATATAAAAGACAAGCCTGCGGCTTTTGCGGTAAATACGTATATTCTGCGTTCTCTTGCGCGTGCGGAGTATTCGCCGCTGAACATCGGCCATTACGCCCTTGCGTCGAGACATTACACACATTTTACAAGTCCGATTCGCAGATACGCCGATTTACTTATTCACAGGCTTCTTGAGCTTTACCTGAAAGGCAGGCTGCAAAAACACAGCAGCGATATTTTGCCGGTTGAAGAGCTTACTGAAATCGGCAGACACATCAGCTTTACCGACAGAAGAGCCGAAGACGCTGAATCGGATTTACGAACGGTTCTGGTCTTGCAGCTTATGAAAAGCAGGCTAGGCCAGACTATGGAAACGGTAGTATCCGGCCTGGCAAATTTCGGGATTTTCGTCCAGTGCACTAAATTCGGCATTGAAGGACTTATTCCGATCGATTTGCTCGGGAAAGATAAGTTTGTTTACGACCACCTCGCCAAATGTGTCTATGGAGCGCGAAGCGGCAGGACTTTTCATATCGGCATGCCTTTGACCGTCAAAATCGTATCTGTAAATATAGCGGCAAGACAGCTTAACGTCGTCCCTGTCGAAAAAACCAAAGAAAAAACAGGCCGAAAAAATAAAAAGAAGATAAATAACAAAAGGAAACAAAAAAGATGAAAACTGTAAAATATTTTATTCCGATTATCCTTTTTATATCATCGTTCGCCTTTGCGGCATCGGCAGATTGCCCTCAAAATATTATATTCATAATCGCTGACGGTGCAGGGTTTAACCATATCGATGCTTTGAATCATTACAAACACGAAACACAATCTTTCGAAAAATTCCCGGTAAAACTTGCCGTAACCACATATCCAGCCGGCGGTTCTTATGAACCTCAACAGGCCGCCGAAGATTTCAACTATGTAAAGACAGGCCTTATTACCGACAGTGCAGCGGCGGCTACCGCTCTGGCGACAGGAATAAAAACCAACAACGGCTTGCTCGGAATTGATGCAAATGAAAATAAACTTGAGAATATCATCGAAAGGTGTGAAAAACTCGGGATATCAACAGGCCTCGTAACAGATGTACCGTTCAGCCACGCCACGCCGGCAGGTTTCGTCGTACACCAAAAATCACGCAGCGATTATGAGGAAATCGCCGATGAGATGATAAACCAAAACGGGTTAAAGGTTATTTTCGGCTGCGGCAATCCGCTGTTCGATGACGACGGCAAAAAACTCGACAAGCCTGATTTCAAATATATCAGCCGTAAGACGTGGAATTCGCTCATCGCAAAGCCAAAAAATAAATGGGCATTAATTCAAAGCAGGCAGGAGTTTTTAAATCTTGCCGAAGGCCAAACGCCGAAAAGGGTTTTAGGTATCGTTCAGACAGCGTCAACCTTACAACACAATCGCAGCGGAAATTCCGCTCTGCCTTTCGATGTGCCGTTTAATCGAAATGTGCCGAATTTATCCGAAATGACAAAGGCCGCTCTTAATATTCTCGACGACGAGCCGAACGGATTTTTCATTATGATTGAGGCCGGAGCCGTCGATTGGGCATCGCACGCAAATAACAGCGCGAGAATGCTCGAAGAAATGGCGGATTCTGCCGATGCTGTCGATACCGTTATCGGCTGGGTGGAAACAAAAAGCGATTGGCAAAAAACCCTCGTGATTATCACGTCCGACCATGAAACCGGACATTTGAGTGTCGAACCTGCGGCAGAGAAAAAAATACCGGCAATAAAATGGAACTCCAAAAAACATACGAATTCGTTAGTATTCTTCTTCGCCAAAGGACAGGGCTCGAACCTTTTTGCCGAACACATCAAAGGCAATGACCCTGTTTATGGAAATTATATTGACAATACCGATATAGCGAAAGTTATCTTTGCTCTTCTCGAACAAAAAACCGCGGTAAAAAAATGAGCGTTTTTTTGACAATTTCCGGCAGCCTGCTTTTCATCGTTTCCGCCGCTGCGCATATTTATGTAAGGGTTAAACTGCGTCCCAAACAAGGCTCCGACTTCGACGATATTTACTGGGAATTCGAGGATACACATCCCGGCTTTGCGAAATACAGCCGCCTGTTACAGATAACTTTTGCAGGGATAGTTATCGGGACGCTTCTGCTGTTTTTGGCACTGGTTTTTTAAAACTGCCAATCTGACATACAACCGAGCCGGATTGTTTTTTATAAGTTTATATCTTGTAAAGAGTTATGTTTTTTCTGGGTTCGGGCACATTCTTTGCTTTATATATTATGGAGTTGAAAGGAAATGCGATGCAGTTTGATAAATTTACACTAAAAGCACAGGAAGCCCTTGCTACGGCACAGCAAATCGCGATGGCCAAGTCCAATACGGTTTTATCGCCGCTGCATTTGCTGGCTGCGATTTTGCAGGACGATGACGGAATCACGGCTATGATATTAAAGCTCATCGGCTCGAATATCGGCCGCATAAGAGAAATGACTGAAAGCGAAATCAACAGGCTCGCTACGGGAACTGTCGGAGCGCAGATTATGCCCGACCCTGTTTTTAATCAGCTCGTCCTCGACGCACAGAATCGAGCCGACAAAATGGGCGATGAGTATTTAAGCGTAGAACATATTTTTATTTCTCTGGCCTCGGTCAAAAGCGATGCCAAGGAAATCTTAACCGTCAATTCCATAACGCCGCAGCAGATTGAAGCAGCTTTGAAACAGATTCGCGGCTCTGAAAAAATAACCGATGCAACTCCTGAGGGAAAATACAAGGCGCTGGAAAGATACGGCATAGACCTCGTAGAAATGGCGAGAGGCGGCAAACTGGACCCTGTTATCGGCAGAGAAGACGAAATCAGGCGTTGTATGCAGGTTCTGAACCGCCGGACAAAAAACAATCCTGTATTAATCGGCGAGCCGGGCGTCGGCAAAACCGCAATCGCCGAAGGCCTTGCCCAGAGAATCGTCGCCGGCGATGTGCCGGCAGGATTAAAAAATAAAAAAGTCGTCGCTCTCGATATGGGCGCTTTAATCGCGGGAACAAAATACCGCGGCGAATTCGAGGATAGGTTTAAAGCGGTTCTAAAGGAAGTTATCGCATCTGCCGGCGGAATTATCCTGTTCATCGACGAATTGCACACAATCGTCGGCGCAGGAAGGGCCGAAGGTGCTGTCGATGCGGGCAATCTGCTCAAGCCTTCGCTTGCCCGCGGCGAACTTCGGTGCATCGGCGCAACGACGTTCGACGAATATCGCAAACACGTTGAAAAAGACGCCGCTCTCGAGAGGAGATTCCAGCCGATTTTGGTTGACCCGCCTTCTGTCGAGGAAACTATCGCGATACTTCGGGGACTTAAAGACAGGTACGACACTCATCACGGCGTAAGAATTTCCGACAGTGCGCTCGTAGCGGCGGCGACGCTTTCAAACAGATACATTTCAGACAGATGGCTGCCGGACAAAGCGATAGATTTGATTGACGAGGCGGCGTCGAAAATGCGGATTGAAAACGATTCGCTCCCCGCTGAGCTCGACGATATACGAAGAAAAATTATGCAGCTTCAGATTGAAAAACAGGCCTTAAAGAAAGAATCCGACCCTGCGAGTAAAAAACGGCTCGACAACCTTGAAAAGCAGTTAGCCGACCTGCAGGAAAAAGATAAAGAACTCAGCTCGAAATGGGAAAGTGAAAAAGCGGACATCGATTCGATAAAGCAAATTAAAGAAAAAATCGACCGCACTAATACCCAATTCGACGAGGCTCAGCGCAAAGGCGAGCTTGAAACGGCCGCAAGGCTAAAATACAGCACGATTGCCGATTTGCAAAAACAGCTCAGCGAAAAGGAAGAGCAGCTCGCAAAAGGCAACGGCAGCAAAATGATTCGCAATGAAGTTACCGAAGAGCACGTTGCTCAAATCGTATCCAAATGGACGGGGGTGCCTGTTTCAAGGCTTTTGAGCGGCGAAAAAGAACGGCTTATGAATATGGAGCAGGAAATTCACAAACGTCTTGTCGGCCAGGACGAGGCTATCGATGCGTTGTGTAATGCCGTTCGCAGAAACCGTGCGGGATTAGGCGATGCCGGCAGGCCTATCGGCGTGTTTTTGTTCCTCGGCCCGACGGGCGTCGGCAAAACCGAACTCTCTAAGGCTTTGGCGGAATTTTTATTCAATGACCCCAACGCGATGATTCGCATAGATATGAGCGAGTTTATGGAGCAGCACAGCGTCGCCCGCTTAATCGGCGCACCGCCCGGATATGTCGGCTACGAAGAAGGCGGCAGACTGACAGAAGCCGTCCGGAGAAAACCATATTCGGTCATTCTGCTCGATGAAATAGAAAAGGCGCATTTGGACGTATTCAACGTTCTTCTGCAGGTCTTCGATGAAGGCAGGCTCACGGACGGTCATGGCAGAACGGTCGATTTCAAAAATACCGTGATTATAATGACCAGCAATATCGCCGGCGAACAGATTATGCATCTCACCGAAGAACAAGGCGCCGACTGGGAAATCGAGGCTCACGTAAAAGAAGTTTTAAGAAAATATTTCAAGCCGGAGTTTCTCAATAGAATCGACGAAAGCATCGTATTCAAGATGCTCAGCAAAGAAGACCTTGAAAAAATCGTAGAAATCCAGCTTGCCCATCTTGCCGTTCGACTGCACGACAAGCACATAAATGTTGAGTTTGCCGACAACGCGAAAAAGCAGTTAATGGATGAAGGTTATGATGTCGCTTTCGGCGCAAGGCCGCTGAAACGGACTATTCAGCAGCGGCTGGAAAATAAACTTGCCGCCGAGTTGCTCGAAGGTAAATTTGCGGAGGGCGATACGATAAGAATTGACGCTGATGCGCACAGTTTTAAGTTTAAGAAGATTTGACCACAGCCGATCAGCCTATGGTCAATTTCATAAAGACGAAGAGTGCTATCGCCGTCAGCACCATAAAGACGATAATCGAACAGAACAGCAGAAATACCTGCCAAACGAAGGGAACAAATTTAATCTCCTCCAATTTTATGGCTTTATATACAACCGCTATAACGGCTATCAGCGGCAGCGCGAGCAGAAAAGCCAGCGGCGTTGTGCCGATATGTACAGGGGCCATAAAACCCGCAAGACAGCAAACCATTATTTCTTCCGTTCTTTTACATTAATGCAGTGAGCCATATATACGGCATTTACAACGCACAAAAGGTTCAGCATTCCGGTAATGCCGGTATAAATTTCGCCTATTTCTCTCGGTCTGCCGAAAGAATCCAGATGATATACAGAGCCGCTTAAATGAGCAAGGTATGCCGCCGCCGGCGAAGCAAGAAATTGCGCCCAATACCAAGGCGTCCCTGCATCGATTACGGCAATCGAGCCGATATAAATGCCCAGCACAAAAGCAAACGTCAGCGAAACAAATATTATAACCGCCCGTTTTCGCTCGCCGATTAGCCAGTGTCCTGCGCCGGGTATCCACCAGCCCAGAACACCGACAAGGAAAAGAAAACCCAGGCTGGGCAAATGAAATTTTCCTGCCGTCGCCTGTGTCATTAATTTTCTCCGTTTATATCATTAGAATCGGCCGATTTTTCCGGCGTCTGTGCGGGTCGAAAGTTCAATCGTCTCATAACATTATCAGGCATAAAGTGCTCTATCGCCATACTCTGCGATATAACATAATCCTGCTGAAAAGCCAGCTCCGGACGTACAGCTTCATACTCTTCGATTGTTCCAAAATCGCAGGTCAGATTTTTTACCGCATAACAGGAAAGCTGTGGTTCAAAATCTATAATCAGCGGTAATTCTTCTTTGGCCGCTTGTATATCCAGCGATTTCTGGTAAAATATATTTATGAGTTCGGCGTAACTTATGCTCTCTTTGACGATGCTTCCCGCTCCTGTTAATCCGGCAGTTTTCGTTTTTGCCATTTCTATCTCCATCTGCGAAACCCTGGTCCTGTCGTTCCATGTTTGCAGTTCGTGCGTCTTTTTAGCGGCATCTTTTTTGCCGGACGAGGCGTCAAGCTTCTGCAAAGCCGACTCCCATGACTGCTTTTTAGTCGTTTCGAGAAAATCCTCTGCTGTCTTTCTTGCAATTTTCATCGCCTCGAGTCTTTTGCAATCCTTTGCCACAACATCTTTTAAGATAAAACTTTTGTTTCCCGCTTCAGCAGGCTCGAAAATTTCAGGGAGATTTTTTTGATAGCTGAATTCGATATTTTCCGGCACCATCGAGCCGGCGGTCTCCACAACACGCACCATTGCCATAATATCGCCGTCCCTGCCGGCCAGAGGCCCGAAACTGACATACATTTTCGGAGCCGGCGGCTCGAACGGGCCGAGCTTGCTCGCTTCGTCGCCGAGCGGTGATACCGCAAATGCAAGCCTTACAAGTCTTACCGGCATCCTGTTTTGTCCGGCCATCAGCAGTGTTCCTAAATATCGGTCTGATTGCATCTGCTCAGCGGTTAGCAATCCCGTTCTACCGGTATAAAATTTGATGCCGTATTCTTTGGACACAGCTTCTGTCGAAACTGCATAATCACCGGCTTTATTTCGAAACTCATCAAGGCTCGCCTTTTCAAAATCGAGCGACCCAAAACCGGCTTCGGCCAGTTCAACCGCCCTGTTAAGAATTTTCGTACAATGCGCCCCCGTTTTTTGAGTGTACAGCATTGCTTTTATACTGTTGGCTACTTCGGCATAACTTTTCTGTCTTATGACTGGTTCGCCGCTTTGGTCGTTCACATCCGCCGACAAACGTTCTGTAAATCGTTCAAGATTTCTCTGATAATACTCTTCAGCTTCTTCTTCTGTGGGTCTGTCTATTAGTTTTTTCACATCGTCGAGTTTTACAATTATATAATCCACCGCAGCCCGCGGCATAATTTTATATCCGAAACCGTAAGGGTTATCGTCTGTTAGCTCGCCGGGCAGGTAATTTTTATATTTCTCGAATTGTGCCGAAATCTGCGACTCGCCCGGTTCTGAAACTTCGTCCAGAAAATCATCAGCGCTGAACTGCACGAATTCGGCGTTAATCGTTTCCTTTGCTCTTGCAAAAACATTTTCAAGCTGCGGCTCGGTAACATCTTCGGAATCGCCCACAATTCTTGCATAAATCACAACCGACATAACATCCGCAAAGGCGGCTAACGCCTGCGACTCTGTCATATTGTTGGCAAGACATACTCTATTAACTGCCGTTGCCGCATCAAGTTGGTTATTGGTTATCTGGGAAATAAGCCTATTGAGAAGAACGGCCGCAGAGTCTGGAAGAACCGTACAGCCTGCCTGCCGAGCTTCGTTCTTAAGCAGTATCCAGAACAATTCTGACCTGCCGCGAGTTTGCGAAAAGAAATCATTTATCTTTGAAACGCCTAAATAAAGTCGGCCCTGCAGAGAAAGCTTTTTAAGTTCGTCGCTCAACATTGCGGACTGCTGTGGTTCCGGAAAAAGCACTTGCCCCAAAAGCAAAAGCTTCAAATCCTGCTGGCCCATTAAAAACCTGTCCACGTATAATCCGCGAAGCACAGCAAGCTCTGCGGTAGCCTGCCGGACATCCTCGATACTGATTTTACTGTCCTTGCCGTACAGCCACATCGCGTTTCCGGCCCTCATTTTCGGCTTGGCAAGCTGATTTAAAACCGTAGGCATAATAAAAGCTATCATAATCAGTATCACGAATATCGCCATCAACTTGGTCATATTCCTGCGAAACCATTTAACCAGATGCATATCACTCTCCAAAAAAAGGTTTTAAAAATCTGTTTTTCAACTGCAACTATTTTAGCAAAAACAGGTTACAAACACTTCTTGCGCCTGCTTAAGAAAAGCAGAGTATACGCAATTTGCCGTTTTTTGCAATAGAAAAACAAACTGCTCTTTAACGCAACTGTTTGCACTTTTGACACTTAAAGATTATAGTCAAAAGGATGGAATCCAATAGACAGTTCGAAAAAGCCTGTGAGCTGATGCCCGGCGGGGTAAACTCTCCCGTCAGGGCATTCAAATCGGTCGGCTGCGAGCCGATTTTCATCGCAAAAGGCAAAGGTTCCAAAATTTACGACACAAACGGCAGGGAATACATCGACTACGTATGCTCGTGGGGGGCTTTAATACTCGGCCATTCACATCCGTCCGTAATCAAAGCAATAAAAACTGCCGCCCAAAAAGGAACATCTTTCGGCGCCCCAACTAATGCAGAGACTGTCCTTGCCGAGATGCTCGTTGATGCCTTCGATTCGATTGACAAAGTTCGCCTTGTTAGCAGCGGCACCGAAGCCGTTATGACAGCAGTCCGTCTCGGACGTGCCTTTACCGGCAAAAATTATATCCTGAAAATGTCCGGCTGCTACCACGGCCACAGCGATTCTATGCTCGTCAGTGCCGGCTCAGGCTCGGCTGAATTCTCAAAGCCGTTATGTCCGGGTGTGCCGAAATCGCTTTCCTCGCTCACGCTGAACGCTGATTTTAACGACATCGAATCGGCTAAACGCGCATTTAAAAAATATAAAAATAAAATCGCCGCCTGCATAATCGAACCCGTCGCCGCAAATATGGGCGTTGTCCTTCCCAAGCCCGGCTATCTGTGGGCACTGCGAAAACTCTGCGATGAGAATAAGACGCTTTTGATTTTCGACGAAGTAATTACGGGTTTTCGTTTCTGTTTCGGCGGCGCACAGAAAATTTTTAAAGTCAAACCTGATATGACCTGTCTTGGTAAAATCATTGGCGGGGGCCTGCCCTGCGCAGCCGTCGGCGGAAGAGCTGATATTATGGATATGCTCGCTCCGGTCGGGCCGGTTTATCAGGCGGGTACTTTGAGCGGCAACCCATTGGCTACCGCCGCGGCGATTGCGACTTTGAAAATCTTAAAAGATAAACGATTTTATGCCCGCCTTGAAGAAAAGGCGAAAATCCTCCATCTCGGCCTTGCCGAGGCGGCAAAAAAAACCTCTGTTCCTATGACAATAAATCGAATCGGCTCGCTCTTGAGCTGCTTTTTTACGAAAAAACCCATAAAAAATTTCAACGATGCAAAGGCCGCCGATACGATATTATTTAAGGCGTTTTTCGCAGAGATGCTCAAAAACGGCGTCTATCTTGCCCCCAGTCCTTTCGAGGCGATGTTTATTTCTGCCGCTTTGACAAAAAAGGATGTTGAAAAAACGATAGCCGCAGTACACAATAGTCTAAAAGTTGTCTGTGCCGATAAGAAATGGCCGAGATTTAAGGAGAAATAAAATGGCTGATGAATCGAAAAGACAGGACCAGCTTCTCGAGACCACCGATTGTCTCGAAGCTATCGGAACTCTCAAAAACGCTAAAAATCTATTCTTTTTTATCAGTTTTATTTGTCTGCTGATTTTGCAGGCTATTTTCTGGCTGACGCCGACAAAATATATCGAACTGCCTAACGAAACGGCTCAAAGCAGCCTTGCGCCTGTCTCTACTATGATTGCAAAATTGGCCGTACCCGCCAAGCAGGAGGCGAAAGTCGAAACCAAGACGCAAAAAATCGAACAGGCCGCTCAGGCCCTGACCGCTGACGCCAACGCCGCAAAGGCCGACCCCAACACAGCCGCACATACAAAACATTATCCGCAGATAAAAATTAAATTCGCGAATATTGCCTGGACGATTAGGGTCTGCAATTATCTGCTGGCGGTCTCTACAATCATATATTCCCTGACGCTCCTTTTCGCTATGAAGATTTCGCTCGTCGGCAGGCTCGGCGGAATAAGTCATATCACGAAAGCCGTCTTCGTATCGTTTCTTGTTGTTGTGCTTATTCTTCCGTGGCAATTGATGTTCAAATCCGTCCTGTTCGGCGTGATTTACACTCCTGCCGAGCTGCTTGCCGTCTGGGAAAATTTCAGTGGGTATTCTGCCGGAGCGCTTGGTTTAATGGTTATGCGGTTCAGCCTTTTATGGCTCGTGGTAACGCTGCTCCTTATCAACGCACAGATGCGTTCTATGCGATGGTCGAAAAATACTCTCAAACGCCTCGGCATCATCGGATAAAACGTCAAACGGTTGCGGCTGCGAGACTCGTACCGGTTGCGTTAATAGTAAAACGTTGCCAAAACGTAACCGACAAACGAAAGACGAAACGAGCATTGCGACCGATAGGGGATTATTATCCGTTCTGCAGAAACAAGGCAGAGGCAAAGACAGGACTCAGGCGTTATTTGATGTGATTAGACAACTGGCTGAAGAAAAATAAAAACAGGACGAGTCAAGATTACAGTTGCCAGCCCGCCGGATAGCTGACGCTGTTTCGCTCGATATCGAATTTTCTGGTTAGGGCGTCCACCAATTCCTGCGTTCTGCTTATCTGATAATCCGAAGCGGACGTTCTTTTGCTTTCCCCTATCACGCAGATTCGAATTGTTTTGCTGCTACCGTACCACGCTGCGCCGGGCAGAGCCGACCACTGATTGAGCCATTTTTCCGTCGTTTGTATCTGTCCGTCCATCGCGCCGAGGCTGTTGCAGACGAGAAAATGAAAATTAAGGTCGTCCGGACTTGTAAGGCCGTGGAGAGATGCAAGCTGGGCGAGGTCGCCGCCTTTGGTATTGCTGTAAAATACCTCGATTCTGTCCCACCTCTCGGCTGTCGCAGCCTGACGGGTCTGCGCAACCGATGGAATCGAGCCGAGCGAAGAATAGCTGGCGAGGCTGAATGCTCCCGCCGATATGGACTGGCTGTCCAATGCCATCAGCAGTGCCGCTCCTATCGTCATAGAAACCACAAGATATATCAGTATTTTCGCTTCACGCGGCCGAGTCGGCATATTTTTAATCCGTTAAAAAACTGTTTTAGTACCTTCCTTACTCGCTTCCGCCAATGACGGAGTTGAATTTGTTGGCTGCACCGCCACTATAATTGCTATCGGCCAATTGGTAAAGTTTTTATAAGGAATTTTAGCAAAAAATATGAAAAGATTTTACAATTAATCCGTGTAAGGTTTTTCCACCTGTTTTCCACAAGCAAACCCCCTGTTTGCCGATGCCGACAAAGCCGAGGAAACAGGAAATCTCTTCTCCTGTTCTCCTCTTTGCTAACCGTTCTCCTGTGATTTTGAGAGTTGATAATCAATCATTTATGAGACTGCAGGCCACAAGGCATAATCTTATGACAGGTTTGGATTTATTGGAGCAAAACATCATCTGCCCTATTGCCTCAGGACCTTGCTGCGGGAAATTCGCGGGGTTTGCGGCTATACAGACAAACTGTCCCGGCCGCAGGGATACGGAAAGGGATGTCAAACTGAATGGAAATTCCCATAACACGGATTGTTTTTTACCGCTCATTTGTTTCTTGTCCGGAGCTATTTCGGCCTTGTAAACCGGCGTTATATTTACCCTGCGGATTTGTTTAAGACCGCTCAGCGGCTTTGTATTAAATCGTAAAGAAACATTTCCGGCAGGCAAACCGATTCCGATTGAGTCGCTGCCGCTCTGTCGATAACTGGCAGAGCCGGGCTTGTCCAAAACAGCCAGTACGATATCGTCATTGATACCGTCATTGATATAAGCAATTGTACGCTTGATAGGTTTGGCTTTTGAGTCAACCAAAATTTGCGCCAGCTTCGTCCATGTTTCTATATCCCCGCCGCAACTAACCAGTCCGTTTCCGGCAAAACTTTCGAAATCCTTATATTCAATGGGCACACCGTTAATATCATACAAAACATCGAGCACCGCAGGATAGTTATCTCTGTCGAGTTCGAATACATATAAATACAGGCCAATGGCCGCTGTATTTTCATTTAAACTGTCTTTGGAAATAATATCTGCAATCCTCGTTTTCCCCCCGCCCTGACCTTCCTGACAGCCGAACATCAGCACAGCAAGAAATAACAGAATATAGAAATATCGCAGTGTATTCATATTTTTCGATACTAATACCGATAAGGCGGGATGTCAACGGCAGCAATTATAACCGATAAAACTAAACATCGAACTGCGGCCGGCTGCAGAACTGAAACGCCACCTGTTTTTTATTGCTTTTCTGAGCGGATCGAGGCTCAATTATCCTGACAACCCTTGCATAAGCCGAAACTTTGCCGCCGATTTGGTCGGCCCTGTCAACACGAGGTATATCCAGCTCAACATTGAAAAGGTCGCCGGTGTCCATAGCGGCTTCCTGACCGCTTTCAATCAACAGGCCATCGGGACTGATATTGACGCTGTTGCCGACAAATGCCTTCTCATCCATCGTGCCGACTTTACGGCACAATATCCCCATCCTGGCAAGCAGCCGCCTGTGTTTCCTTCTGTCGTTTTCCCCTCCCATTTTACTTCCCTGCCTTTAATATTAATAAAAAAGCCAACACTTTCGTTCTTATAGGACTGTTGCAAATAATATACCAAAAAAATTATATCAGAAATGCCCCATATTAACACGTTTAAGCATAGCTAAAATATAGACTTATAGGATTTCCGCCGCGAATTTTAAACTTGGGAAGTTGTGAATTTAGCCAAAATTGTTTAAAAACCGCAACAAAAACCTCTATTTTCCGGCAAAAATGTTTGCCTTAAAATCCACATCAATATCTCATTTTTTAAACAAAAACCCATAAAGCCTGACATATAAACATCTTATATATAAAAAACGACCGATATACCGAAACATCATTGTTGATTTTTCGCAACATAACTGCTTGACAGAAGCCGTTTAAATCTCTTATAATACTATGTTTATGCCAAATACCAACAAGCATCCTGTTGCCGACAAAGAAACGAATGCCGTTCTTGCCCCGTTTATTCTGCAATCGCTGCCTATCGGCGTTGTCGTTTTCGACAAGCTGCTCAAAACGGTAAACGCAAATCCAATCGCTGTCGAGCTGCTCGACCTTCAGCTAAACATTGACACTTCTCTGGCGGCGGGAACAAACGAAAAAATCTGGGGCGACTGGCAAAAAACGCTCGGCCAAGTCGTCCAAATCGGGAAAATCCACCGATTTGACAACGTAGCTTACCGCAAAAACGATAAGCAGTCTGTTTTGCAGATAACCTGTGCGCCGCTGACCGACGGCCTTAACGGCGTCATACAGGGCGGACTGCTGCTGCTCGAAGACATTACTGAAAAGGCAAACGCACAAAAACAAATGGCAAATACCGAACGGCTCGCCGTTATGGGAAAGCTCGCAAGCAAAGTCGCTCACGAGCTGAACAATCCTATCGACGGCATAATGCGGTATATCAACCTTGCAAAAAGAACCATCAGCGAGGCAAATCTGCCGAAACCGGTAGAGTATCTCGAACACGCCGGCGACGGGCTAAAAAGAATGGTCCAGATTATCACCGAACTGCTCGAATTTTCACGCAACCGCTATTCGTCTCTCGAAGACACTCCTATCGACAAACTTCTCGACGATGCAATCAAATTTATCGAGCCTGCGGCAAAGGCGTCAGCGGTAGAGATAGACCGGCAGTATCCATTGGCTCTGCCGACGGTTAAAGGCGGAAATTTGTTTCAGGTATTCTGCAATCTGCTGAAAAACTCTGTCGAGGCGATGCCGGACGGCGGAAAAGTAACCGTAAGTTGGGATGTCCCGGAGGGCAATGTTGCGGTTATAAAATTTAGTGATACGGGTCCCGGCTTCGAGCCGGAAAACAGCGAAGAAATCTTCGAGCCGTTCTTTACGACAAAAACAGGCAAAGGCACCGGTTTGGGTCTTGCTATATGCAGGGACATAATCGAAAAATACAGCGGCAAAATCATAGCCGAAAATACACCTAATTCCGGAAGCATCTTTACAATATATTTGCCAATTAACAGGTGAACAAAGTATGAAACAAAATATTTTAATTGTTGATGACGACAGGATAATCCTCGATTCGCTGTGCGAGTTTCTCAAACTCGAGGGCTACAGCACCGCCGGCGCAGAATCGTATAAACAGGCGGCAGGCCTGATACAGAAACAGAAATTCTCGCTCGTCATCAACGATGTGAACCTGCCGGACGGAGACGGACTCGAACTGCTCAATCTAATCAGAAAAAATCATCCGCAAACCGTCGTAATTATTATTACCGGTTACGGAACAATCGAAAGCGCAGTTGAAGCTATCAAATTGGGCGCTTATGATTATCTTACAAAGCCGATTGTCGATGACGAACTGCGCCTTACGATTGAAAGGGCGCTAAAACAGCAATTGCTCATAAGCGAAAATGAAAATCTCAAGAACCAGCTCAAACGCAAGTACAGTCTCGAAAACATAATCAGTCAGGACTACAAAATGGCGAGGATTTTCGACCTCGTCGAGGCCGTCGCAGACAGCAGAAGCACTGTCCTTATGACCGGCGCCAGCGGCACGGGAAAAACTATGCTCGCAAGGGCAATCCATTTCCGTTCAGGAAGAAGAGACAAGCCTTTCGTCGAGGTAAGCTGCGGCGCACTGCCGGAAACGCTGCTCGAAAGCGAACTGTTCGGCCACGTAAAAGGCTCGTTCACCGGCGCTATCAGCGACAAACAGGGCAAGTTTCTCGCCGCCGACGGCGGAACTATTTTCCTCGATGAAATATCAAGCGCTTCGCCTTCGCTGCAGGTCAAACTTTTGCGCGTAATACAGGAAAGACAATTCGAGCCGGTCGGCAGCAACAAAACCATCAATGTCGATACCCGTGTTATCGTCGCTTCCAATAAGAATATGGTTGAAGAAGTAAAACAAGGCAGATTCAGAGAGGATTTATATTACAGGCTCAACGTTATAACGATAAATCTTCCCGCCCTTAACGAAAGACCTGCCGATATTCCGCTGCTCGCTGTGCGTTTTATGAAAAATTTCTGTATATCGCACAGCCGTGCAAAATTGGGAATTACCGACCGTGCGATGGAGGCTTTGCAGAGATATGATTGGCCGGGCAATGTCCGCGAACTTGAAAACGTGCTTGAAAGAGCTGTTCTTCTCAGTAAAACAGGCCATATTACTTTAGAAGACCTGCCTGCGAATATAATTTCTCATATTCCAAGTGCTGAACCGGTCGATTTTGCGCAAGCAAGTCTGAAAGATGCGATATCCGAGCCTGAAAGAAAAATCATCAGGGCTGCCCTTGAGGCAAACAATTGGAACAGACAGCTCACCGCACAGGCATTGCAAATCAACAGGACGACCCTTTATAAGAAGATGAAAAAATACGGCCTTGAAGACGAAGCCCAAAGGCTGGGAATCAGATAGAAATAATAGTTCCTGGAACCTTTATCGTCTTTCCTGTACCCTATAGGCCTGCAGCAGGAGCACCTTATTGGGGTTAATTCGCGCCTAAAAATCTCTGTGCTCTTGTGGCTGAATATATCAGCGAAATCAGCGTCTAATTTGCTTCGTGTCGGAGTTTACCCGGCCTGCCCTGTAGGATTGCACTTTTGCAATTCGTATCGGGGTGAGATGACGCTTCGGCTATCTTATCGGGGTCATTTTGATATTTAATCTTTGATTTTTGATTTCCTATCTTTCTCTCTATTCCCTGCACCCTCCGAAGGACACCTTACGGTGCTGATTCCCTGATAATCTGATTTCCTTGCTTCTTTACTTCCTTACCTCTTATGCTCTTTTGCCCTTCTGCTCTTATACTCTTTATTGCTGTTCTTCAACATCAATAATATTCGCTTCGAGTTCGTTCAGAACTGTTTTTATAATCGGGCTGTTTGCCGCCTCGTCCCTCACCTTTTTGCTTGCCTTTGCCCCGCGGGGTTTAGCCTTTGGCTGATTTTGCGAAGTCCCGCCAATCGCTTCAAAACTCACTTTTAGTTTCGCTCCTGTCGCCTGCGATAAAACCTGCTGAATTATCTCCGCCCTGCCGTTGCCCTGGCAAAGTTTCATCGTAAATTCATCGCTTGAGCCGAATCCGAGCGCCAAAAGATTGCCGGCAAATTTCAGAGGAACCGCTTTTTTAAGAAGTTCCGCTATTCGCGCGTTTGTGATTGAGCCTGTTATTTTGCCCCAGTTTTCTTTGAGCTGTTCGATATTTGAAACGCCTTCGACAACCGGCTCCTGCGGCGCAGAAACCTTCTCATGCTGGCTATTCAAAGGTTTGTTAATTACCGAAGCGTTTTTTTTTAACCTCTCAGCAGAATAGCTGCCGCTTGTTTTGGCTCCCAGCAGGTCGGGGATACTCATAAAATGTTCTGCCAAAGCGACTCTCAGCAGTGCTGCTTCCAATAGTGCGCGGGGGTTATCGCTGTTCTTGAGCGGCCAGCGGAGTTTCTCGAATATCGCGATATTATAAACAAGGCTCGGTATATCGAAATCTTCTGCGATTTGGGTCAGTCTTTTCTTTTCGGTTTCGGTCAGGATTACCAATGACGATTGTGCCGCCTTAAGAATCATCATATCGCGAAGGCTCTGGATAATCGCATCGAGCAGTCCGGTGCAGTTCAGTCCGCTGTTGAGCAGTTCGTCCACACTTTGCAGTGTCCCTGCCGCGTCGGCGGCCCCGATTTTTTCAAGAAGCTGATATATCTTTTCGCTGTTGGCGAGGCCCAGCAGTTCTTCGAGCATTTTTACCGTTAATGGCTGAATCCCTGCGCTGATAATCTGGTCGAGCAGGCTCAGCCCGTCCCGCATTGACCCGTTGGCGAGCCTTGCCAGTGCGATTATGCAGTCGTCTTCGAACTTGATTTTCTCTTCGGTGAGGATTTTTTTAAGCTGGCCGATGATATCGTTTGCGCTGATATTGGCAAAATCGAATCTTTGGCATCGTGACTGGATTGTCGCAAGGACTTTATTTGGTTCGGTTGTTGCAAAGATGAATTTGACGTGTGTCGGCGGTTCTTCCAAAACCTTCAAAAGTGCGTTGAACGCGTTGGTGCTGAGCATATGTACTTCGTCGATGATATAGATTTTGAATCTCGCCCTTGCGGGTCGATAAATTGCGTTTTGCCGAAGCTCTCTGACGTCATCGACGCTGTTATTTGAGGCTCCGTCGATTTCGATAACGTCGATATCTTCGCCGCTGTTTATAGCCGTGCAGCTGTCGCATTTAAGGCACGGCTCGACTGTCGGTGTTTCGCTTGAGAGGCAGTTTAGCGATTTGGCGAGGATTCTGGCCATTGTCGTTTTGCCGACGCCTCGTGTCCCTGTAAAAAGATATGCATGAGCGACTTTATCGGTTTTTATCGCGTTTTTTAGTGTTTGTGAGATTGCGTTTTGTCCGACCACATCGTCGAACTTTTGTGAGCGGTATCGTCTCGCCAGTACCGTGTAAGCCATTTTTTCTCCGTTTAAAAACCGTGAAAAGCCATAATAAAGCCTTGATGAGCTTTAGTCAAATTGATTTGTTTTACCGGCCTTGAGGCTTGTCTTTTGCCCTCAATCCGCTACAATACCTTTGGCCGGGCCCAGACTATCCGAATCTACGAACTTGGTCAGATACGGAAGTAAGCAGCCATAAGTATGAATTTCGGTTGTGCCTGGAAAACCCGGCCTTATTTTTATTTCTATGCAGCATTGTTCAGCTTTTTCAATATGGTCTTATTTTGACTGGAGGGAAAATATGAAAGTTAGAATAGATGACAGCTGTACAGCGTGCGGGCTCTGTGTCGAAACCTGTCCGGAAGTTTTTCAGATGGGCGATACCATAGCCGAGGTCGTTGTCGAGCAAGTACCACCACAATTCGAAGACGCCGCCCAGCAAGCCGCTGACGAATGCCCCGTCGAGGCAATAGAAGTCGAGTAAAGAACTCGATTATCAATGGGATAATTGTTTGCTCCTATTGGCCGCAGACCAAAGGGCAAGCAATACCGTCTTTTCAAAATTACGCTTCGCAAAAACCTTCATCGCAGCCTCGGTCGTACCGCCTGGCGATGTAACCATTTTTCGTAAAACATCAGGCCCTTTCCCATCCTTTGCCGCCTCGACAGCAAGCAGACCAGCACCCTTGGCCGTCTGCAAAACAAGTCTCTGAGCTATCGCTTTTTTCAATCCCAATTTATGAGCGGCCTTGAGCATAGTCTCGGCCAGCAAAAAGAAATACGCAGGCCCTGAGCCGCTTACAGCAGTTACAGCATCCATAAGTTTTTCATCATCGACCTCGACCGCAAGACCGACAGCAGAAAAAATACGTAAAACATTCTTCACTTTGGCCTTGGCCTTTTTCGTCGCATATATCGCCGATGCGCCTGCGCCAACCAAAGCAGGCGTATTAGGCATCACACGAACGACGGCGATATTGCCCAGAACCTTTTGAATTTTTTTTGTAGTTATACCGGCGGCGATGGAAACGATTAAAAGATTTTTACCGACAGCATTTTTAATCTCTTTCAAGACATCGGCCATATTCTGAGGCTTGACGCTCAAAACGAGAACATCGACCGTCTTTGCGAGCCTGCAATTATCGGCGGCGGATTTTACGCCGTACTTCTTGCAAAGAGCCTTTACCCGCTGCGGACAGATGTCGCTGATAGCTATATCTTTGGATTTGTAAACTTCGGCGTCGATAACGCC
Source organism: uncultured Planctomycetaceae bacterium (assembly GCA_964449435.1). Taxonomy (GTDB): domain Bacteria; phylum Planctomycetota; class Phycisphaerae; order Sedimentisphaerales; family UBA12454; genus UBA12454. The sequence continues at coordinate 86,078 of CAYUYR010000003.1, read as the reverse complement.
TTTGATTAACGCCTCGGCCATATTGCCGGCGCCGATAAAGCCAATTTTAGCCATTTAAAACTCCTTGCCATCAACTGCTTAAGCAATATAATTCTAATCAGTATTTAATCGTTTGCAAAGGAACAATTTTATTTCAAAAGGAAGTAAAGATATAAAGAGATAAAGAAGCAAGGAAAACAAGTATAGCTGTCCTTGCATCCTTATTTCCTTAATTCCTTACTTCTCTAAATTTAGGAGATAAAAATGCAGAAAAAAGCCGATTACGCCGAGGCAATCAAGACCAAATATCCGGAACAAATCGTATTTGCCATCGCCAAAGACAAAAACGGCAAGGCCAATCCCGTAACAATCGGCTGGACAATGCTCGCCAGCGGCAGCCCGGCGATGCTCGCTATTGCCCTGACGCCGAAAAGATACACAACCGCCGCCATAAGAGAAAGCAAATGCTTTACGGTAGTCTATCCGAGCGAAGATATGGCCGAGCTGGCGATGTTTTTCGGCACGCATAGCGGAAGAGACTGCGATAAATTCGCCGAGACGGGATGCAAAATCAGCCACGCTAAAAAAATCGATTCGGTTATTATCGATGACGCCGTGGCGAATTTCGAATGCACACTCGAAAGCGAACAGGCCGCCGGCGACCATATAATCTTCGTCGGAAAAATCGTCGCCTGCCACATAAATACTAAACCGAAAGGCAGACTGTATTCCGTCGCTTCAGGACATATACTTGGCGGAGTGGTAAAGAAGTAAGTGATCTGGCTAATTATAAAATTATTTCAGTTGAGTTTAAAAGGAAGAGGGATATAATTTTGTTAAGAATTTAAGATTTAGAATATAAAGAATAGATGCTTAATACAGCAATACGACAAACATTGGATGTTATGAAAGTAAAAGTCCCACAAAATACGATAATATGCGGGGATAATGAGACAGTTTTGCGGACGTTTCCTGACAATTGTATCGACTTGATAATAACCTCCCCCCCATATGCCGAAGCACGTAAAAATGTTTATGGGGGAGTAAATCCAAATAAGTTTGTAGAGTGGTTCTTGCCAAAATCTGAACAATTTTTAAGAGTTCTCAAACCCGATGGGACTTTTATTTTGAACATAAAAGAAAGAGTTGTAGCCGGTCAGCGTCATACTTATGTGATTGAATTGATACTTGAAATGAAAAAACAAGGCTGGCTGTGGACGGAAGAATTTGTTTGGCATAAAAAGAATTGTTATCCTGGTAAATGGCCAAATCGTTTCAGGGATGCATGGGAAAGATGTTTACAGTTTAACAAAACAAAGAACTTTAAAATGTTTCAGGACGAAGTAATGGTTCCAATGGGAGATTGGGCCAAAACAAGACTTCGTAACTTAAGTGATACAGACAAAATTAGAGACGAGTCTAAAGTAAAAAGCGGTTTCGGCAAAAATATTTCAAATTGGCTCAAGAGAGATAAAGCCTATCCGGCAAATGTACTTTATCTTGCAACAGAATGTGCAAATCGGAATCATAGCGCGACTTTTCCGCTTCCTTTGCCTGAATGGTTTATCAAGTTATTTTCTGCAAAACATGATATAGTTCTGGATCCATTTGTAGGTTCTGGAACAACTGCAATTGCTGCCAAGCAGTTGGAACGTAATTACATAGGAATCGACATAAGCAGGGAATACTGCAAAATTGCAGAACGCAAGCTTGAAAAAATTATTACGCAGAGGGGTCTTAAATGGAAAAGCTGAATCTCAACGATGTAAAAAAATTTGTTAATAAAAATATTTGTGTTTTTCACGATAACAAGCTCAAAGTCCTTAAGTCTCTGAAACTTAAGGATGTGTTGAAAAAAAAGAATCCTTATCTCTTTCGTGCAAAGAATATAATTGTCGCGAGTGATTTAATAGGCAACATTCTCGATGCCTATTTATCTTCTTCAGAGGAGAAAATTTTCGGTGATTTTCTTGAAAGGCTTGCAGTTTTCATTTCCCTCAAAACTTGTCAAGGTCGTAAATCTGCTGCAACGGGCATTGATATTGAGTTTATGAACAAAGATACTTTATATTTGGTTTCTGTAAAATCTGGTCCGAACTGGGGGAACAATGCTCAACAAAATAAGCAACAACAAGATTTTCAGATAGCCGTTCGAGTTGTAAAACAGAACAACCGCAAATTGAACGTACAACCGGTACTTGGTATTTGCTATGGTAAGACTAGAACGACTTTTTTAAGGGGTTATATGAAAGTTGTGGGTCAGAATTTCTGGTATCTTATGAGTGAAAACGAAGACCTTTACACCGATATTATTGAACCTCTAGGTTACAGGGCAAAACAGCACAACGATACCTTTGTCAAACAAAAAGGAAAGGTTATAAATTCATTTACGCAGGAGTTTATGACGAAGTTTTGCAGTAACGGCACAATTAATTGGAAAAAACTTGTAGAATTTAACAGCGGAAATTTAGACCTTGATCAAAAAAATTAAGTTCGAGTTTAATATTACCAAGGAATGACAATTAAACTTCCCATTTTTCCTCAAAAAACCGCATTTCCATTTCTATTAAATCCTTTTTAAACCCTTATTTATGTCTTAGTGCCTTAGTGGCTATTTTCTTGACTTTTTGTTGGGAATATGGTATAATGTATACAAAAGTTATGCAAAAAGCTAACTTTTGCATGCTCCGTTTATCGGTAACGCGGCTCGTTTCGTATTTCGTCCACCGTTAAACGCAACCGTGATTTATGCCATAGGTACGAGCTGCGCAACTGCAACCGATTAACAATTTTTTTACACAATATATTAGGAGGAGACGCTATGTCCAAAATCAATGTCAGTTTTAATTTTCACTATCCGACGTTTATCGAAAAACCAATTGTTTATTTTCTGCTCAAACACAGGAAGAAAAAATTCGGCATAGCGTTTCGCAAAATCAAGCTCGCCAAAGGCAAATGAAAGCCTTATATCGTTATAAGAAAAGCGGGGATTTACTTTAAGGATTAACGGCGGATGAGATAGTGCCTTAGGGGCATCTTATAGGGAGAAACGAGGGTTGTGGGGGTTAGGTTATGTAATGAGTTTAGTAGTGGGGATTGGGTGTGAGAAATTTTAGATTTTGAATAAATAGCGGGTAAGCTGTTTTATTTTTGCGGGTGGTTTGAGTACGAACATTATCAGGGTGAAAAGAGCGATAATCATTGTCGGTATTACGAACAGGAGGAAATCGGCGTCTGGATAAACGAGCTTTTCGATGTAATGGATTACGAACGAGGCCGGATATTTAAGATGCGGAGCGTGCCTTGCCCTTAATTGGTTCTCCCAGATGGTCAAAGGACAATATTTTCCGAAAATGGTCAGGACGGCGACGTAAAGTATGCCGGACAGATGAATGGTTCTGAAGAGCCATCTGTCGAAAAAAGAGGGCCGTCTTTCGGCGGCAGTGTGCAGGAAATAGAGGGTAAATGAGCCGGAGAGGGTAAGGATAAAACCCCACAGCATAAACAATATCCAAATAAAATGGATAACGACGAGCAAATCTGCAAGGATTTTGTACAGCATATCGAGCGATATTGTACCCGAATGGCGGAAATATAAAAGGGGAATGAGTTTACCCATCAATACGTTTATCCCGCGCTAACCGAATTAAATGACCCATCGCTGACGCTCGGGGCTCGGATTATATGTTGAAAATCACTGCATTTGGTATTAGAATTGTCGTTTTAACTGATAGAAAGACGGGAGTTAAAAATTGGCAAAGACACTAACATATAAAATCCTCGAAAAACACTTAATTGACGGGAAGCTGGACACGGGCAGCTCAATCGGGATAAAAATCGACCAGACGCTAACGCAGGACGCAACGGGAACGACGGCGTTTCTATTGTTCGAGTCGATGGGGGTCGAGCAGGTAAAAACGGATTTGTCGGTGAGCTATATCGACCATAATATGAGCCAATTCGGGCCGGAGAATCATAACGACCATATTTATCTGCAAACGGCGGCTGCGAAAACGGGAGTGTATTTTTCCCGGCCTGGGAATGGAATCTGCCATCAGGTACATTTAGAAAGATTCGGCAAACCCGGCGCGACGCTTCTCGGCAGCGATTCACATACGCCGATGGGAGGCGGGATTGGGATGCTGGCGATTGGGGCGGGAGGACTCGATGTTGCGGTGGCGATGGGAGGCGGAGCATTTTACCTGGCCTGTCCGAAAGTAATCGGAGTTAAACTGTCGGGTTCGCTTGCGAAATGGACGGCGAGTAAAGATATAATTCTTAAACTATTAAGCATCCTGACGACGAAAGGAAACGTCGGATGTGTAGTGGAATATTTCGGGGAGGGAGTTTCGACATTGACCGTGCCGCAAAGAGCGACCGTAACGAATATGGGGGCAGAACTGGGCGTAACAACGAGCGTATTCCCATCTGACGAACAAACGCGAAAATTTCTCGCTGCGCAGGGCAGGGAAAAAGATTATCAGCCTTTGGCGGCGGACGAGGGCTGCGAATACGATAAGGTAATCGAAATAGATTTGTCGAAATTAGAGCCGATGGCGGCGTGTTCGCCTTCGCCGGATAATGTCAAGACGCTCAAATCACTGGCGGGGACAAAAGTGAGCCAAGTGATTATCGGCAGTTGTACAAATTCGAGCTTTACCGACCTTATGACGGTGGCAAAAATACTTAAAGGCAAAACGATTCATCCGGATGTCGAATTCGCAATCGCGCCGGGAAGCAAACAGGTGATGGGTATGCTTGCGGATAACGGTGCCCTTGCGGATATTGTTAAGGCAGGGGCAAGAATATTAGAATCGGCGTGCGGGCCCTGTATCGGACAGGGGTTTTCGCCCGCCGACGGGGTCGTTTCGGTCCGGACATTCAATAGAAACTTCGCCGGCAGAACGGGAACGAAAAACGATACGGTATTTTTGGTAAGTCCGGAAGCGGCGGTCATCACCGCACTGAAGGGTGAAATTGTCGAGCCGCAAAAAAGCGGAATAGAATTTCCAAAAGTAGAAATGCCGTTCGAGTTTACCGTCGATGATAATATGATTCAAAAGCCATTGGCGGCGGACGAGGCGAAAAAAATAAAAGTTCTTCGCGGGCCGACAATAGTTGTTCCGGAAGCGGCCAAAAAACTGCCTGATAATCTGAGCGGGAAAGTTCTGCTCAAATGCGGCGATAAAATCACGACCGACCATATTATGCCCGCTGGGGTGTTTTTGAAATACCGCTCGAATGTGCCGGAATATTCGAAATACGTCTTTAACTGCTTCAACAAGGAGGGAAAGCCGAGCTTCGCAGAAAGAGGGCTTGAACTGAAGAAAAAGGGAATCGGCGGCATTGTTGTCGCGGCGGAAAGCTACGGGCAGGGTTCGAGCAGAGAGCACGCTGCGCTTTGTCCGATGTATTTAGGCGTTAAAATGCTCATCGCAAAGAGTATCGAGAGAATTCATAAGGCCAATCTGATTAACTTCGCGGTTCTGCCGGTGGAGTTCGAGAATGCGGCGGATTACAATAAAATCAGCGCTGACGATGAGCTTGAAGTGAAAAATCTTAACGATGCGCTCAAGTCGGCAGATTCGGTTGTCGTAAAAGATAAAACGGCAGGAGTTGAATTCAAATGCAGTCTGAATATTTCCGACAGAGACAGAGGTATTCTATTGGCAGGAGGTTTGCTTAACTACACGAAAGGTTAGAGGCAGTAAGATACGAAGATAATTTTATTTTAACGTCCAACATCCAACATTGAACGTCGAACTTTGAATACGAGATTCTTCGCTGCGCTCAGAATGACAAGATTGGCGAATGACGAGATTGGCGAGTGGAGACTAAACAAAACTATGAATGAAAAAGTCATAACAATATTCGGAACGAGCAGGGTTAAAGACGGAGACAGCGTTTTTGAGCTTGCATACGAACTGGGCAAATTGTGCGCACAGGCGGGATTCATAATTGCTAACGGCGGATATGACGGGGACAATGCTCGAGTTGGCCGAGCTTTGGGAGTTGACAAACAAAGGCTTTATTAATCCGGCGAAACCGAATTATACTTATAGGCGATTTCTGGATGCCATTGGTGGAACTGATGGCCGAGGACAGTCAAGCATAACTAATGGAAAAGCAGTTGAAATTAAACACAGCCGCTCTGTGGCTAAAAAAATATTTAAAATGTTTCTGTGGCTATTTCTCGACATTTTTGATTTTTACCCACTCATCGCGGAGCATTGCCGTGCGGTTGAAAATCAATTTATCGGATTTGCTGTCGGGGTCAACACAAAAATAACCTAACCTCTCAAACTGCCAGCGGCTTAAAGCCTTTGCGTCTTTCAGATAAGGCTCGACCTTGCACCCCGTCAGTTTCGTTAGTGAATTCGGATTAAGATATGCCGTAAAATCTTTGCCTTCTTCCGTCTCGTCCGGATTTTCCTTTGTAAACAGATGTTCGTAAAGTCTCACTTCTGCGTTAATTGCGTTTTTGGCACAAACCCAGTGAAGTGTTGATTTGACCTTTCTGCCGTCCGGCGAATCTCCGCCCCGCGTCGCAGGGTCGTAAGTACATCGCAGCTCTGTAATATTCCCTGCCGAATCCTTTATTACGTCGCGGCAGGTAATAAAATACGCGTACCGCAGCCGAACTTCTCTGCCGGGAGCCAGCCGGAAGAATTTTTTCGGAGCATCCTCCATAAAATCGTCCCGCTCAATGTAAATTTCTCTTGAGAATGGGACTTGTCTGTTCCCTGCCGCCGCATCTTCCGGATTATTTATCGCATCGAGAGTTTCGACCTTTCCTTCGGGATAATTTTCGAGCACAACCTTTAGCGGATTAAGCACCGCCATTACGCGAGGCGAAGTTTTATTCAAATCTTCGCGAAGACAATGCTCCAGCAGGGCGAAATCGATTGTACTGTTGAATTTATTTACGCTGATTTTCGTACAGAAATTTCTTATTGCCGCCGGCGAATATCCCCGCTGTCTCATTCCGCAAATCGTCGGCATACGCGGGTCGTCCCAGCCGGCCACAAGTTTATCCTGCACAAGTTTCAGCAGTTTTCGCTTGCTCATAACCGTATATGTAAGATTCAGCCGTGCGAATTCAATCTGCTGCGGATGATAAATCCCAAGCTCATTAAGAAACCAGTCGTACAAAGGCCGGTGATTTTCAAATTCGAGCGTGCATATTGAATGCGTAATTTTTTCAATCGAATCTTCCAGCCCGTGCGCCCAGTCGTACATCGGATAAATGCACCACTTATCGCCCGTGCGGTGATGTGATGCGTGAACAATTCGATACATCACAGGGTCGCGCATATTAAAATTCGGATGAGACATATCGATTTTTGCGCGAAGCGTTTTTGTCCCGTCCGGAAATTCTCCCTTCCGCATCCTCTCAAGCAGGTCGAGATTTTCCTCAACGCTGCGGTTGCGGTACGGACTGTTTTTGCCTCCCTCTATTCCGCCGCGGTATTCTCTGGTTTGCTCAGCCGTCAGGTCGCAGACATAAGCCTTGCCTTTTTTCACCAGCTCGCTCGCCCAGTCGTACATCTGCTGAAAATAATCCGACCCGAAGAAAAGATTCTTGTCCCAGTCCCAGCCGAGCCATTTTACATCTTCGATAATCGAATCGACGTATTCCTGCTCTTCCTTTTCCGGATTGGTATCGTCGAACCGCAGATGGCATTTTCCGCCAAACTCAGCCGCTATTCCGAAATTAAGGCAGATGCTCTTTGCGTGTCCGATATGCAGATAGCCGTTCGGCTCGGGCGGAAATCTCGTTACAACCCTGCCGTCCCACTTGCCGCTCTTGCAGTCGTCAGCGACAATCTGCCGCACAAAATCAAGCTTCTGCTGCCCTTCGTTTTCCAAGGCCATATAAACCCTTATTCTTTAATGTTTTACAATCAGCCAAATATTATAATCAAACCATTTTCCCAGTCAAGATTATACTCCGAAATGAATCTCTTCTCTATCGAATCGTTCGCTGGCGTTTATCCACATCCCCGCCGGCTTGCTGCGATAAAGAAAATACGACACAAGCGAAAACCGCTCAATCATTTCATCGGAAACATTTTTCGGGGAAGTGCCGGGATTTTTACTGATTGCATCGTAAATTAAATCAGGCTCGTCTATCGAAAAATCGCCGAGGTCGTTTATATTGAAAAAATCAATCGCAAACACCGCATACATTTGCACTTTTGCTCTTATGCCTTTTGCTCTGATTTTCCCGGATTTATCTATATGTACAATTTTTAATTTTTTCAAATCCCCCGTCCATCTGTAAGTTTGTTTTTTTAAAGCCGACAGTTTTTCTATCCTTTTCTTTAACGCTGCCGCCCTTTCAAAATTTAATTCTTTCGATGCCGTCTGCATTTCGAACTCGATTTTTTCTATTGCCTCTGCCGGCTTGCAGCCCGCCTCGAAAGCCTCTCTTAATAAACTTTTGTAATCTGCTGTGTCGATTTTATTGCCGCAGACTCCCACGCAGGCGTCCATCTGCAGATACGGACAGCTTTTCGCCAGAGCGGGACTATTTACAATATCGTTTCTCTTGCAAAGTCTGAAAGCGTCTTCAAGCGTTTTGAGAAATGCCGTTGCCGCCTTTTGCCCTGCAAAAGGCCCGATGATTTCCTCTGCGGTTTTAAATATCGGTTTTTTGGTAATTGAGAAAGACGGGATTTTCTCGCCCAAATCTATTTTGATAAACCACGGCAGGACAAGTTTTATATATTCTTTATAATTTTCTCCGAATATTTTCCTGACGGCGTCGTAATATTTTATTGCTAATCGAAATTTACATCGGCGGGGGGTGTAATATATTTTTGCGGTGATACTTTTCAGGTCCGCTCTTTTGCCGACCTCTATTTTCTCAGCGAGTTTGGTCTTTACCGTCCTTTTGATATTAGCTGTTGTTAGAAGTGTTATGGGTTGGTTTTGGCTGTCTGCGAAAAGAACAAAACCTGCCGTACTCGGCAGATTTTGAAAATCGTTGTCTGGCAAAACACAATTCTCAAATATCTCTTGCGGCAAATTACTCATTGTCTAATTTCCATTTGCAGATATACACATAATAAAAGTATTTTACCAGATTATTTGTTCGAATGTTAATGGAATTTCAACACGAGAAATGCTTACCCTGCTGGATGTGAAATTCACCCCCTTTTTATCCACCTCACGCGGAATGGCGGGGCGGCTCATTATTCGACGTTTAAGTTATTTCGAATTTAGTGCTTCGGATTTTTATTCTGAATCCGGGTTTCTGTATTCTTTTCCTACAGTTCCGCTATATCGACGTTTTTAGCAGCCGCTGTCTCGTCCAATCTGCCGACGGGCGTGGTAATCGGGGCGGCCTTGAGTTTTTCCGGTTTGTCCTCTGCGATTTTCGCAAGTTCAATCATCGTCTCGATAAACGCATCGAGCGTTTCTTTGCTTTCGGTCTCGGTCGGTTCAATCATTATCGATTCTTTTACAATCGTCGGGAAATAAACTGTCGGCGGATGTAATCCTCTGTCGATTAGTCCCTTTGCTATGTCGATTGCGTGAATGCCGTTTTCGATTTGTTTCGATGCGCTGAAAACGCATTCATGTTTGCAGGTTTGCGGATATGGCAGGTCGTAATAAGCCTTGAGTTTTTCCTTTATGTAATTTGCGTTCAAAACCGCGTTTTCGGCGACGCGTTTTAAGCCGTCTTTTCCGAGCAGAAGGATATAGACATAAGCCCGCAGGATTATCGCAAAATTGCCGTAAAACGGTGCGATGTATCCGATGGATTTTGGCTTGTCGTATTTGAGCGCGAAAGTTCCATCGTCTCTTTTGACGACGAGTGAGACCGGCAGAAAATCGAGCAGTTTTTCGACAACTCCGACCGGCCCCGCTCCCGGCCCGCCCCCGCCGTGAGGGGTGGCGAAAGTTTTGTGCAAATTCAGATGAACGATATCGAATCCGAAATCGCCCGGCCGAGCCTTGCCGACAATAGCGTTGAGATTGGCGCCGTCATAATAGCAAAGGCCGTCAACGGAATGAATAATTTCGCAGATTTGTTTGATATTCTTTTCAAAAATGCCGAGCGTATTCGGACAAGTGAGCATCAGACCCGCCGTTTCGGAATTGACCAATTTTTTCAATTCCCCAACATCCATCATACCGTCCTTATCGGACGGCACACAGACGACTTTATATCCTGCGATTGCTGCGCTTGCCGGATTTGTGCCGTGTGCGCTGTCGGGAATTAGAATCGTAGTTTTTTTATTGCCTTTGTCGCGATGATAGGCCGCCATAATCATTATGCCCGTAAGTTCCCCGTGCGCCCCGGCCATCGGCTGCATTGTAAAACCCGCCATCGCCGTTATTTCGCAAAGGAATTTATCCATATCGTACAAAACTTCAAGAGCACCCTGCGTCAGCATTCCACCCATCCGCAACTGCGGCATAAGAGGATGAAGATGAGCAAAGCCCGGATAAGAGGCAATTCTCTCAGCGACTTTGGGATTATATTTCATCGTGCACGAGCCGAGCGGATAGAAATTCGTATCGACGCCGAAATTCCGCCGCGACAGTTCCGTAAAATGTCTCACAACATCAAGCTCGCTCAACTCCGGCAAAGCCGCATCTGAATCTCTTAAAAATTCTTTCTTTATATGTATTGTCGTCGGAACATCGCTCACAGGCGGCATTACGCCTTTGCGTCCCTGCATACTTTTTTCGAATATCAGTTTCATCCCGCACCTTCTTTCAAACGAGATTCTTCACTGCGCTGCGCTTCGTTCAGAATGACAAGTTTCATAGCACAGACTCCAGTGATTCAGCGAGCATACCGATTTGCTGTTTGGTTCGTTTTTCTGTAACGGCGATGAGCAGCGAATTTTCCATTCCTTCGTAATATCTGCTCAGCGGAAATCCTGCCGCGAAACCTTTTTCAATCAGTTTGCCTGCCGTCTCGGCGGCGTTTGTCGGCAAATCAATTACAAATTCGTTAAAGAACCACTTCGCCTCGAAACGCGGCTTTATGCCTTTAATCGAAGTCAGCTTCTGCCAGGCATAACTTGCCTTGTCGGCGCACAACTGAGCCGTTTCTTTCAAGCCCTCTTTGCCGAGCAGCGACATATATACAAGAGCTGTCAGCGCACAAAGTGCTTCGTTGGAGCAGATATTCGATGTCGCCTTATCGCGCCGAATGTGCTGCTCGCGGGCCTGCAGGGTTAATACAAATCCTGTTCTGTCTTTGTTATCTTTTGTTCTGCCGACAATTCTGCCCGGCATTTTTCGCACATAATCTTTTTTCGTCGCCATAAATCCGAGATACGGCCCGCCGAAATTCATCGGCAGTCCGAGGCTCTGCCCTTCGCCGACGACGATATCGGCCCCCATCGCGCCGGGCGTTTTCAAAATCCCCAGCGAAATCGGATAACAGGAAACAATTAAGAGTGCGCCTTTTTTATGGGCAGCCTCGGCAATATCCGTAAAATCGTCAACGCAGCCGAAGAAGTTCGGATTCTGCAAAATCACCGCCGCTGTATTATCGTCGAGTTTGTTTAAAAGCTGTTTTCTGTTAATAAGACCTTCTTGGTTTTTTGTCTGTTCAAGCTCGATACTTAAATTTTTCGTATAAGATTGCAGCATTACGCGGTAAATCGGATTAACGCTGTCGTCGATAAGGATTTTATTTCTGCCCGTAATCCGCAGCGCCATCATCATCGCCTCGTACAAAGCCGTCCCGCCGTCGTACAGCGATGCGTTTGCCGCCTCCATTTCCGCGAGCCTGCAAACAAGAGACTGATATTCGAAAATCGCCTGCAAAGTACCCTGTGAAATTTCCGGCTGATAAGGCGTATAAGCGGTATAAAATTCACTTCTGCTTACAATCGCATAAACTGCGGCAGGAATAAAATGGTCGTAAAATCCTCCGCCGAGAAAACACGTCAGGTCAATATAATTTTTGCCCGCAAGCGACGCGAGACGATTACGAACCTCGAATTCGCTCATTCCGGCGGGCAGATTGAATTGCTTTGCCAGAAACTCCTTCGGAATATCGGCGAACAGTCCTTCTGCCGAAAGCCCGATTTCCTTAAGCATCTGTTTCTGCTGCGCCGGCGTATTTGCTATAAAAGGCATTTTAATCTCATGCTAAATTGTTTTAAGATATTCTTCGTACCGCGAGGCGTTCATAAGATGTTTCGTATCGGCTGCGCCGACTTTCAGTTTGAAAATCCAGCCCGTCTTATAGCAATCCTTATTTATAAGCTCAGGCTTAGTTGAAAGTTCATCGTTAACTTCGGCAACTTGTCCTTTCAGCGGGCTGTAAATATCGCTGGCCGCCTTTGAGCTTTCCACTACTGCCGCGACATCGTGCACATTTAATTGTTTGCCAGCGGCGGGCAGTTCGACAAACGTAATCTCGCCAAGCGAATGCTGCGCGTAGTCGGTTATGCCGACCGTTGCGACATCGCCTTTAACTTCCGCCCATTCATGGTCTTTGGTATAAAGTAAATCTTCCGGTACCATAATAATACTCCGTTTTAACGTAAATCGGTTACGCTTCTCGTTTCGTAATACGTATTACACGGTTACGTATTGAACGACGATTGACGATTAACGAAACCGATACGAGCCTCGCAACCGCAACCGTACAACGTTTTTTAATATTTTTCAAATCTTTCGACTGCCTGTCCCTTGATATCGGCTGTTAATTTTTCGCCGAGTGTTATTTTTTCTTTTCTGCCCTGCTGAATATGTCCTGCGTTTCTGGCAAGGTAATAAACCCCGACCTCTTTGCCAACGGCGTTATATTCTTTTTTAATCAGGGCAAGTGCGATTTGTTTATCGCCGACGCCTGCACAACTCAAAACCTGTCCGATACATATCCCGTCGCTGTTTAATACCCCGTCCATCTGCCTGATGGGTCTTACCCCTTTGCCGCCGTCGAATTTTAATCTGGCGACTTCCGTATCGAATTCTGTCTTTTTCGCAATCGCATCTTTGCCGATAAAGTTTTCTTTCTGCAGTTTTACCGCCCAGCCGTACCCCGCCTGAAAAGGCGAAACATTGAAATCTCCCGCAAGCTCATGCCCGTACAATGGCAAGCCCGCTTCGATTCGCAAACTGTCCCGCGCCCCCAGCCCGCACGGAACTATGCCGAGCCTTTTCCCTTTTTTGAGAATCAAATCCCAAAGCTGTCCCGCTTTCGCCGGCTCAACGAAAAGCTCGAAACTCACCTTCGCGCCCGTATAGCCGGTCGATGCGATAATGATATTAAGGTCTTTTGTTTCCGCCCTGATGAACGACAAGGATTTCATCCCCTCCGTCTCAACGCCGAAAATATCTTTCAGACACTGCCCTGCCGCAGGCCCCTGCAAAGCGAGGTCAACTCGGCCGTCCGGCAGAGAACTATCCTTGAGGTCTTTGACTTCGACTTGGCCGGAGCGGTTCTTCGCAATCCAGTCTTTAACTTTCTGTTCATTAGAGGCATTGGCGACAACCATAAGATTATCATCACCAATATAGTAAACTATAATGTCATCTATTATATCTCCCGTCTGATTGAGAATATACGAATATTGTGCTTTGCCTTGTTTTAATTTTGAGACATCATTTGTTGTGAGATTATTGAGAAAACTAATTGCGTCTTTGCCGGCGATTTTCAGCACTGCCATATGCGAGCAGTCGAACAGTCCCGCTTGTTTGCGCACGGCCTCGTGTTCAGCCCTTATAGATGTGTACCAAAGCGGCATCATCCACCCTGCGAAGGGTACTATTTGGGCCTTGCCCCCCTCTCTTGCTTCGCAAGAAGCAGAGGGGGCGTGTTTATCGAACAAAACTGTCTTCTTCGCTTCGGTCATTGTCGGGAAAAACATTAAATTTAAGCATAATCGCACACTTGTCAAATACAAATTACAGCCGAAATCCAATAAAGCACATAAATTTTTGGATTGTCTTTTTGTAAAAAGCCCGATTAGATAATTTCATCTCACGGGGTAAACTCCGGTTTGGGGATTAATCAATTTAAAAATGTTCTGTGAGCCTAACTACCTCGTCAGCAACTCGAACTCCTCAGGGCTGAGTGTCTGGCGTAATTTCTGCAGAGCGACAAGCTCAATCTGGCGGACGCGCTCCTTGCTGACGCCTAAATCGTCGCCGAGCTGCTTTAATGTCTTGAACTGCTTTTTGACGAGCGAGCCGGTCAGGCCGAAATGGTAACGGATAACGTGCTGCTCACGAGCGGATAGATTATTATCGATAACCTGCATAAGACTTTTGTGGGCGGTTTCGATTTCCTCGATTTCGCCTGCCTTGGCGGCGATAAGATGCGTCTGCTCGTCCGATTGCTCGGCCGTCATTCTGCCACGAGCGGCCTCGGCAGGCAGGAAACGGGCAAAATCCCTGGCGATAATCCACGAAGCGTAAGTGCTGAAACGAAAGCCTTTGGTATAGTCGAATTTCTCGACCGCACGGAGCAGCGCCATATTGCCTTCGCTGACCAAATCCTGAACGTTTGCGCCGGTTGCGTGCCGGCCTGCGATGCTGATTACAAGTTTCAAATTCGCTTCGATGATAATATTTTTTAACCTCTGCGCCTCGGCCAAAAAATCCTCGGCAAGGCGCGCATCGCGGCCGCAGGATTTTGTCAGGCTTAGTTTGCTGAGCACCTCGGCGACGAGAAATTTTAAAAAATTATACCTTTTGAAAAGCTCTGTTTCCTGCTGGCGGTTTAATGTAGGGATTTTTTTTACCGTCTCGATGAAATCTTCCCAGTTTTTTCCGCCGATTCCGCCGTCTGCTGCGGGAAGTATTTTTCGCGGCGTTCTTCGGGTAGAACCCCTGCCGGAAAGTATGTTCTCCCGTGCGTTTGACTCGTTAAATTCGGCGCTGGGGATATACTCGACTTTTGTCGTAAGAAGTTTTCTGATTCGCCGCTGGGTTATGATGCGGTAAATCGAGCTTGTGCTGCGGCCGAATTTTTCGGCGAGGCTCTCTACGTTTTCGCCCTGGGCGAACATATTGAAAATCATCGCGGCCTGCGATGTGCCTATTACCAAATGGCGACGGAGAAAAATCTGTCTTTTATTATTTTTTTCGCAATCGACAATTATACTCCTGACGGTTTCGGGGGCCCTGTCGAACTCAGCGGCGACCTTTCTTATTACGGCCGAGCGGCTCAAAGTTTCGTCGCGCGCGATTTGCGATGCCCGTTCGACAACTTTGTCTTTCAATTTCGGCTCGATGATACTGAAGTTTGATGCCTTTTCGACGAGCGCCGGATTTGCCTTTATGAATTCGTCGATTTGCGACTGTGTGAAACCTGTTTTGAGACTGCCGTCGGAGAAGAGATATTTCTTGCCGAAGAATCCTCTTTTTTGCCAGCGTTCGATTGTTCTGATTGAGATGTTCAGTTTTTTTGCCGTATCGGCGAGCGAATAGATTTTTTCTTTCTGTCCGGCGACAGGAAGCCGCAGCCTTGCGCTGGACTTTGCGATATACATCGGCAGGCTTTCGAGAAGCTCTTTGCCGGATACCATTTCGGCGGTGTGTTCTTTTGGACGATAGCCGGTGATTTTGAAGCAGATAAATTCAAACGGATAATCCTTGTCCGGCGAGACGATTTTATATAATTCTTCGGCTGCGGCGAGCTGTTTGAGCTGCTGGGCTTTGGGCACAAAGCTCGTCTCCATAAAGAGTTGCGACAGAATCGGATTTTTAATCTTGCGCATAAATTTATTCTATATAAAGGGCTTGTCAAAGTCAATATTTCAGCTTGTTTTCTCATTCGGCCAAGTGTCAAGCCGAGAGGTTTCGCGCAAAAAAAACGGCACTTGTGAAAGTGCCGTTTGGGATATTCAAATTTACTATTTTTATTTTATGCGCTGATGAGGGACTTTGCCAAATCCACCGCTGATGCGGCGTCCGGCGCAAAACCATCTGCGCCGATTCGGTCGGCGTAATTTTGGGTTACGGGTGCGCCGCCAATCATAGTTTTTACGGTGAGGCCTGCGGCCTTGAGAGCCTTGACGGTTTTGTCCATCGAAGCCATCGTCGTAGTCAGCAATGTACTCATACCGACGATTTTGGCGTTTGTATCCCTGGCGGTCTGTACGAATTTTTCGTCGGAGACGTCAACGCCAAGGTCGATGACCTCGAAGCCTGCGCCTTTTAACATCATAGCAACAAGGTTCTTGCCGATGTCGTGCAGGTCGCCTTTTACCGTTCCGATTACGGCTTTCGCGACAGGTTCGACACCTGCTTCGACAAGTTTCGGTTCGAGGACGGACATCGCGGCCTTCATAGCATAAGCGGCAATGAGAACTTCGGGAATATAAACCTCATTATTTTTGAAACGCTCACCAATGACATTCATACCGGCAACGAGACCCTTATTTAGAATGTCCTCAGGAGAGACACCTTCGTTAATGGCGGCTTTGGTCAAATCCAAAGCGCCGGACTGGTCGCCCTTAATTACCGCTTCACATAACGCATTCAAATCAGCCATCAGCTTGTCCTTTACTTTAAGAGATAATAAACTATAATTTCCCTGCCGACAACAGCAGGATATTAAACCGTTTTTCGGTCAAATTATCAAGGAAGAAGTCGGAACCAATTAAAATTGTGCAAAATGCCGGTTCGAGCGGCAAAATAACGGATTCGAGAATGAGCGACTATATAGTACTCGTAAAACAAGTTCCCGATATCACTCAGATAACGGATAACGCCTTTAATCTGGAGACCGGCACGCTGATACGCTCACGACTGGAAAGCGTAATCAACGAACTGGACACACACGCCTTAGCAGTTGCAAACCAGATGAACCAATTAAGCGGCGGAAACGGGAAAGTTATCGCGCTGACGATGGGGCCGCCGATGGCGGAGGAGATTTTGCGGTACTGTCTTGCAAGATGCGCTGATTCGGCAATCCTGCTGACCGACCGCGCGCTCGGCGGGGCGGATACGTGCGCAACGGCAAATCCACTGGCGGTTGCGATAAGAAAAATCGCAAAGGAAATTCTAAACAATTCGCAAGATTATTATATCGTAAGCGGAATGCAGTCGGTCGATGGCGACACAGCGCAGGTTCCGGCGCAAATAGCGGAAGAACTCGGCATCGGCTGCGTCGCTTACGCGACAGACGTTAAATACAATAACGGAAGGTTCGAGTTTACTAAAATCATAAGCGGCGGAAATCAGGTGGCGGCTGTTCGAAAGGCGCCGGCGGTGATTACGGTAGCGAAATACGAAGAGCCGCTGTTTGCGACATTTTCCAGAACACGGCAGGCAAATAATTTCGAGCTGACACAATGGGGAGCAAGCCATCTTAACGCAACGAATGTCGGTATCGAAGGCTCGAGGACGAGAGTGATATCGGTTTTCCCGCCGGGCAAGACGACAAGAAAGTGTCAGCATATAACGGATGCGGACGAACTTGCAAAAGTGATTGTCGAAAATTTTGGCTCGACTGCGCTCGCCACAAGCGGCAAAGAGGACGGACAATATGTTCTGCCGACAAAAAGAGAGAGCCTGCTCGAAAGAGATTATGAAGGGACGAAAAAAGAGAGCGAAGATTATAAGATTTTTACCGATATTCTTAAAAAACACGGTATAAAAAAACCGGCGGACATTACCGGCGATGAAAAAGAAAAAATCCTCGCCGCGGCGGGCGAACATTTTCATAAAAACGCGCTGGAAGATATGATAAATGGTTTAGCAATGACCGAGCCGATGTATCGGGGGCAGGTATGGGTCGTTGCCGAGTTAGACGAGCAGAAGATTCATCCGGCGACGTTCGAGCTTATAGGAAAAGCGCGAAGTCTTGCAGATTCTCTCGAAACTCAGGTCGGGGTCGCAATCGCAGGCGGCGATGTGCAGGGATTTTGCAAAGAGCTTATCGAGGCCGGAGCAGATGAGATTTACACAATCGGACATCCGCTGCTCGATGGTTTCGACCCGAAAATATGCGCAAAGGCAATCGCCGAGACGATAGGCAAATATTGTCCGCAGATAGTTCTTTATGCGGCGACGCCGCAGGGCAGGATACTTGCGCCGATGATAGCGTACAGGCTCGGCTGCGGATTGACGGCGGACTGCACAGGACTGGAAATAAAAGACAGCAGCAGAAAAGGGCATATCGCGATACTGATGCAGACAAGGCCTGCGCTGGGCGGAAATGTGATGGCGACGATTTGCACGAAAGACTCGAAATGCCAAATGGCGACGGCAAGGCCGGGAGTGATGAAAAGACTGGAGCCGGACCCGAAACGAAAAGGCAAAACAACAAAAATACATCCGCAGATAAGCGAAGCGGATTTGAGCCTCGAAATTATCAGGACAGATAAGGCGACGGGCAAAATCAATCTCAGTGCAGAAATCGTTGTGAGCGGCGGAAAGGGGATGCAGAGCAGAGATAACTATAATAATCTTGCCGATAATCTTGTCTCGGCGCTGAGTCAACGACTTGGCTGTGCCGCTGAGAAGGGAGCTTCTCGTGCGGCGGTCGAGCAGGGATTTGCCGAGAGGATTCGGCAGGTTGGGCAGACAGGAACGTCGATTGGGCCGAAATTGTATGTTGCGCTGGGGATATCGGGGGCGATTCAGCATTTGATAGGCGTAGCGAACAGCGATATTATCGTAGCGATTAACAGCGATTCGGCTGCGCCGATTTTCAAGCACTGCGATTACTATATAACAGGAACTGTTGAAGATATTGTGCCGAAACTTACAGAGGCGTTGGCGAAAAAGGAAGTAAAGAAGTAAAGAACTAAGGAAGTAAGGAATTTCGCTGTCTGCCAAAGGCGGCCAAATGAAATTTTGAAAACATGAAAAAACTATCAGTAATTATTGTCGGGGCGGGGTCTGCTGGATTGTCGGCGGCGATTACGCTGAAAAATCAGAGGCCGGAGATGGAAATCTGCGTAATCGACAAGGCTGCCGAGGGCGGCAACCATAACCTGTCCGGCGCGACGGTCGAAGCCGACGCTGTAAAAATGCTGCTCGAACAGATAAGGCCCGACCTGCGTCGGACGCCGGCGGCGGAAGAAGTTTTCGCGTACAAAGTAAGCAAAGACAATACGATGTTTTTCGCGGGTGATAAGTTTGCGTTCAATATCGCATTTTCGATAAAGCTTGCCGAGAAACTCAAACTCAATTTTGCGCAAATGAGCCACGAGGGCAATTATATCCTGTCGATAAGCAAACTAACGAAATGGCTTTGCCGAATCGCGAAAGATATGGGCATCGAGGTAATACACGGTTTTGCCGCTGAGGATATAATTTATGATTCCGACAAAAACATCGCCACGGGAATAAAGCTCGTCGAGCAGGGATTGGACAAAAACGGAAACAGACAGCCAAATTACGTAGCGGGCGAGATTATCGGCGCTGATGTAATCGTACTGGCCGAGGGCTGCGACGGACTGGTGACGGAAAAGTTTATCGAAAAGGCGCAACTGACAAGACGGGCAAATCAGCTTTACTCGGTCGGAGTAAAAGAGATTATAAAAGTGAGCGATGAGCAGTTCAAAAATTTCACTGCCGGACGTGTTGTTCACGCTATGGGCTGGCCTTTGTGGACGCCTGTGCTTGGGCCGGCGATGTTCGGGGGCGGAGTGATGCATCCGGTTAGCGAAAATCATATCACGGTCGGAATGATTGTCGGGCTGGACTGGAAATACTGCGATTT
Organism: uncultured Planctomycetaceae bacterium; assembly: GCA_964449435.1. Lineage (GTDB taxonomy): Bacteria > Planctomycetota > Phycisphaerae > Sedimentisphaerales > UBA12454 > UBA12454. The sequence goes on along the minus strand of CAYUYR010000003.1, from coordinate 66,439 downwards.
TAATCCGCAGGATGCGCTGACGAATTTTAAAAATCATAAATTCGTAAAGAAATTCATCGCCGGCGGAGCGGTTGTCGAAGCAGGAGCGAAAATGATACCGGAAGGCGGATTTTACGCGCTGCCGCGAGCGGGGCAGAATTTCGCGGTGGGAAAATCGAACGTTCTGATACTGGGCGATGCGGCAGGGCTGGTAAATATGCTCAAAATTAAGGGACTGCATAACGCCGTCAAATCCGGCATCGCGGCGGGAAGGGCAATAGCTGAATGCGCTAACAATCTTAACGCTGCGGCGTCGAAATATACCGAGCTTTTGAATATGTCGGGCGTGATGGAGGAAATGAGACAGGCGTCGATGTTCAGGCAGAACGTCGCAAAGCTGGGGCCGCTGTTTGGGATACCAATTTCTGTTTTCGGGCAGAAATTGCCTCTGCTGAAAGTCGAAAAAGATTACGAGGTAATGACGGGCAAAAAATATAAATATAAACCTGATAAAAATTTCGACAAGACGACATTTGCCGCCCTTTCGGCGACAAAACACCGCGAAGAGCAGCCAAGTCATTTAACGATAGTAAATTGGAACATCTGCGCACAGGAATGCAAACCGAAATTCGATTCGCCGTGCATTACGTTTTGTCCGGCGGGTGTGTATGAAACTGTCGGAGAACAGGTTAAGCCCGCAAATCCGTCGAACTGTCTGCACTGCAAGACCTGTCAGAGAAAATGCCCGTTCGATAATATCCGCTGGACTGCGCCGGAAGGCGGGGGCGGGCCGAGATATAAAAATACGTAATTAGGGTACAGGGTACAGATTTTCTACAGGCACATCTTCAGGATTTTTCGGACGGTTTTTGAGTCGATGTCTCCATTTTCGCCGATACTCCAGTTTCTTTCGGCGAAGCGTTTAACGATTTTTTCAAGAGCCTTTTGGGTTATGCCGTAATCTTTAAATTTTGTCGGCATATCGATTGAATGGAAAAATTTTACGGTATGCTTGATTGCGGCTTCGGCTTTCTGTTTTTCAGTGCCCCGTTTTACGCCCCATACATTTTGGGCAAGTTTGGCAAGTTTGGCGGTTTTGTTTTTCATTTCATATTTCCACAGCGCAGGCAGGACGATGGCAAGCGTCTCGGCGTGAGCCAGACCGAAAAAGGCGGTGAGCTGATGTCCGATTCCGTGTGTGCCCCAGTCTGTTTTTACGCCGCAGCTTAAAAGGCCGCACAGGGCCTGCGTGGCAGTCCACATAAAATTGGCGCGAACATCGTAATTTTTTTTGCCGCTCATAACGGCAGGTGCGATTTCGATAAGCGTCTGGAAAACCGACTCGGCATATCTGTCCTGCAGAGCGGTATTCAAATCGACGGTGGCGTACTGCTCGGCGACGTGGACGAAAGTATCGACGATTCCGTTTCGCAATTGCTTTTTGTCGAGCGAATAAGTCGTCTGCGGGTCGAGTATGGAAAACTTGGGATAGCAGTGCGGGCTTCCGAAAGCAAGTTTATCAGTAGAGCTTTTTCTCGATATTACGCCAAAGGAGTTCATTTCCGAACCTGTCGCGGGCAGAGTAAGAACAGTTCCCAAAGGCAGAGCGGTTTTGACGGATTGGCCATAGCTTTTTACAATCGCCCACAAATCTTTACCTTTATACGGGATTGCCGCGGCGATGAATTTCGAGCCGTCGAGTACAGAGCCTCCGCCGACGGCTAAAACGAAATTAACCTTTTCTTTTCTGCCGAGCTTAATCGCCCTGACGAGTGTTTCGTAAGTCGGATTCGGCTCGATACCGCCGAATTCAACTACCTTTCTTTTTTTCAGAGCGGCTTTGACCTGCGTATAAACACCGTTTTTCTTGAACGACCCGCCGCCATAGGTTAAAAGCACTTTGGCTTTGGGGTCTATAAGCTCATTGAGTTTTGCGATTGTACCTTTGCCGAAGACGATTTCTACCGGATTGCAAAAGACGAAATTATTCATATTTTATGTCCTTTTTCATATAAGCCCGATATTATTCGGTTTCTATTTGCCGGGGCGGCATTGAGCGAACATTTTAAGATTATATCAGGAAAAATTCAACTTTTCAGTACTGATATGACGATATTTTTGTACAGACAACAAAAGATGGCTCGACGACCTGAAAAGGTTATGTTTAGCTGAACCGGCTAATCCATCTCGAAGAGTTGCGACAAGGCTGATGGCAAAGCAGGATGATGCGGGCAAGACGCTAAAACGCAAAAACGAAAGAGCCATAAGATAAAAGGCAGGGCTTACAACGCCCTGCCGTTTTTATTGCCGCCAAATTAACATTGAACTCCCAAGCTAACGTCTTATAATAATACGCTAAATGGACGCAAACAGCAGAAAGTATCTATTGGCGGGGGGTATCTGCGTACTTATATTGCAGAGTGTTCTCTTCGGTGCCGAGTATTTTTCGTTCGGCAAAAGCGTCAACGAAAATTTCGGCCCCGACTACACAAAAACACAGCTTATAATAGATATTTTCGTCCCCGTAAGCGGCATAATTGTCGATGTCGATATCGCCCTGAATTTGGAGCACAGTTCGTTTTGCGATTTGCAAATTTTTGTCGGCTCTCCGGAGCTTGAGGGCGATACTATACTTATTAACTATTATGACGATTTTACAAATCGTTTTGACCCAGACCGTCAAATCTTGGGCTGGATAATACTCGACGAAGAAAGTATATTCGATATCGACCAGTCCTGGGAGCCTTATATGGGCCTGTTTAGGCCGAACGGAGACGATAGATTAAGCGAGCTTTACGGCCGGCAAAGCGGCGGCTGGTGGCAGATAAAAATTTACGATGCGAGATATTACGACACCGGCCTGATAAAAGATATAAGACTGGATATGCTCATAGATACCGGAGCCGAGCCGTTAAAATTGTCCGTAATTCCCGAGCCGGCGACAATCCTTTTGCTGGCAATCGGCGGCATCTTTGCGTTCAAATCCCGATGCGGCAGTTAAGGTATAGAAAAACAGCACATTTTGCCGATAAAATGTGATACGCAGCAGGATAGTTTTTGCGCGCATAATACAGAAAAACGCTTTTTTATAGGACTATTTGGAATTTTTGAGGTGCAAAATTGAATAAGCCGGTGAACCTGAGTTATAAGGCGGTGCAAATAATTGCTTTGGCGGCTATGGCATTACTGTTTTTCAGCTGCTTGAGTTTCGACGCGGGCGATTTCCCGAGCAGGTATGTCTGGCCGAACAACCAGCCTGCGGCAAACTGGTGCGGAGCGGTCGGAGCGTTTTTCGCGTATTATCTTATGTACTATATCGGAGCAGGAGCGTTCGTCGTGCTGGCGGCATCGATTACCGCAATTATCATAAAATTTGCCAACAAAGAAATCAGCCAGCCGGTTATACGCAGTGTCGGAATGGTTCTCGTGGCGGCGGCGGTTTCGGCAATCTTCTATATTTTCAGGCCGCACAGTCCGGCAGGACTGCCGAACGGAGCAGGCGGAGTGCTCGGCGCTTCGGCAATATTGTTTTTGAAAAATAATTTCTCGATGCTCGGCACGGTAATAATAATTTTGAGCAGCTTTATCGTGGGGGCGATTTTACTTGCCGATGCGCTCGTGATGGGAACACTTCACCTTACCGGCGCGGCGTTTTCAAAAATGAGCGGCGTTTTTGCGCCGGCGTGGTCGGCGGCAAGAGATAACTCTAAAAAGCTGTCGGAGATATGGAAGAAATTAAGCATTAAGAAGGCTCAGCCTTCCGTAGCGCAGCTCCTTGCCGAAGAGGCACAACACGTCGCCAGTCAGCAGCCTCATCAGATAACACAGGCCGATGAGGCGATTGAAGTTCATTTGGAGAAAAAACTTTCGCTGCCGAAAACGGAGAGCAGGGAAACGAAAAGTTCGGACGAGGCGGCTTACGAATCGGAGAGCTATGAAAACTTTGCGCTTCCGCCGCTGGATATGCTTATGGAGCCGGAATACAGTTTCGGCTCGGTTCAGGAAAAAATTATCAGGGCAAAATCGGCTGCTCTCGAACAGGTGCTTAACGAGTTCGGCATAGAGGCCCGCGTGGCCGGCTCCGACCCCGGACCTACGATAACGATGTTCGAGCTTGCGCTTGCGCCGGGCGTTAAGGTGAGCCAGATATCGAATCTTTCCAACGATATAGCGCGTGCGCTGGGAGCGCCGGCGGTTCGGGTCGTTGCGCCGCTGCCTGGCAAACACACAATCGGAATCGAAGTACCGAACAGCCAAAAAGAAACCGTCCGCCTTAAAGACCTGATTGTACGAGCAAATCAAAACTATAAACAAATGGAACTGCCGCTGTTTTTGGGCAAAGACTCGTCGGGACAGGCAATCGTCAGCGATTTGACGACTATGCCGCATCTGCTCATCGCAGGCACGACAGGTTCGGGAAAAAGCGTGTGCATAAACAGTATTATTATGAGCATTATGCTGACCAAACGCCCCGACGAGGTAAAGCTCGTTTTGGTTGACCCGAAAATGGTAGAGATGACGGCATTCTCGAAGATTCCGCACCTGATGGCGCCGATAGTTACGGAAATCAGCAAGGCCGAACAGATATTCGAGTGGGCGACGATGAAGATGGACGAGCGATACGCACTGTTCGCCGAGGCGGGCGTGAAAAATATCGCCGGATATAATTCGCTCGGCAGCGAGGAAATTATACGCAGGTTTGACCCGCAAAGTCCGGAAGAAGAGGCGAAAATTCCGAAACGTATTCCGTATTATGTGATAATAGTCGATGAGCTTGCCGACCTTATGATGACCTCGTCGAAGGAAATCGAAAATTATATCGTCCGCATCGCACAAAAGAGCCGGGCGGTCGGAATTCATATTGTTCTTGCGACACAGCGGCCGCAGGCGACGGTCGTTACAGGTCTTATCAAGGCAAACCTGCCGAGCCGTGTCAGTTTCCGTGTCGCTACCCGGCTTGACAGCAGAATCGTGCTCGACCAGAACGGCGCTGAAACGCTTTTAGGCCAGGGCGATATGCTGTTCCTCAAGCCCGGCACAAGCGAGCTTGTCCGCGCGCAGGGAGCATTCGTCGACGATACTGAAGTCCGCAAAGTTGTGGAGCACCTTACCGAACAGGCCGAGCCGCAGTTCCATCCGGAGCTTATGCAGCTTAACCGCATCGATGCCGGCGAAGCCTGCAAGGACGAGATGTTTGATGATGCCGTAAGGCTCGTTCTCGAATCGCAGCGGGGCAGTGTTTCACTATTGCAGAGAAAACTCAGTATCGGCTATGCCCGCGCCAGCAGGATTATCGAGGCTATGGCCTCTTCAGGAATTTTAGGCGAATATAAAGGCAGTCAGGCCCGTGAAGTTCTGATAACCATTGACGAATACGAACGGCTCAAACGGCAGATGGACGCCGACAAACAGGCGGGCTACTCAGATATGCAGGATGAATCGCCGGACGGCGACGAAGAGCTGACGGAAGAACAAACGCCGCACAGCGTTAAAGAAGTCGATTACGATTATACTCCTGCCCGGCAGGAACAAAAGGAGATTTTAAATTCTTAAGCCGAGTATGATTGACGATAAAGCACTAACAGAGAATTTGCCGCACGGCACGAAACAGTGTCCCTATTGCGCCGAGCTTATTCTTTCGGCGGCGATAAAGTGCAGATACTGCAGCGAGTTTCTCAATAAGCATCCGAAACCGGCGGATGAATCTTCCGAAAAAGGAGATAATAAAAAACCGTCGGCGCCGCTGTTCGAGGCATCGCCTTCGCTGTGGCTGCTTACGCCGAGTTTTCTGAAATTAGCAATTGTTCTGACGGTTTGTTATTTTATGGCGTTCTGGCCGGTGAAACAAATTCTTGCGGATTTAAATCTTGGGGCAGACGCAATCGGCACAATAGAAAAATACAGGGTCGTTGTCGCCTTGTCACTGTCGGCGGCGGCTGTTCTTGTGTTTCTGCTTAAAATCATAAAGCTTAAGAGCATCCGCTACCGTATAACCACCGATAGAATCGAATGGTCAAGAGGGATACTTTCGCGAAACGTCGATAATATCGATATGTTCCGCATCGTCGATATGAGTATGCACAGGAGTTTTTCCGACCGCCTTGTCGGGATAGGTTCTGTTGTGCTTATCACCACTGATAAAACCGACCCCCAGTTCAGGTTCGAAAAAGTAGGCAATCCGAACCAGCTTTACAGCATTATCAAAAAAGCAAGTCTCGACGCCGACGGCAAAAGAAGCGTTATTCATCTCGAATAAAATCGGTCAATTGCCGACATTTATTTTGCTTTACTTTTTCTGCCTTTTTTGTAGAATTGTTTCTTTACATAAGCAGGCAGAAAATGGAAAAAGTCAAAATCTACGACACAACCCTTCGCGACGGAATGCAGGCCGAGGGCATCAGTTTTTCGCTCGACGATAAACTTGCGATAGCAAAACATCTCGATAAATTAGGTTTCGACTATATCGAGGGCGGCTACGCATCGAGCAACGAAAAGGAAATGCAATTTTTCCTCGAAGCGGCCAAGCTGGGCCTGACGGGCGCCAAAATCGCAGGTTTCGGCAATACCCGCCGGGCAGACGCGACTTGTCAGAACGATTTGTCGCTGAACGCTGTTTTAGCCTGCAAAACTCCGGTCGCTACACTCGTCGGCAAATGCTGGGATTTGCACGTTCTCGAAGTGCTGCGGTGCAGTCTCGAAGATAACATCAAAATCTGCGCCGAATCCATACAGTATATGAAATCCAAAAAGCTCGAAGTGATTTTCGACGCCGAGCATTTCTTCGATGGTTATAAAAAGAACCCTGACTATGCTATGAAAGTTCTCGCCGCTGCGGTCGAAGCAAAAGCGGACACTATCGTATTATGTGAAACCAACGGCGGATGTCTGCCGAACGAAGTTTACAAAATAACAAAGGCTGTTAAGGATAAGCTCGGCAAAGTATCGCTGGGCATTCATTGTCATAACGATACCGATTGTGCGGTTGCGAGTTCCCTTGCCGCCGTTGGCGCCGGTGCTCGGCACGTTCAGGGTACAATCAACGGCCTCGGCGAAAGAACAGGCAATGCCAATCTGTGCACGATTATTCCAAATCTCGCCCTGAAAATGGGCTATGAGGTATTAAGTCCGGACAAAATGAAGATGCTGACGGAAACTTCACGGTTCATCTCTGAAATCGCGAATCTGCCGCCGGCAAACAATATGCCTTATGTCGGCGAAAGCGCATTCGCCCACAAGGCCGGTCTGCACGTCGATGCACTGCGGAAAAACGAGATAACCTATGAGCACATCGACCCCGCTATGGTGGGTAACGAACGCAGGTTTTTAATCTCGGAGCTTTCCGGCAAGGCGAATATCCTTGCCAAACTCGAAAAAGCGAATATTACGCAGGACCCGCAGCTTGCCCGTAAAATTCTCGAACAGATTCAGGCTCTCGAAAATAAGGGCTATCAGTTTGAGGCCGCCGAGGCGAGCTTCGAGCTGCTGGTCAAAAAAATGCTTGGTACTTACAAGCCGTTCTTCAAGCTCGAAAAATTTTATACTACCGTCGAAAAAAGTGCTGACGGCAGAATGGTCAGCCACGCAACAATTAAGCTCACCGTTGACGGCACGACCGAACATGTTGTAAGCGAAGGCGACGGCCCTGTCGATGCCCTTTACTGTGCGCTGAGTAAATCTCTCGGAAGGTTTTATCCGAGCATCAGCGAAATGCATCTTATTGATTACAAGGTTAGGATTGTCAATCCTGCCGCGGCCACAGCCGCCGCTACAAGAGTAATCATTGAGACACGCGATAAAAACGCCGTCTGGGGCACGGTCGGTGCTTCGGAAAATATCATCGACGCAAGCTGGCAGGCGCTGGTGGACAGTGTCGAATATAAACTGCTAAAGGACGGCCTGACGCCGAAAGGCAGTCAGTAAAGCGACATCTTCTTATATGAGCTTTAAAAGGGACTCATGATGTACTCGCATTTAGACCGCCGTCGAATATATTGCTGTTCTCCGCAAAGTCCGAATTATTGCAAGGACAAGCTTTCAGAGGTTGCCTCAATTTTTATTTAAAGAAAATCATTCTCAAAGAGACGGTGAGGAGAAAAATTCCAAACAATTTTTTTAATATATGTGCGGGCATTTCTACGGCGAATTTTGCGCCGAGCAGGCCGCCGATGAAGAAGCCGATACACATAATGCCGGCGATTTTTAAATCGACATAACCTTTCTGATAATACATCCAGGCGGCAAGCAGGCCGATTGGCGGGACCATCATCGCCAGTGTTGTGCCCTGAGCTAAATGCTGGGACATACCGAAAAGAAAAACCAGCGCCGGAATTATAATCGTCGCACCGCCGATGCCGATAAGGCCGCTGGCTACTCCGGCGACGAGACCTAAAAGCAAAAATAAAATGATATTTGTCACTTTTACTCCTTTATGTTCATTAGGGTACAGGGTATAGGGGATAGGGTATAGTTTTTCTGGGGTTTGAGCAATGGGTTTTTGAAAAATTGTTTTGCGCGCTTAAGGCTTATAAGGACTCTTGTCTTTGTGATGATGGTGATAATGGGCAAGGGCAATAGGGAGCGGAATCAGCCATAAGAAAAGGAGATTTCGTCTTTTGCCGCAGATTTCCATCGGACGAATGGCCCTGACGTCGGCACGCAAAGCCTGGCAAACGGTACGATTGCAGTAGGTCGGAACAAGGAGACATTCCTCTTCCTGAAATTGATATGTTCTTGCCGCGGCCAGATAGATACTTGAGACGGGATTGACGATAGACTGTTCGCAGGTAACAGCGGCGGCGGTCGAGGCAATCTGGGCGGCGTTGACAATTTCCACTCTGGCCCAGAAAGGCATTCCTGTCGGCTGATTAACTTCGAGCGGTTCGGGAGTCAATTCGATTTTCTGCATAAAATCCTCGAAGACATAATCGAGGCCGTTAAGGTCGATGGGCATACTGTTGGAATCAGTTTTGTATGTGCCGAATTCGTAGCAGTACTGCTGAGTCATACCGTCCATTTTCGTAGCGGCCATAAATTTCGTCGCGCTGACGTATAAATCCTCGGAATTTCTGTCCATTACATAAGGGTCGAAAAGATAAACGGAAGCTACCTGACATTTTACATAGCCGTATTCTTCTCGCTGGCTGACGGCTTTAACCATAAACGGGTCTGAAATTGCCCTTACCGCGACGAGGTCGCCGAGCTTTTCGGTTGGGACCTTTATCGAAGAGACGGTAAACTTCAGCTCGTCCGGCAGAGAATAATGATTAAAAATCCTCAAGTCGTACCTGCACGTCCATGTTTCGCCTACTTTATTAACTGCCTTGCCGTTCAGGGTGTCGATGCAGGCATTGTTCATTTTTCTTAAATGCTGCAGGTCGTCATCGACAGAAGTCATATAGCGTTTGTCCGTGAGGTCGTAATTTATCTCGTTGACGTCCTGATACTGGCCGTAAATATAACCTTTTTTAACGTCAAGACGATGAGTCGATAAATTATAGTGCCTTTGTGTTTTGGATGTCGGATAACTGGTTACGGTGAACCACGGCTCGACCTGATGACGATATTGTCTTTCCTCACTGCCCTGTTTGGCGGTGTATTCAACGGTCGAGACGAGATAGAAATAATCAACCGATTGATCCTGATTGATTTGCTGGGCCTGTTGCTGAGCCTGCTGCGCATAGGCTATGGGCCCTGCGGGCAGAGAGACTGCGACCGCAAGCAAAAGGTGCAACCAGAAATTGGGCTGCAAAATGAGCAAATTCGTTGCAGCTTTTTTGCTTTTCATACGGCTACGATTGAATTCCCCCCTCCGTGGGCGGCCTGCCTCCGAGGCTCCTCCGTGGATAAAAGCCTACTTCAGTTTAGATATAATGTTAATTTTAGCAAAATAGGCAAGATTGTCAATATAATTCATCGGTTGTGGAGTAATAAAGAGGATTTTCCAACGGTTAAGCAATGCTGCTTTAACCCCCTTCAGATTATCGGATTAGGTGTCGCAATTATAGGACTTAATGAGAATACGGCACAATCAAGACCGTAAATATACAGTTATTTTAGGTTTTTTTGAACTTTGATTTTTTACGGGCAATCCTTATCATACAGCCATAATTTTTTATGGAATAATTTGTGAAACTACTCGAAACATTCGGCAGAGCACTGTTTTTCTCGCTGTTTTCGGCGATAGGGATTTTTGCCGTTGCGCTTGCGGTGCTTGGGCCGGAGTGGAAAAACCTTTATAAAATAGAAGCGGCGACAAAACAGTCCGAACAGGACAACCGACAAATTCAACAAATTATCGAAGACCACGATGTGCTTGTCGGTAAGATACACAAAGACCCTAATATGCTCAAGCGTCTTGCGCCGGAAATAACCAGCGAAAAAATTGAAGACGCCAATCTGCCGGAAGTGCAAATAACTGCTGAAATGCTCGAACAGGCAAAGGCTGCGATTGAGCAGATGGACAGTAATGAGAATGAGAAAATATCGGAAGAAGTACCGGCGTGGCTCGAACGGACGACTTTGAAATTGTCACGGATAATTTTGTTCGCCGCCGGCGCGGGACTGGTACTGGTTTCATTCGTATGCTTTAACGCGAAAAAAGAAAAAACACTTAGCGAAAAATCCTCATAAGTGCAAATAGAAAATATAAAACTCAATACTCCGATTATGCAGGCGCCGCTGAGCGGGTACAGCGACCGCGCGATGAGAACGCTTGCAAGGCGGTTTGGCTGCGAACTTACTTTCAGCGGAGTTATGCTCGATAAATCGGCCTGTCATAAGCCGCTGCTTAAAAGAGATTTTTATAAACTGCGGGAAGAAGAACATCCTATCGGCGGACAATTGCTCGGGACCGAGCCGAAGACTATGGCGCAGGCGGCAAAGAATTTCTGCGAGATGGGATACGATGTAATAGATTTGAATTTCGCCTGTCCTGCGCCGAAGGTTTTGCGGAGAGGCAGAGGCGGAGCGATGCTGGATAAGCCGGCGAAAATACTCGAAATTTTCCGCGCGGTGAAAAACGCTGTTAAATGTCCGGTGATGATGAAGCTTAGAATCGGCGTCGATGACAGCGAAGCGGCGCGTGAGGATTTTTTTCGGATTTGCAGTGATGCCGCCGCTGAAGGAGTTGACGGACTGATTGTTCACGGCAGGACAACCGAGCAGTATTTCAGGGGCAGCGCGGACTGGGATATTATTGCTGAGCTGAAAAAACTTTATCCAAAAATAAATATCATCGGCAGCGGGGATTTGTTCGATGCGAAAGATATTGTAAATAAAATCAAAACAAGCGGCGCAGATGGGGCGGCAATCGCAAGAGGAGCGATTGGAAAGCCGTGGATTTACAGACAAATCAAAGATGTACTCGAAGGCAAAGAGGAAATCTACCAGCCGGATATCAAAGAGCAGGGGCAGATTATTCTCGAACATTTCGAATTATTAAAAGAATTGTACGAGCCGAAAAAATGCGTATGGTATTTCAGGAAGTTTCTTTCCCAATATGGCAGAAGTCATAACCAGCCGGGCAAGGTGCGAAGAGAACTTGTTATGGCGAAAGACGAGGCGGAACTGCTGGATACAATCAAAAAATGCTACAATACAATCTGAAATTTCAAATTTGAGATTTCCAATCTTAATGGTATTATACGAATATGGCGAAAGATGAAAAAAAGAGCAGGCATATACCGAAAATGGAGAACCGCAAGGCGTTTTTCGATTTCGAGATAATCGAGAAAATCGAGGCGGGAATGGCACTTGTCGGCAGCGAGGTGAAATCGCTGCGGGAAGGCGGGGCGGATTTAAAAGGCTCTTTCGCAAGGATAGATAGTGACGAATGCTGGCTTTTCGGATGCAATATCTCGCCGTATAAGCAGGCGAATATACACGGACACGAGCCTTTGAGGAAACGCAAGCTGCTGCTGCACAAAAGGCAAATCAGAAAAATCGACGGCAAGCTTCAACAAAAGGGTTTTACTCTTGTGCCTCTTCGGATATACTTTTCAGATAATGGACACGCAAAAATAGAACTGGCAATCGCGACAGGAAAACGCAAATACGACAAACGGGATAAAATCAAGGCCCGACAGCAAAAAGGCGATATGGAAAAAGGCATTAGAAAATATAAACGATAATTTTGTGAATCGGAGGTAATTATGACAGAAGAAAAAAAAGAAGAAAAGAAAATCATCGTCGATGAAGACTGGAAAACCAAGGCCCAAAAAGAAAAGGAAGAGCTGAAAGAAAAACCGGAAAAAGAAGACATTCCGGCTTTGCCGGCAGGCGATTTCAGCGCACTGGTCAGCATGCTTGCTACGCAGGCACTGTTCGCGATGGGACTGATTGCGACCGAAGAAAACGAAGAGCCGAAAAAAGACTTAAGACTTGCGAAGTTTCAAATCGATATACTCGAAGCGCTGGAAGAAAAGACCAAAGGCAACCTTACCGAGCAGGAGCAGAAATTCCTGACCGGAGCGCTGGGCCAGCTTAGAATGGGTTTTGTCGAAGTGTCGAAGTAAAACAAAGAGGCAAGGAAGTAAGGAAATAAAGAAGCAAGGAAAAATAGAGTTATCAGTTATCAGAACTCAGTTATCGGTAACGATTAAAGATGATAACTGATAACTGAAAACAGATAACCAATTTATGGCAAATATATTGAAACAAATACTGGCAGACAAACGAGTTGAAGTCGAACAGCATAAAAAAGCTGTTTCGGTTGAGCAGCTTAAGGAACAAATAAAAAATCTGCCTAAATGCCGGAACTTTCACAAGGCTTCTGCAAAGACAAATCCGCGCGGCATAAATGTTATCGCGGAGGTCAAGAAGGCCTCGCCATCGGCGGGGCTTATACGCGAGGATTTCGCTCCTGTCGCAATAGCGAAGATTTACGAATCGTGCGGTGCCGACGCGATAAGTGTTCTGACAGATGAAAAATATTTTCAGGGCAGACTCGAATACCTGACGCAAATCAAAGAAGCAGTGTCAGTACCGGTGCTGCGAAAAGATTTTATCATCGATGAATATCAGATTTATGAAGCGCGTGCGGCAGGGGCTGATGCCATCCTGCTCATAGCCGAGGCGTTCGAGCCGACTGACGGGAAAATACTCGATTTGATGATACTGGCGGCCGAGCTTACGCTGTCGATACTTTTGGAGGTGCACAGTGCCGAGAGCCTACTGCGAGCAAGGAGTCTTATCGGATTTCCTAAAGCGCATTACAGCATCATCGGGATAAATAACCGCGACCTTGAAACGATGAAGGTCGATTTGAATACAACTCTTCGATTGGCGGAACTTGCAGGCGAAACAGGCGGGCTTGTCGCTGAAAGCGGCATAAAAACAAGACAAGACGTCGAGAAAATTAAAAAGGCCGGTGCGACAGCGGTTCTGGTCGGCGAAATCCTCTGCAAAAGCCCCGATATCAGGGATAAATTCAAAGAACTGTTCGGCTAATCCGGCTTTGTCATAAAAAGGTGTTCTTTGTCTAAAAATCGCACATAATTCCGTCCCATAATATCCTGTTTTAAGTCTTAATCTTCACTCCTTTTACGTCTTAACCCCTTACGTATACGGAATTTGCTTTACTTTTGCTGATTTGTATGTTAAAATAGGCAAACTTGTAAAGCTGGACAAAATCTCTTTGCGTACAGGGCGCAAAGTCAGCTTGTTTTGGAGTGTAAAAAGTGAACTTCGTCGTCATACAAGGCGGGATTAGCTGCCAGGGCGGGGTATCATCAGAAAGAAGATTTTTTAGACTCTGCCGGTCTTTCGGGACTGAAAGGCGGAGAGTATTTTTGTGCGGAGGGTTAAAGTGAAACCATCAAATATCGGTATTTTAAAAATTGTTCTGCTGGGCGTAGTTTTGGCCGCCTTGTGCGTTTTGGTCTGCGGCTGTCAGGAAGCAAGACTGTCAACGAGTCAGGAAGTAGCGGCCTTCGAGATGGCAGGGCCGATTACTCCAAAGGTTGACCTTGACCAATTGCTCAGCGCAAAAAGCAATTTCGGAATCTATACGGTCGGGATGGGCGATGTTATCGAGGTTCAGATGCCGACGATAATCTCGGCTGTTTCGCCGAAAACATACAAAGACCAGATGAAACAGGTCGAGCCATATCTTTGCAGAGTATCCGACAACGGCACCATTACCGTACCGATACTCGGAGAGACAAACGTGGACGGCAAGACTCTGGCGCAGATAGAGGCCGAGCTGGTCAGCGGATATTATCCGAAATATGTCATCGAGCGGCCGAGCATCGTATGCAGCGTTAAAGAATATCATCTTAAAAATGTTACCGTGGTAGGCGCGGTTATGCAGCCGGGCGTTTATCAGCTCAAGAGCAACGAGATGTCTCTTGTGGCGGCGTTAATGAAAGCAGGCGGTATCGTCGAGAGCGGAGCGAGCGTTATCACGATAAAAAATCCGCAGCGCAATTATGTAAATCATCAGACTTCGCACGAGTCTGTGAAGCAGTTTGCCGAGTTTGACGAACAGTATATAGAAGTCGTCGATAATTCCGCAGAAAAACCTGCGGCGGATTTCCCCGCTCTTACGTTTGACCTTGTGTTTCAGCCGGAAAGCGCCAATTCAACAGTCGGCAATCTTAATATTCAAAGAGGCAATGAGATAATTTACGGTAAAAAAGTGAATATCAGAAATCCGGACGAGCGCGCCGAGTATGTAAAAGAACTGCGAGGCGCTGTCGGTTATGAGCAGGCGCAAATAATTGAAAAGGCGATAGAGCAGCTTGCGGCACAGCTTTCACCGGCAATCGCGGCAAGCGGAGAAAAACAATTTGACAGCGAAGATATAGAGCTTCTCGAAGCGGCAGATGAGTCCGGCAGTACGAAAAAGAATACAGGCTGTCCGGGCTGCGATGAAAAATATATCGAAGCACATCCTGCCATCGAGACGGAATTTATACCTATTGAAGAAATCAACGAGACAAAAATTGCTGCACCGGTCAATGATGAGCCTGCTTATATAGCCGCGGCGGAAGTAGAGCCGATTATTCTTCCGGTAAAAGGTTTAAATGTTCCGTTTGCGGATGTACCGCTGATGGACGGCGACCTTATCGAAGTCAAAAGGCTCAATCCTCAGGTCTTTACCGTTATAGGGCTTGCCAAGGCTCCGGGGGCGTTTCCATATCCGCCGGAGGTGGAATACAACCTGATGCAGGCGCTCGGTTTTGCCGGCGGTGTTGACCTTGCGGTGGACCCGAGATTTGTAACGGTTTATAGACAGGACGCCAGAGACGACGTGGTATCGGCGACATTCAGAATCGACAACAAGTTTATGGCTAAAGCCTATGATGTGAGAATCAAGCCGGGCGATGTTATTTCCATAGATGTTACCCCAAGGACCAGAAGAAATATGATTCTTAACCAGATGCTGCGTATAAACTTCGGTATGTATGTTAGGCCGTTCGATAGCGATTAAAAGATACGTCAATCAAATGAGAGAATAAAAATGACAGATGAAAAGACGAAAATAGAAAACGAAGCCGGCGGCGCCGAGCAATTGATGTCAGGTGCCCATAGAACATTTGCGGTGACGCTGCAGCGGAGACGGATGAGCATACTCATCACAGCGGTTCTGTTTATGGCCGCGGCAATACTTTATCTTATAAAGGCCGAGCCGATTTATACGAGTACAGCGAGGCTATACGTGGAACAAACGGGGCCGAAATTAATCGCTGATTATGAAGGTATGATGACGCAATCGAAAAACTATCTCTATACACAGAGCGAGATAATTAAATCTACTCCGATTATCGCTAAAGTGGTGCAGAGGAACGATATTAAAAAGCTGAAGACCCTCGAGGCGAAGCCCGAAAGCATAGCCGAAAAAATAAAGAACCAAATCGGTCTGGCCGAACCTTCTTTTTCAGCGGGCGAGATTGACAACCTTGTGGTTTATCTGAAGAAAATACTCGACGTGCAGGTAGGCATTAAAGACGATATTATAGCTGTAAGCTGTCTGTCGCCCTATAGAGAGGAAGCGGCTCAAATTGTTAACGCCGTTATCGAAGCGTATGTGGATTATCAGACAAGCCAGAAAAAAAGCTCCGTTTCCGAAGTTTTAAAGATTCTGCAGAAAGAAAAAATCGCACGCGACGAGGAGCTTTCGGCCAATTTCAAAGAACTTCTCGAGTTCACGCGTCAATACGGCGTTATCTCGTTTGAAAAAAGCGGAGGAAACGAGGTCTTTCAAAGACTCAAGGCGCTGGGCGATTCATTAACGAACGCACAGCTTGACACGATAAAAGCGAAAGCGACCCTCGAAGCCGTTAAGAAATTCGACAGTCCGCAGAAGGTGAGGCAATACGCGATGGCCCAGCCGGGCATCAGTTCGAATCTTTTCGCAAGAGATACGGAGACCAAGCTTCGCGACGAATTGCAATCGCTCGAAACGGAACTCGAAAATGCCCTGATACAATGTTCCGAAGGTCATCCGACAATAAAGGCGCTGAAGAGCAGAATAAAAGCGGCGCAGAATAAACTTGCGGCGCAGATTGAGGAATTTGCGAAAAATTATATCGAACTTCTGGAAATCGAATACGATGCCGCCAAGCAGAAAGAAGCCGAGCTTTCGGCTTCTTATGAGCAGTATAAGCAGGAGTCGCAAAGCCTTAATATCAAGGCTACGGAATACGCGATAATTGAAACAAAACTCGAACAGAGCAAACGTTTTTGCGAAATACTCGACGACAGAATCAAAGAATTAAACGTTTCGGAAGAAGCCGGGGCGTTGAATATCAGCATACTCGAAACGGCAAGGCCGGCGGAATTCGCAACAAGTCCGCAAAAGGCTCCGACTCTGGCGGCCGGTCTTATACTCGGCCTTCTGTTCGGACTGGCCCTTGCAATTACAAGAGAACGGCTCGACTGGAGACTGAGAAGCGCCGGAGAAATCTCGATGGCTCTTGCAACGCCGGTGCTCGGAATTGTGCCGTCGATGTCCGACAAGGGCAAAAAAGATAACGGCAATAAAGGACAAAAAGTTCATCTCGAGCCCAAATCCTCTATTGCGGAGGCCTATCGAAGCATACGTACATCTGTATTTTTCGGAGTGCCCAAAGGGCAGGCGAGGACTATTCTTATTACATCTCCTGCGCCGAGCGACGGCAAGACTACAATGGTAAGCAATCTTGCGATAGCAATGGCTCAGGCGGGACAAAAAACGCTTATTGTTGACGCTGACTTCAGAAAGCCTATGCAGCACAATATATTCGGCTTTGCCAACGAGGTTGAAAAAGGCCTGTCGAGCATTCTTTCGGGGCAGATTTCGCTCGATGACGCGATAAGAAGCTGTCCGACAGACGGCCTGTTTCTGCTGACGAGCGGTCCGGAGATACCGAACCCGAGCGAACTGCTTAACAGCGAGGCGTTCTCGAATCTTCTTAAGGAACTTACGCACCGCTATGACAGGGTTATAATAGACTCTCCGCCGGTTACATCGGTCGCGGACAGTCAGATACTGGCGGCGATTTGCGATATAACCATACTGGTGATTCGTGCGGAAAAGTCCACACGCAAACTTGTCCAGCAGGCAAGAGAGGCCTTGGCAGGTATCGGGGCGCGCGTGCTCGGTGCGGTTGTGAACGACGTTTCGCCAAAACATAGCCGATACGGGTACTATTCACATTACAGTTATTATGGATACGGCTATGATTATGGAAGAAAGAAAGAATAACGACACCGGCCTGAGCCGAGTGATAGAAATACTGCTGATATGCCTTATAGCTTTTATGCCTTTCGCGTTCGGAGCGGTAGAGGCGTGGAGCGAACAGGTCGTAGTTGTTTTGTCTTCAGCGATTTTATTTCTTTTTCTCCTCCAAAAGATATTAAATCCTCAGGAAGGTTTTGCCCGTACATTTGCCTATCTTCCGCTCCTGCTGTTTCTTTTCGTTATTGTTTTGCAGATTATACCTTTGCCGCAGGGCATTGTTTCGGCCCTGTCGCCTCAAACCGTATCGCTTCAAAAAGAGCTGCTGGATTCGACGAGCGGGGCGCAGCAAAATTTGGACAAGCTGACCATCAGTTTTTATCCTTCGGCAACGAAACACAATTTGCGAATTATATTTGCGATTGTCAGTATTTTTGTGGTTGTGCTTAATAATTTCAAATCTTATGAACAGATAAAAAGACTGCTCAAGGCGATAGTATTTATCGGTGCCGCTGTCGCTATTATGGCGATAATTCAGAACGTCATCGGCAATAATAAAATTTACTGGTTTACTTCAACGCCGCTTAAAGCAAGCAGCGGGCCGTTTATAAATCACAGTCATTTCGGACAGTTTATGAATTTATCAATCGGAGCCGCTGCGGCGCTGCTGCTTTTGAAACTGCGGGAAGATTTTAGAAACAGGCATACAACCGCGGCGAATATCTTCGAGTATTTCGATTCATCGCAGGCAAGCGGGCTATGGGCCCTTGCGGCAATGATAAGTATATCGGCGGCGGCGGTTTTCGCATCGCTTACACGGGGCGGAATGGTTTCAATGCTTATGGCGATGTGCATTACGGTGCTGCTGCTTGCGATGCGACAGAGTATGAGACAGCACGGCTGGCTCGTGTTTGCCATAGCACTTTGTGCGTTTGTGTGTCTGCTGTACACAGGCTTCGACGCTGTTTACGAAAGATTCGCAACATTCAGTTCGCTGGACAGCTATCAAACGAGACTCGAAATCATCAGGGACCTGCTCAATCCGGCAAGACAGTTCGCCGTTTTGGGAACGGGGCTTGGCACTCATTCGGTTATATATCCGATGTTTCAGAGCATCAGTACTGTTTTGCGATTCAGATTTGCCGAGAACGAGTATATGCAATTGATTGAAGAGGCGGGCATAACCGGCTTTGTTATAATGCTGATTTTCGGCGCAATCGTTGCGATAAATTTCGTAAAGGCGATAAGAGATAAAAAGTCTAATATAAGCATAACCGCTTACGGACTGGGATTCGGCTTGATAGCGATTCTGATACACAGCGTAAGCGATTTCGGCCAGCATTTGCCCGCGAACGCGGCCTTGTCGGCAATTTTCTGCGCGTTGATAATCACGCTCGGTCAAAGCCGAACAGGGCATATATCGATAAAATCTGTTAGAATCAGCGCGATAATTTTGTTGATTCTGACAACGGCGGGAGCTGTCTGGTCGGTTAATGAATCGCAAAAAGCAAGGGTTGCCGAGGGCTGGTGGAAAAAGGCATCTGTTATAGAAAAAAAACTGGTTGCTGAAAATATGCAAGGCAGCGATAACGATTTCGAAAGATTAATCGCTTATGGAACAAAGGCGGCACAAGCTCAGCCGGACAATATCGAATACAGATACTGGCTGAATGTCTGGCGATGGTGGGAGGCAGGCAGGCAAATCGACCCTGATATCGGCGGATTATCAAACGAGGGTATGGAAAAAACTTATGAGATAGTTGCCGACCTTAAGGAAGCCCGTTTTTTATGTCCGACTTTCGGGCCGGTATATTGCCTGATGGGACAACTGCAAAAATTTGTTCTTTTCGAGCCTGTTGGAGAAGATAACATTAGAAAGGGAGTTATGCTCGAGCCCAACAACGAGCTGGCTCTTTTTGCGGCGGGATGTCTGGATATAAGCGAGGATAAATTTGTCGAAGCGTTTGAAAAATTTAGAAAATCTATTCAGCTTCGCAGTACGTTTTTTAAAGACATCATTAAGATTTATGTCGAGCAGGCCAAACGGCCCGACCTTGCGTTCGAGATTGCCGCCGATAGTATACAACAACTGAAATACGTAGAGGCTGTTCTGGCACAAAGCGAAGATTTTAAAACTTATGCTGAAACAGCGCGGCTAAAAATGCTCGAAGCGGCGGAGAATGCCGTATTGAAAAACGCGGCTGCTCTCGATGAGTTAATTTTCCTTGGCGATTATTATAAAAACAGCGAACCTGAAAAGGCGGCGGAATACTTCAGCTCCGCCTTGCTGCAGGATTACGGCAATAGCCGGCTCAGGCTGAAATACGCGGAGGTTCTGGCTGAAACAGGCCGGCTCGAAGAGGCAGTTCAGCAGGCAAGAATGTGTTTAAAACTGAATCCCGGCTCGAGACAGGCAAAAAGACTTATCGCCGAGCTGTCGGTAAGGCCTGAACTGATAAAGAAAAGAACTGAAAACATTATAGACGAATGAAGACCTATATTTTCATATATCTGTTTGCCCTGCTGCTGTCGCTTTTGCTGACGCCGATTGTAATTGCGGTTGCGGTAAAGATGGCTCTTTACGACCGGGCCGCCCCGCGAAAAGTACACTCCGGCAGAATCGCCCGAGTTGGCGGAACGGCAATATTTGTTTCTATGATACTGTCGGTCATCACGGCGTATGTTATGTCAAACAGTATCGGCAGAAGTTTCCGCGATAACGGCGCGAAAATTTTCTCTATGCTCATCGCAGGGACATTTATATTTATTGTCGGCCTGGCTGACGATATCAGACCGTTGAAAACATGGGTAAAATTCCTGTCGCAGCTCCTTGCGGCAGTTTTCGTCTGTGCTTTCGGTATTAGAATAAATATAATTCGAATTCCCGAGCTTCTTAATATTCATTTTGGTTTTTTGTCCTTGCCATTTACGATTCTTTGGATAGTAGGCGTTACAAATGCCGTGAATTTCATCGACGGGCTGGACGGGCTTGCGGCCGGTATAGGCGCGATTGCCTGCGCGACAATCGCGGTATTGTCGATTCATTTCGGCCAGCCGATTCTCTGTGTGATAATGCTCGCTCTTGCCGGAGCTCTGACAGGATTTCTCTTTTTCAATTTTAATCCGGCAAAGATTTTTATGGGAGATTGCGGCAGTTTATTCCTCGGATTTATCATCGCCTCGGCGACGGTAATGTCCACCGCAAAATCGCAGGCGCTTGTAGGCTTTGCCCTGCCGCTGCTTGCGCTGGGAATTCCGATATTCGATACGCTGTTTATAATGGTTAACAGATTCGGACAAAAGAGAGCCGTTTTTTTGCCGGATACGGAACATTTTCATCACCGGCTGCTGAGGCTCGGACTGAAACAAAGACAAGTTGCCGTCCTTGCTTACGCGATTACGCTTCTGGCGACAGGAGCGGGCGTTCTTCTTATGGCGGCAAGGAGCGTAAAGAGCATCATAATGTTCATTTCTATTCTTGTTCTTATTATTTTGCTTTTTCACGTTATCGGCGCCGTCAGCGTTCAGCAAATCATGCGGGCATTGCGCCGGAAATACTCGGATTAGAAATTTCTAATAATGTTAAATTCGACACTAAAAGACACTATTTTGAAAAGGATGTTCAAAAACGCCTCGGTTATTTTCAGCGGCAGCACGATTGCCGGGCTGATGACTCTGGTAAGCATATCCCTTGCCGCAAGAGCTCTCGGCGCCGAGAAGCTTGGCGTATTCGCGATGATACAGTCGTTCGTAATTATCATCGACAGGCTGATGAATTTCCAGTGCTGGCAGGCAACGATAAAATTCGGCGCCGATTTTCTCAAACAGGACAAAAAAGAAGAATTTAAATCGCTTGCCAAATTCTGCACAATCCTCGATTTTGCGACAGCTTTTATAGGAACCATTTTGGCGGCCACTGTTATTTACTTTTTCGGAAACTGGAAAGGCTGGCAGGAGCAGACAATTTATACAGGTCTGGTTTTCTGTCTCTGGATACTTTTTAATCTAAACGGTACCGCTATAGGGCTACTGCGATTGTTTAACAAATTTAAACTTATCGCTGCGGCGAAAATAACCGCTTCAGCCCTGAGGCTTGTTCTTATAATATTCGCATATTTATTTTCTGGCAGTCTGGTGGTTTTTGCCGCTATATGGGTATTTTCCATTATGGTCGAATCCGGTTTGCTGCTCGTCGGCGGTTGGCGGCAGGTAAAGAAAAATACAGACGTTAATTTCCTCAAAGCCAAATTAAGCATTACCGCAAAAAACAAGACTATCTGGCTATTTGTTTGGAGCACCAACTTAAATCAATCTATCCGGCTGGCTTCGAGAGAATTGGACCTTCTTATTACCGGAGCGGTTTTGGGGCCTGCCGTAACGGGCCTGTATAAAATCGCAAGGCAGTTCGCAACAATTTTAGCGCATCTGACCGAACCGATATATCAGGCGGTTTATCCTGAAATGGCGCACCTTACGGCCGAAAAAAGATTTACGGAACTGAAACATATCGCGGTAAAAACAGGAGCAGTTGCCGGCGGTATATCCTTGTTTATATGGTTCGCTTTTGTGCTTTTCGGCAAATGGATTTTGAATATTGCGGTCGGAGCTGAATATATCGGCGCCTGGGCGACTATGATTGTGTTTATGTTTGCTTTCGTTATATGGGGCTTTGTGTTTTGCCTGCCGGCAGGATTGCTTGCTATGGGTATGGCCGGCAGGAATTTACTTGTGCAGACAATTTCGCTTATAGCATTTCTTATATCCCTATATTTACTGCTTAACAAAATAGGACTCGTCGGCGCCGGCTTGGCACAAGTGGTATATTCTGCCGTTTATTCTACGCTTGCGCTGATATTTTTTATTAAAGGTATCACAAAGGAAATGTCCTGATGTGTGCAGAAAGACAATTTCAGTTACCGAGAATTTGGTCGAACAGACAATTGCGTAACATCTCTCACCTTTTCACTGGAAAGGTTGTCAATGTCTCGGCATGGAATGACTGCGATAAAGAAGGTGGCCGCTATGAAGATTATTTTAAAAACGCCAAGAGTTACTGTATTACCAATTATTCCGGTTACAGAGGGCTCCAAAACAGAAACGACGAAATATTTCTCGACCTTCTGAAGCCGCTGTCCGAAGGCTTGGTGGAAAAATTCGATGTTGCGTTTAACCATACAACGCTTGAACATATTATAGATTTTGGTTTTGCATTCAAAAATATTTGCCGGATGTCACGTGATATTGTTATTGTTGTTGTACCTTTCGCGCAGACCCATCACCCAACAGAAGAATGGGGCGATTACTGGCGATTCACGCCTGATGGACTGGCACAATTATTTAAAACCAACGGATTGTCAACCGTATATATGGCTGCAAATAATGATTTCAACTGTGGAATCTATCTTTTTGCAGTAGGTTCCAAATTCCCTGATAGGTGGATAAAAAAAATGCCGCAGCAGAAAATAATTGAACCAGTAGGGGAAACCATAGGCAGAAATAGATTAAGAAAAATCCTTGCCCAAATTCTATATAGACAAAAGAAAAATGACCGTTGATAAGGTAATATATTTTATGGCATCGTCAACATGCTCCTGTACAGCAGATATCGCAGGGGGCGATGGGGCAGTGTGTCGCCATTGGGCATTTCTTTTACTGATTTTCTTCGCTAAAGGCATAAAGGAGTCCCGTTAATGCATAATATAATATCTAATATTCTCGATAAAATCGCCGAACTTTGGCGCAGGGCGATAAAATATCAGATATTTATAATACTGGCGGCAATCGCCTTGCTTGTGATATTGATTTTTTCTGCGCCGCAGACAAATAACAAAACCGGCATTGTTATGAATATGCTCATATTCTGTACGGCGGCAATCGGAGGCTATCTTGCGTTCAAACTTAAAGGCTCGCAATTGGCCGCCCTTACGTTCGTAGCGGCGTTGCTTTTAAGGCTATGTCTTATTTTTGTATTAGAAAATTCAACTCCATTTATGCGAGATAACATCCGTGTAAGAACTACGCCTTGGATAAAACATTATGATTCAATACTCTTCGAAGCAGACGAATTTTTCTATTTTTATAATGGGCAGATGTACCGCGATGTTTCAGTTTCCGAATTTATAAGTTCACCGGAATTTAACGAACATTCGTACAGAATGAGTTTTCTTTTGTCGAGAATTTTCAGATATTTCGGCGATGAGGCCGTTTGGGCAAGACTTACAGGGGCGGTTTTGGGTGCATTTGCCGCCGCGATTACGGCGCTGGGGGCCGAAAGGCTCTTCAGTATGAAAACAGCTTCTATTGTCTCGGCTATTTCGGCATTAGCTCCACAAACGGCGCTTTATTCGGTCAGATTCCTCAAGGAAAATTGGGTAATATTTGCGGTGAGCCTGATAGTTCTCGGTTTTGCGATGATAGTCCGCAACAAAAAGCTGCTCTTGGCTATGTTGCCGATTACAGCGGCAAGTGTTTTTCTTATATGGATAAGACTTGAGTACGGATTGATATTTATTGTTACGATTCCCATCGTAATATATTTTAGATACAGATACAACCCTGCGGGGAAAATCGTTGCGGTTATGCTAATGGCATTGATAGTTTTAATAATTTCATTTTATCAGTTTAACAAGCTGACATATAAAGCTGAAACTATGGTAGGTAAATATAACCGCATGGAACGAGGACAGCGCGGCAGGATTGAGACGGTTGAAATCTTAGACAAGACATATAAATCACACAGTTCGTTCAGGTTGCTTAATGTGCCGCTCTCCTTGTTAAATCCCCCCCCCAGAAACCTGCATCATCTCTATACTAAGGAAAATAAATTCTATGATACGGTGCTTTTATCTAATATTTATCAGTGGTGGCTGCCGCTTCCGTTTTTGATAATAGGAGCTGTTGTAATAATCAGCAACCGCACAGATTTTTTAGGTCTTTTGACGCCATATATTATCGCTTTAATTGCCTCGGCAATGCTGCTTGGGGGGCTACAGCCGAATCTTTTAAGGTATAGAGGTTCGCTTGCGCCGATAACTTTTATTATCATCGGCGTGGGCGTCGAAAGTTTTATTGCACTGCCCAATGCATGGAAAAACAAAGTTATAATGGCTGTATATGCAGCGTTTATAATTCTGGCTGTCTATTTTTATATAGGGGGCTTTTAAGCGTATATGAAAGAGATTGTTTTTATAAGGCAAAGCGCCGATGAAGTTGGCGGCGTGGAAAACCAGATTATAATACTTGCCAGACATTTATTTAATAGGAAGCGTCTGCGCCCTGTACTTATAACTTCAGACAAACGGTCAGTTTTTGCGCAGACTTTTGCCGAATATGGTTTTGAAGTTCTTGCTGTTCCAATGAGTCGTGCAAAAATTTTCTCTGCCTCGAAAATTCTCTCTGCTGCGGCAAGAATTGAGAAGTTGCTAAAGGGTAGAAATGTTGCTGCTATACAGACCCATCTTTTCCGTGAAAGTTTAATAGGTCGGGCGGTCAGAAGAAAAAGGACTGACATTCCTCACATATTGCGTGCACAGACATATATTAACTGCTCGAAAAACAGCAAAGCGGCAAAATCTTTTTATTATCTGCTCGATAGAGCGACATCAAAATATGTTGACTTCTATATCGCCAACGGTAAATATCTGACCGAGGAAATCATAACGTGCTCCCAAATCAATCCGAATAAAGTCACAACTGTTTTAGACGGCTGTGATTCAGTAGGCACGCCGGATAAACCGGTAGAAATCTTCGGTCAACCGCTTCCGGCAAAAATTGCCTTAATAGCTAATCTTAAACCGGGCAAAGGGCATGACTGTTTAATACAAGCTCTTGCTTTATTGAAAAATCAAAATCTGAAAATCACCGCCAGACTCATCGGCGGCGAATCAACAGGTTATACGTCAAACAGTAAAACTTCTGATACCGCCAACCAGATAAAAAATCTGGCTCGTCAATGTGGTATTTATGACCAAATTGAATTCTATGGCTATACGAAAGATATCCACAGCGCTCTTGAAGTAATACCTGTTGTTGTTCTTCCATCCGACAGCGAAGGTGTGCCAAACTGCATTCTTGAGGCGATGAGTCTTAGAAAACTGGTTATTGTAAGCGACACTGGCGGAGTCGGCGAGATTATCGAACACGGCAAAACAGGGTGGACGCATAAACCGAAAGATTATAGCGATCTGGCGGAAATACTCAAAAATGCCTTCACAACGCCGGCCCAAAACTGGGAACAAATGCGAACAACAGGTTTTGCGAGATGGCAGGCAGAATTTACAGGCGAAAAAATGGTCAATAAATTTATTGAGATATATCAAAAACTAGGAGTTCTATAAGAATATGAATCGGCCTAACGACATTGTGATGATTTCATCAAATGATTTCGATACGCTCTGGTATCAGCGGCAGGCCCTTGCAGTGCTTTTTGCAGAAGCCGGACATAGAGTGTTTTATATTAACAGGGCTCCCCAAAGATGGCCCGGGCCGGGTCCAATTCTTAAAAAAATAGTCAAAAGAATAAAAGGCAAGAAATACAGTCAATTGCCTGAAAATCTTAAAATCATCAGTCCGCTCTGGTTGGTGCCCACAGGGAAAATGAGAGTTATAAATAGCAAACTTGTCAAGCGGACATTCCAAGGACTTAATATAAAAAACGCTATAATCATAACTGGGGTGCCTTCCTATAATTGCCTTGAGGCGATTGAACAAATATCGCCGGAAAAAGTTGTTTATCTTAACGTGCATAATTATGACGACAGCGACAGGATTGTTGCGAGCATACTCGAATCCGAAAAAGCATTGATTCATCAGTCGGATTTGCTTTTTACAGATTCACAGCACAACACGGAAAGGCTTAAAGCCAAGAGCGGCGGCAGAGAAGTATTGCGAGCGTTGCCGGGGGTAAATTTCGAGCTTTTCACAAAAGCATTCAGGGGCGATGAAGCCAAAGAGCCGAAAACAATATACTTTTTCGGCATGATACATCAGATGAATGATATCGAACTGTATAATAACCTTTCAAAAAAATTTAAAATAGTATTCATTAGCACAATCGTAGAGAATGAAGGTAAATCCTTATCGGACAATATAGAATTAAGGCCCGCAGTGAGCCAGTCAAAACTGGCTGAACAATTAAAGGATGCTGATATCATCGGTCTGTTTTATAAAAAGAACGCCTATACAAAAGGCGTTATTCCTGCCAAAATTTTCGAGTCTCTGGCAACCGGAAAACCCGTTCTTGCCAGCGGCATCGAACCAGACCCTGTTTACAGCGAACACGTTTATCATTTTGACGGCACGGCAGAAAAGGCTCTGGAGATAATAAAAAATCTGGGGCAAACTGAAACGCCTGAAAAAATAAAAAACAGACAAGCTGCTGCCGCACAGGCCGACTGGCAGAAAAGGTTTGAATACTTCCGAAGCGTAATATTTTCAGAAAATAAGGACTTGCCGAAGTTTTCTGTTCTTATGAGCGTTTACAAAGGAGACAGAGCCGATTATTTCAGATGCGCTATGGACAGCATCATTAACCAGACGGCGAAACCCGATGAAATTGTTCTCGTAGAAGACGGCCCCGTCAGTTTGGAAATTGAAAACACAATTAACGAGTATAAGCAAAAAATCGGCGATATTTTAAAAATCTCAGAATTAAAAGAAAATAAAGGGCTTGGAACAGCTCTGGCCGAGGGGATAAGAAATTGCTCGTTCGATATCGTTGCCAGAATGGATGCCGACGATATAAGCAGTCCGCAAAGGTTTGAAAAACAATTAAAATTCCTGAAAAATAATCCGAGTATCGATGTAGTTAGCTGTTTTGTCTCCGTTTTTGAGGAAAGCCCCGAAAGGCCGCTGTTTATTCGGCGGGGCCCGCTGCTGCACGAACAAATCGCGAGGAAATTTAAATTCAGATTTTGTATGAATCACGCCGCGACGATGTTTCGCAGGGAGGCGGTTCTTAAAGCGGGGAACTATTCCGATATGGCCAAACTGCAGGACTATCACCTTTGGGCGAGAATGCTTCTAAACGGCTCCAAAATGGCAAATATCGGGCAGGTGCTTTATTATCATCGCTGGGCAGTCAAAAGACGAAGCGGAGGCGAAAGAGCCTCTCAGCAAATCAGGCTGCAAAAAGAGTTGTTGAGAATAGGTTTTATAAACAAACGGCAATTTATGCGGAATATTCTGATTCGCTCTATCGCCGCCTTGTTGCCGAAAAACCTGATAAGAAAGCTAAGAATGATTTTCGGCATATAGCCCTGATGCCCGCCGTGCTTTGCCGGCTTGCGACGAAGTTCTGCCGGCGGCGGGCTTTAAATAAAAGGAAGGCGTTTAAACGCCTTCCTTTTTTATGCGCATAAAAAAGGCCGCTTAAACAAACGGCCTTTCAAAAATCAAAAATAAATTTTTAGGATTGATACATCCACCACTCAGCAAAAACAGCGAAATCCCAAAAATCTACATTGCCTGATTCGTCAAAATCAGCACCGCTGCAATTATTATTGATCCAACTGCAATCCTGCCTCAACCACTTATCGGCGAAAACTCGCATATCATTCATATCAGTAGAACGATCATTAATACGCAGATTGCTGGTTATATTAGCAAGGATATTGTTGCCGATAATTTGTTTAAGGTAAACACACCAAGAATCAAAATTCATTGGGTTATTCTCAAGTTCGAGCCTGGTCAGATTGGTATAAGCCGCGATAGGAGAGATGTCCGCTATCTCATTGTTCCTGAGCCTCAACTGCTGAATCTGCGGAAGACCGGCAAGCACAGAAATATCGGTAATATAATTATATGCAAGTCTCAAATCTATCAGGCTGTTCATGTCCGATAAGACGGAGATGTCGGAAATATCATTATTATCTGACAAATAAAGATATTTAAGCTTTTTCAGATTGGCAAGAGGACTAATATTATTAATCTCATTATAGTGCAGATTCAGGTACACCATCTGATTGGCATCAGCCAACGTGTTTACATCATAGATATAATTGTCATATAGATTAAGCTCAATAAGTTGTTTAAGAGAAGCTAGAGCATTTATATCTGAAATATTGTTGTTGCTAAGATAAAGATACTTAAGATTTGTTGCGTACTGAATTCCCTCCAGATCGGAAACCCCGTTAGAATCGGCACGAAGATAAGTCAGCAAAAGCATATCGTTTGCGTCCGGGTCGGATTTGTTCAGCTTTTTCTCGATAGCAGCTTTCAAATTCGGGTCTGGAATATTAACCGGCGCCGCCTGCAAAGTACCCGCAACAAATAATATGAACAAACATACTATTAAACGTTTCATAATGACTACCTCCTGCATTGGCTTATATAGTTTATCGTATTAAGGCACCGGTTTCTGCTCACATCACAGAAACAAAAGCCTCCTTGCTTCCCCAGTTTCCCTAAATTATACTCGATATGCAAAATATCAAATTTATGAGACTTTGTCAAGTTAATAACTACATAAATGTCTAAATACCATCGTATTTGGACACAGTTAGTCCTCTTTATTTTATATTTTGGCACTGGCATAAGGGGCGTTTTTTTGGTATAAGTATCGCCTCTGTATGATAATTTTGTTTATTACTCTGGGAAAACGGGATGTTTGCGATAATCAGCGATATACATTCGAATATTGAGGCCCTGACGGTTGTGCTTGATGACATTGAAAAAAGGGGCATAAAAAAAGTTTATTGCCTCGGCGATATAATCGGTTATGGGCCGAATCCGAAAGAATGTCTCGATTTGGTAATCGAAAAAACACAGGTTTGCGTTATAGGCAATCACGATTACGCGATTTTATATGAGCCTACCAATTTCAATCTCGGCGCCGAGCGGGCGAGCTTTTGGACCAGAAGCCAGCTTGAAACCGAACCGGGCAGCGGTGAAAGGCATAAACGCTGGGAATATCTCGGCACTCAGCAAATGAGATACACCCTTCCGGCAGACCTTGACGGCGCAAAGGCGATTTTTGAGTTTGTGCACGCTTCTCCGAAAAGACCCATTAATGAGTACCTTTTCCCCGATGATGTTTATGCGACGCCGATAAAAATAACTTCTCAGTTTGACCGGATTAAACATATTTGCTTCATTGGTCATACACATCTGCCGGGTGTTTTTCTCGCCGACCCGGATTTTTATACCCCCGAAGAGCTCGATTATGTGTATCCTATAATACCCGAAGAAAGAGCAATTATAAACGTCGGCTCCGTAGGCCAGCCGAGAGACAAAGACAACAGAGCTTCCTATGTTTATGTCGAAAACAGCACGGTTAACTTTGTCCGTGTCCCGTACGATTATGAAACCACCGCGAATAAAATCCGTGCAGTACCGGAGCTCGACAACTTCGAAGCCGACAGGCTGAGTGAAGGACGATAACAGAAATTAAAAATCAAAAATTAGAAATCAAAATTACGGAATCGGCCTCACGGCCGAGATTTTTTATGAGTATAAAAAAAATATCGATTCAATTAGCTGTTATTTTATTTACTGTCTGCGGGATTGTAAAGGCCGAGGTAAACGCCGTGCCGCAAACCAGCTCCATTCGGCAGGATGTTGATATTTCCGCAACGAACGGACCGGAAGAAACATTTACACTTGGCTCGACTCTGCCGGCTGAAAGCAATAATCCTTATAAACTCGAACTCATACTGACGACAAAGGGCGCAGCCGTAACTTCGGCAAGTCTTCGGGATTACGACGACAGAGACTGCAAAAATCCGCAGCCGCTGAAAATGCTTACCACCGCCGACAGCACCAATACACTGACCAGCGCCAGGCTGCTGCTGCCGGAAATCGGCAAGGCATTTCCACTTAACAAACTCAACTGGCAAAGCGCCGGCGTAAATAGAAACTCCGATGGCTCTGAAACAATAACTTTCTACGCAAACATTTTAAAAAATAATAACAGCCTTGTTAAACTGACGAAAACCTACACGCTTCAACCGGAAAACTATCTGCTGGACTGTGTCGTCGGCATTGAGAATTTAAGCGGAAATGAAGTCAAAACATCACTCGACATGCTCGGGCCTGTCGGAATAGTGAGTGAAGACGATAGAAGAGATGCCCGAACAGTAGCGGCGGGGTTTATAAACTCTCAAGGCATTGTTGAGACAGCAAAAACAAATATTCAAAAAATTATCAAGGATTTTAACGGTAAGGCCCCGCTGTTTCACGAGAATGCCGAATTTAAGTTTATCTGGGCGGCCATATCGGACAAATATTTTGTTTCCATTATTCGGCCTGTGCCGACAGATGAGAATAATATCTATTGCGACTGGCTCGCCGAAAAATACGGCATATCCTTCGACCCTGACGCTATGGTAAAAGGCGATGAGAATATCGGTGTGCGGCTGCGAACGCAAACGGCGTCAATCGCTCCGCAGCGAAAAATTTCATATAAGTTTCAGGTCTATATCGGCCCCAAGGACAGAGACCTTTTCAACAACGTGCCGCTTTATAAAAATCTCGGTTTTATAAAAACGATAGATTTTCAGGCCTGCTGCGGCGATATCTTCAGCAACTTGAGTTTTGCCATACTTGCCGCGATGAACTGGATGTATCAGTATATCCCCAACTACGGGATTGTGATTATAATTTTCGTCTTTGTTGTTCGCGTACTGCTGCATCCGATTACGAAAAAAAGCCAGGTCTCGATGATGAAGATGTCGAAGCTGGCGCCAATGGCAGAGGAAATCAAGAAAAAATACGGCGATAACAAAGCAGAAATGCAGAAGAAGCTTGCCGCCCTTTACAAAGAACAAGGTATGGCGCCTATGCTCGGCTGTATGCCTATGCTGCTGCAAATGCCGATATGGATTGCGCTTTACAGCGCAATTTACGCCGGTATCGAATTCCGAGGCGCAGCGTTTCTGCCGTTCTGGATTACCGACCTTTCATCGCCCGATGCGCTGTTTGCGCTGCCGGTCGCCGTCGAACATATTCCTCTAATCGGCTCGTTCATCGGCACAAGTTTTAACCTGCTGCCGATATTCCTCGGAATATCGATGTTCGCGCAGCAAAAACTTATGCCGTCATCGGCACCCTCGTCGAACCCGCAGGCAGCCCAGCAGCAGAAAATGATGCTGTGGATGATGCCCGTAATGATGCTTATGTTCCTTTATCGGGCGCCGTCAGGCCTGAACCTTTATATTATGGCAAGTACGACCGCCGGCGTTGTCGAACAATACATCATAAAAAAACACATCAAGGAAAGAGAGGCTCTCGAAGAAGCGGGCCTTGTTCCGACCACAAGCAAGCTCGGCGGAAAATTGAAGAAGAAAAAACCCAAGCCGCCAATTAGATTTTCCTGACCGGAAAGTTGTTTAGCCGTTGCCGGCATTTATCCTCCGTAGCTTCAGCGAAGGAGGACGGCGGCGTTTCGCAATATGTATAATACTAACGACACAATAGTTGCAGTATCCAGCGGCTGGGACCCGGCAGTAAAAAAAATTATACGCATCAGCGGTGATAAAACTTTCGACATCTTAAAATCCCTCGCCTTGCGAAACGTTCAAAAACAGCGGATAATAATTCATTCGCCTATAAATATCGACGAACTCGAACTCGACTGCCGTTTTTATCTTTTTACCTCTCCTAATTCATATACAGGCGAAGACCTTGCCGAGATACATATTTTTGCCTGTGAGGAAGCTGCCGAGTTTATCTTTGCAAAACTTTTAACGCTCGGCTGCCGGGACGCACTGGCGGGCGAATTTACATATAGGGCATACCAAAACGGAAAGATGGATTTATCAAAGGCCGAGGCGGTCGCGCAATTGATACAAAGCTCGAATCAATATCAGCTCGGCGCCGCTCAACGGCTGTTCGGCGGCTCAGTCGAGCAGAAAGTCGGTCAAATCAGGCAGGAAATACTCGAATTATTGAGCTTAATCGAGGCAGGACTTGATTTCAGCGCCGAAGATATAGAGGTAATTGCTCCGAAAAAGGCCGTTGAGACAGCGGAAAAAATTCGAAGCAGTCTCGATGAGCTTTTATCCGGCTCGATAACATTCGAACAAATTACGCAGTCTCCGTCAGTGGTAATCGCAGGCGCCGCAAATGCGGGCAAAAGCAGCCTCGTGAACGCACTCATCGGAAAACAAAGAAGCATCGTTTCAGACCAAAGCGGTACGACACGTGATGTACTCGAACACTGGCTAAAATTGGCTCACTGCGACTGCATCCTGTTCGACTGTGCGGGTATTGTCGCCGAACCAGCCGATATACTTCAAACCCTCGCTAATGCCGCGGCTTTAAGAGCTATCGACGAGGCCGTAGTGATAATCTTCTGCGCCGACATAACGAAACAGAATTATTCGAAAGATTTGGAAATACTCAAACGTATATCCGAAAAACCGGCGATTTATACGGCATCAAAATGCGATTTATTAAACGACAGTCAAACAGCGGAAAAACAGGCGAAATTAAAACAGCTTTTTGGTAATGACTTTCTCGCAACAAGCGCAAAAAACAAGAGCGGCCTTGAACAGCTCAAAATGCTTATTGAGCAGAATATAATTACTCAGACCTCCAATACATCGGAATCCGCTGAAAAAACCGCCCTTACAGAGAGACACAAAAAAGCTGTAATTGAAGCGATTAAAAATGTCGAAAATGCCTGCGGAGAGCTTGAAAAAGGCAGCGAAGAAATAACAGCGATGTTTTTGCGTTCGGCAATTCGAAATTTATCGAGCTTCGAGGCCGAACATATCGACGAGCAAATCCTTGAAACCGTATTTTCCCGCTTCTGCATAGGTAAATAAAAATTCATACCAAAAAGTTCTTGCAAAACAATCCTAATTGGATAAAATGCAACTATATTGCAATTATATAAAGTCGTAACTATATGGCTGGCAATAAGTTAGAAAAAAGAGCAAAAGATATGTTAGGGGAAATGGGGCTAAACATCACAAAGCCGCAAATTCGGGTATTGCAGGAGCTGCTTTGTGCTGATAGCCCTATTTCTCGTCAAGACTTGCTTAAAAGGCTCGGGGAAAGCGGGCCTGATAAGGTTACCGTTTATAGAATTCTTGAAAAATTGAGCAAAATCGGACTGGTTCATAAAGCCTACGTTCAAAAACGGGCATGGAACTATGAGCTGGCGCATCATTGCGGGGAAAAACAGTGCCATCCGCATTTTACCTGTAATAATTGCGGCAAAACTTTTTGTATGACAGATTCCGCTGTTCCGCTTGTAAGGGGCTTGAAAAAAGGGTTTGTAATCCAAAGACAGCAGGTCAGAATCGAAGGGCTTTGTCCGGTATGTTCGTAATTTTATATGGTTAAGCCATTGCGAAAATTCGTTATTGTGATCGCCGTTGCGGTGTTTTTGCCCGGTTCTGTCAATTTCTTTCTTTATCTTCATTTGGCAGAGCATAATCACGATGCCGGGCACGACCACAAAAATTGTCCTATATGTCAACAGGCCGCTGTAAATAAAAGCCAAACAGTTCTACTCTCCGCTGCAGTTGGTTTTGAATTGCTGCCGGTTTTTGATACGGCCGCCCCCGCGGCTGAACACATTACAAATCGTTTCAGTTTTTGCATTCCATATCTTCGGGCGCCTCCGAGCCCGGCATAAAATACCCAATTCAATACATCTTCAAATCCACAATTATATTGCGCGCAGTGTGTATCTGTGCTGAATGATTGGAACGATTTTAACTACAAGAAAATGGAGATATTTTATGTTAAGAAGAAGTTTTTACATATTTACTGCTATTATGTTTTGTACAAGCCTTGCAACGGCAGACCACACGCACACACATGTTGGACGAAACGCTGACGGTGTATGGGGTACGGATGATGATAACGCTTTATGGATTTTCGCAACGCCGAGCCTGCCGCAATGGGAAACTATTGAGATGCTGCCGACCGGCGAATATATCGGCGATAAGCAAATTTATATTGCCGTGCTGGATTGCTGGCATTCGGCACATCCAGAAAATGGCTTATATCAACTTGATTTTAATGATGAATCGACACAGCCGGACTGGCGAATCGCACTTAAGCGAATAAGTTTTTCCGACTCGGCTAATTTCTGGATGGAAGACGAAGCCACAACGCTGGAAATCCTTACATCGGACAGTTCGACTTTCTCATTCGGAACTCCTCAGTGGAGCGATGAACTTCCCGACGGCAGCGGCGGACTGGGTGCCTGGCATTTCCACACGCATACCGAATTTCTTGCGTTGGCCGACGGAGCAGGGCAAACGTTCTCGGCGACATTTACAGTAATTGATACAGGCTCAACAGGTTTCGCCGAGTCGGCTCAATATACGCTGAATTTCGTAACCGTTCCCGAACCGACAACGCTCACGCTGCTCGGCGCAGGTCTGATATCTGTTTTGAGATTTCGCAGGAAATAATGACGCGAAAATTTTCCAAAGCGTTTACGCTTGTAGAACTGCTGGTGGTTATATCAATAATCGCTATGTTGCTGGCAGTTCTTATGCCGGCACTGAGAAAGGCAAGAGAGCAGGCCCGAAAAGTGGTCTGCTCGAGCAATATGCGGCAGATGGGGGTTGCTTTGCAATGTTATTTACAGGAAAACGATTCTCGTCTGCCGGATAGCTCCTGCCATACTTCAGACCCGAATCAATACTGGCTTAAAATACTGACAAAATATCTTAAGCAGAGCCTGCTTTTCAGATGTCCGTCTGATGAAGCGAAAAATTTTATAGATTGGGCCAAACCCCTCGGTCAACAGCCGGCAAATTCCAGATGGTCGAGCTTTGCTCTCAATGCCCTGATGGATTCCAAATGTTTGCGGTTCGGCGGCAAATACAACAGCGTCAAATTCATTAAGAGGCCGCAATATTGCATTTATGTCAGCGAAAGCCCGTCGTCTTGGACATCGGCAGACCATATCCATCCGGAATCGTGGGGATATAATATCAAAACCGCAAAAGGACAAGTCGCGTGGGACAGGCATTCGGAAAAATCCAATTATCTTTTCGCTGACGGACACATCGAAACACTAAAAATAGAAGACACTTATAGCTGGCCCGGCAACTGCTTCTGGTTTCCTGAAGCAGCCCCCGCTTGGCCGGAAGATGATTAAAGGAATTTAGATATGATTAGAATATTTATCGTTATCGCAGTTATTTCAGCGGCAGCCGAATTATGCTTTGCCGATTGTCCGCTGGACCATTTTCTAATCGGCTGTAATCCGGACGGAATCATCGGCACTATTGATGACAACAAACTTTTTGTAGATTGCACACAAAAGTACAGACATAGCGACCCGGACAACAGCGGAGAGGCAACTTGGCTGCATTGGCACTATCCACTGTATTACAACTCGCGATATGACCGCTGGCAGATAGGAGAACCGGGATTCGACGTAATCAACGAAAGCGACCCAAACAGGCAGCTCTCCGGAACGGCAAATACCGACCACAGAATTATCATCGAGTGCGTTTCGATAAAAGCTGGTTTCTCGACAAGAGAAAGCGTGCTTGGCATTTTGCTTGATGAGGCCGGCGACTCATTCAACCACAGCGAACTTTCAGATACTCATTTACATCTTGAATATCACGCACCGGCACCATCAGGCGAAACAGAACTGCAATGGATTACATATATCATCTATGACGAGTTGGGAAATTATGAGCCGTCAGAACCTTTCAGCGTGGTTTTTGTAAAAGATGCGCCTGCGGGCGATTTGGCTATAGACGGGAAAGTTGATATGAAAGACCTTGCGGAATTTTGTTATTACTGGCTCGAAACTAACGGCAGCAAAGAAAATGATTATTACGAAAGAGCGGATGCAAATAAAGACGGTTATGTAAATTTTGCGGATTTTGCATTGTTTGCGTTGAACTGGCGGATGTGATAAAAAAACCGGCCGTTTGAAAACGGCCGGTCGTCAAATTATGTTTTGCGATTAAAAACTATTATTTATCTTTCGCTTCGAATTCAGCGTCAATCACGTCATCGCCGCTGCCTTTGCGGTGGACTTCGCCCTCGCCGCCTTTCGGCGGTTCTGAAGGTTGCGGCCCTGCCTGACCGCCGCCTTGAGCGGCCTGTTTTTTGGCCGCCTCTTCATACAAAATTTTGCCAAGTTCCTGAGCGGTGCTGCTGAGATTTTCCATTGCTTTCTTGATGGCGTCGCCGTCTTCGCCCCTGGCCGCTTCTTTGAGGTTGTTTAACGCCGACTCTATTTTGCCGCGTGTATCGGACGAAACCTTATCGCCGTGCTCTTTGAGTGTTTTTTCGGTTGCGTAAACCAACTGGTCGGCCTGATTCTTAAGGTCAACCACCTCCCTGCGTTTCTTGTCCTCGGCTGCGTGAGATTCAGCGTCCTGCTGCATCTTTTTGACTTCGTCATCGCTAAGGCCTGAGCTGGATTTAATCTGAATCGACTGCAGTTTGCCTGTGCCGAGGTCTTTAGCCGAGACATTCAATATACCATTGGCATCGATATCGAACGCAACCTCAATCTGCGGCATACCGCGGGGAGCGGGCGGAATATCGGAAAGCTGGAATCTGCCCAGAGTCCTGTTATCTCTTGCGAACTCGCGCTCGCCCTGCAAAACGTGAATATCGACAGTCGTCTGACTGTCGGCAGCGGTCGAAAATACCTCTTTTTTGCTGGTCGGTATCGTTGTGTTGCGGTCGATGAGTTTTGTCATAACGCCGCCGAGCGTTTCAACGCCGAGCGAAAGCGGCGTAACGTCTAAAAGCAGAATGTCTTTCACTCCTGCATCGCCGGCAAGAACGGCGCCCTGAACTGCAGCACCGATTGCCACGACTTCATCAGGATTAAGGCTCTTGTTCGGCTCTTTCTTGAACAGGTCTTTTACGATTTGCTGAACCTTCGGGATTCTTGTTGAACCGCCGACG
Source organism: uncultured Planctomycetaceae bacterium (assembly GCA_964449435.1). Classification (GTDB taxonomy): domain Bacteria; phylum Planctomycetota; class Phycisphaerae; order Sedimentisphaerales; family UBA12454; genus UBA12454. The sequence goes on along the minus strand of CAYUYR010000003.1, from coordinate 28,953 downwards.
AGCAGAACCTCTGCTATTTCGGATGGCTCCATCTTCGCATCGCTCATCGCCTTGACGCACGGATTTTTTAATCTTTCGAATATCGGCTCAGCGAGCGACTCGAATTTGCTGCGGGTAATGGTTATCTGCAAATGTTTCGGCCCCGAGGCGTCGGCTGTGATAAACGGCAGATTTACTGTCGATTCGACCTGATTGGACAATTCGCACTTGGCCTTTTCGGCGGCCTCTTTGAGACGCTGATGCGCCATCGCGTCTTTTCTCAGGTCGATGCCTTCGGTTTTCTTAAACTCGTCGGCCAGATAATTTATCAATACTTCGTCAAGGTCGTCGCCGCCGAGATGCGTATCGCCGTTGGTACTGAGAACTTCAAAAACATTATCGCCAATATCGAGAATCGAGATATCGAATGTGCCGCCGCCGAAATCGAACACGGCGACCTTCTCATTTTTCTTCTTTTCGATGCCGTAAGCCAGCGCAGCGGCCGTCGGCTCGTTTATAATTCTTTCGACCTTCAGACCCGCAATCGTGCCGGCATCCTTGGTCGCCTGACGCTGAGAGTCGTTAAAATAAGCCGGAACGGTAATGACCGCCCTTTCTATTTTCTCGCCGAGGTAATCTTCAGCGGTCTTTTTTAAGTCCTGCAAAATCATTGCCGATATTTCAGGCGGAGTATATTCCTTGCCGCGGACAGACACTTTAACAAGTTCGTCAGAAGCGCCGATGATTTTATATGGAACGATTTTTTCTTCACTGGCAACCTCGTTGTGCCTTCGGCCCATAAAGCGTTTGATGGAGAAAACGGTATTTTCAGGGTTGGTTACCTGCTGATGCTTGGCAATCTGGCCGACAAGGCGTTCGCCTTTGTCCGTAAAGCCCACAACCGACGGCGTAAGCCTGCTGCCGGAAGAATTGATGAGCACTTTCGGCGCCGCGCCTTCCATCACCGAGACGACCGAATTCGTTGTTCCAAGGTCTATTCCAATAATTTTCGCCATAATTTATGTCTCCTTTTAACTAAACAGCTTGGCCGGACTATCTTAAACGCAAAGTACGTGCCAATAAAAGCAAAAAACTTAACTTCTTATAGACAAAGCAGTTAAAATGACCGGCCTGTTTCAAAAACGTGCCATTTTGGCAGTTTAACCGTCGATGTCCGCCAAAATTCAATATTATCCGGTTTTCTTTAACAGACAAGGCCGCTTTTGACAAAAAATTTTTCCTTTTTATCCATACTTTTTATTTTGATATTCCATTTTTAAATGTAATATAATCGCAAAGTCAGTTCTGCAAAATTTTCAAAAACGTAATTTGCGGTTTATAATTTGAAAGGAATTTTAAGAGATGCCAAATTTTCCAGTTGACGGTATGGTGCCTTCGAGGGTTTTTCTGACCAAGGGCGTCGGAAGACACAGATACCAGTTAAAGTCGTTCGAAGAGGCCCTGCGTGATGCGGGCGTTGCAAATCAGAACCTCGTACAAGTTTCGTCAATTCTGCCGCCGAAGTGCAAAATTATCAGCAAAGAAGCCGGACTTAAAGAACTCGTTCCGGGTGCTATCGCTTTCTGTGTTATGGCAAGATGCGACACAAATGAGCATGGCAGGCTTCTGGCAACTTCGGTCGGTATCGCCCTGCCGAAGGACAAGAACAACTGGGGTTATTTGAGCGAGGTGCACGGCCACGGAATGAACGAGCAGCAGGCCGGCGATTTCGCTGAAGACCTTGCCGCCGAAATGCTCGGCACAACACTCGGCCTCGAAGTTGACCCCAATACTGCCTGGAGCGAAAGAGAACAGGTTTATAAATCTACCGGCCTGATTATCAGAACTTCTAACTGCACACAGGCAGCAAGAGGCCAAAAAGGATTGTGGACCACCACTGTCTCTATCGCGATGTTCCTGTTCGATTGACATATAGGAAGAGACAAATGAAACAGCAAACCAATTTCGGCCACCTGCCGAAGAAATACTGTGCCTATAACAAGGCGAAAATAGTCGTTCTGCCCGCACCGTTCGATGCGACAAGCACGTGGGTAAAAGGAGCCGACAAGGGCCCTGCCGCGATTATCGATGCGGCGGCAAATATGGAAACTTACGACATCGAGACAGATTCGGAAGTTTACAAACAGGGTATTTTTACCGATAAGCCGCTCAAAGAGAAAAAATCGCCTGAGAAAATGGTCGCCGAACTCAAGGCAAGGGCCATTAAGCATATCAAAAACAAAAAATATGTCGTAACCCTCGGCGGCGAACACTCCGTCAGCATCGCATCTATACAGGCCCACGTCGAATCCTTTAAAAACGTATCGGTGCTCCAATTGGACGCTCACGCAGATTTGAGAGATGCATATCACGGCTCAAAAAACAATCACGCCTGCGTTATGGCAAGGGCAAGAGAAATCGCGCCGGTCGTTCAGGTCGGTATCAGAAGCGGAGCAATCGAAGAAGCGGGATTGATAAAGAAAGACAATGTTTTTCTCGCTCAGGATATCTGCGGCAATAATAAATGGTTCGACAAATGTCTGAAAAAGCTCACAAAAAACGTCTATCTGACAATCGACCTTGACGTATTCGACCCTGCAATACTGCCTTCGACGGGAACACCTGAGCCGGGCGGGCTCGGATGGTACCAAACGCTTGGTTTCCTTAAAAAGCTGATGAAACAGAAAAACGTCGTCGGCTTCGACATCGTCGAATTGTGCCCGAATCCTAAAAACAAGGCCTCGGACTTTCTGGCGGCAAAATTGGTCTATAAACTATTAAGCTATAGATTTTGTCTTAAATAACCGATAATAAATGAATGGATTCCCGCTTGAGTTTACCCTCGTGGAAACGGGGGCGGGAATGACATTATTTTTATGAAAGGATATGGTTATGTGTTCAAGTTGCGGATGCAGTGCCGGTAAAAAGAAGGCAAAAAAGAAAGTTGCTAAAAGCAAAGCCAAGAAGAAAAAATAACCCACTGAAGTCTTAAAAAGCAAACGGCCTTCGGAAATTTCCCAAAGGCCGTTTTTATTAACTCAAATCTTTGTTTAGTTATTTAATCAATTCAACAACCGCCTCTCCCTTAATCGTCATCGGCATAGTCATCCCTTCCGGCATCTGTTCGTTCGCTTCCATTCTCATTACGCCTGAAAAGTTCATTGTGATATTGCTTTTTTGCGTAAGTCCCGTTTTTTCATCGACCTCGCTCGTCGTGTTTATTGTGCCGGACAGCTGCATAGACATTTTATTTTCGGGGTCTATTTCGATGGGTTTTGAGCTGTCGCCCATATCTATTTTGGCTGCCGCATCGATATAAGCGATACCGTCTTTACGGCTCTTGAGCATATAAGTTGTATCGACGTCAATCGGCATCATAAGGTTTATGCTTTGCATATCATACCACGCATCGCCGACGGCTATAGGTTCAGACGGAAATGTTCCCATCATATTACCGGTTAATTCTCCGAGTTTTTTCTCGTCGAACATCTTGTCGAGAAGTTTATCCATTCCCTCCATTCCGGGACCGGCAGGTATTGCTTTCCTTATTTTCGCAAGCATATCTTCTATGCCGCGGACATTGGAAGTTTCGCCTGTGGGCTTGACGGTCATTTGGAATTTACAGCCTGCTATAGCCGAGACCATAGCGGCCATCATTTTTTCGTGGGGTTTGTTGGGGTCGGCTGGTTTGGGATTTGCCGAGTCGAATTCCATATGTCCCATCGGGCCGTCCATAATCATCTTCACGGATTTGTGGTGAAACTTTTAATCCGGATTTACGCCGAGCATTTGTGCGATACTGTCGAACTCGTCGAGCGAATAAAACTCGATTATAATTTTGCCGCGCTGGCCGTTTTTACGCGCCTGAATATTTACCTTTGTGCCGAGCCTGCTGCGGATTTTTTCCTCGAGGTCTTTTATATGCGCAGGTTTTTCAATGAGCTGTTTTTGTTTTTTCTCATCGCCCGTTGCCAGCGCAAGTCTTACAAGCCGTTCAACTTCGCGAACACTGAGCCGCCCTGCCAACGCACGATTCGCCAATCTCTTTCTCAAATCATCTGTCGGCAGTGCAAGGAGCGCCCTTGCGTGTCCCATATCCAGAGAGCCTTCAACGAGCATCTGTTTTACTTCAGAAGGAAGATTGAGCAGCCGAATATAATTTGCGACAACCGAGCGGTCCTGTCCGAGTTTCTGGGCAGCCTGTTCCTGAGTCAGATTGAAAGTCTTCATAAAACTCTGATAGGCCTTTGCCTTTTCAATCGGATTCAAATCGGCGCGATGAATATTCTCAACCAGCGCAAGAGCCAGCATCTCGGTATCCGTCGTCTCTCTTACCATAGCCGGAACCTTATCAAGCCCTGCTATTTGGGCGGCCCTGAACCGTCTTTCTCCGGCCACAATCTCATATTTATCCCCTTTTTGCCGTACTATTATTGGCTGAATTATGCCGTTTTCCCGAATAGAGCTTGCAAGCTCCTGAAGCTGCTGGTCGTTCCAGCTCTGCCTCGGCTGATATGGATTTGGCGCAATATCGGCAAAGCTTAATTCCGCCCTGCTTTTTTGTAAGTCCTTATCTGGAATAGACTTAACGGCTTCGCTTGCAGCGGAAATCCCCATATTTTCTTCTACCGTACTTATTATAGGACCTAAAAGTGATTCAAGCCCCCTGCCGAGATGTTTGGGTTTTTCTTTATTTTTAGGTGTCATATTCGCTCCTTCTGTCAATGGCATAATATTCCCGAGACAATAACTGCTTGGGACTTTTTAGCAGATGTTAGGCTGCTTTTCCATAAAAAACTTGAAAATTCCTTTATTTAGGACAGATTGTTCCACGTGAAACGCTAATAACGGCATTTTTTAATAGTTGGCAGGGGGGTTATGCCGGAGAAACAAGAAAGCAGCTTGATGTTCCACGTGGAACTCTGTAAGAGGCCCCCTGCCCAAAATCAGCCTGAAAAAGAGGAAAAAAAGAAGAAAAACAAAAAGAAAAAGAAAAACAGTACCAAAAAAGCGAAATAAAACAGAAAGAAGGCCGGTTCCCCCAAAGCAGAACAAACTAATGGAGAAAAACAGAACCAAAAAAGCAGGGCAAAACAGGAAGAAAGAAAACATCACAAAGGCAGAATAAAACAAAAAAAACAGTGCTAAAAAATCAGTTTCAAAACCGCTGTCCCGCAGTGCGTTTAATGTATCTTGGTATATTTAATGATGCTTTTGTAAATTCCTAACTTTCAATTTTAACATTTAAGCGCTTATTTTCATTTTGTTGTTTTTATAACAAACACAATCAGTTTTTTACAGCAGGGGGTTGAAAAAAAATTATTAGACCGCAGGCGTATGTTCTGTTAAACTTCTGAGCGAATTATTTCTTTTTTAATGGAGTTAATATGATTACCGCACTTGAACAATATGACCCGCAAATGTACGAACTGCTTCGGCAGGAAGCCGCTCGACAAAGCGCCTGCATTCGTCTTATCCCTTCGGAAAACTATGTCTCCAAAGCTGTTATGGCCGCCACCGGAAGCTGTATGACAAATAAATACGCTGAAGGCTATCCCGGCAAGCGATACTATGAAGGCCAGCAAATCACCGACCTTGTCGAGTCTCTGGCAATAGAAAGGGCGAAGAAACTTTTCAAAGCCGACCACGTAAATGTTCAGTCTCATTCCGGCGCAGTTGCCAATCTTGCCGCTTACAGCGCGCTCGCCGCTGTGGGCGATACGATTATGGGCCTTGCTCTTCCACACGGCGGGCATTTAAGCCACGGCTGGAAAGTAAGTTTCACAAGCAAAGCTTTTAATTCTGTCAGTTATGAAGTTGACCCTGAAACAGGATTGTTCGATTTCAACAAAATTGAGGAGCTTGCCAAGAAACACAAACCGAAAATTATCATTACCGGCGCAAGCGCGTATCCTCGAAAAATAGATTTCAAAACTTTCGGCGAAATCGCAAAGAGTGTCGGCGCCTATCATTTAAGCGACATCGCTCACATCAGCGGTCTCGTAGTGGCGGGGCTTCATCAAAGTCCTGTGTCTTATGCTGATGTGGTTTCGACGACAACGCACAAAACGCTTCGCGGCCCGCGAGGCGGAATGCTGCTTTGCACCGAAGCGCTTGCCGGCGCAATTGACAAAGCCGTATTTCCAGGACTGCAGGGCGGCCCGCATATGCACACCATCAGCGCTCTTGCCGTCGCGCTCAAGGAAGCCGACTCATCCGAATTTGTCGCCTACGCGAAACAGGTTGTCAAAAACGCTAAAGTCCTTGCCGATTGTCTTATGGAAAAAGGTTTCAAACTTTTCAGCGGCGGAACCGACAATCATTTAATTCTTATCGACCTTCGCAATAAAGAAATCCCCGGCAAGAAACTTTCCAAAGCTCTCGACAGGGCAAGGATTGTAACAAATTACAATACCATTCCTGGCGACCCTGCAAAACCGTTTAACCCCAACGGCCTGCGTTTAGGCACTCCGGCGATGACAACGCGGGGCATGAAGGAAGAGCAGATGAAGGTTATCGCTTCGTTAATAACGAAAGTTGCTGAAAATCTCGATAATGAAGATGTTATCGCGCAGGTCGGTAAAGAGGCTTTGCTTTTATGTTCGGAATTTCCTGTGCCGGAGCATTTTATAATACCAGCGAAAAAATTCCCGTTTATATAAGATAACGCAAGACAGCCGATAGGAGCATCGTGATTTTAGTTTTCGCTGACGGAGCGGCAAAATGAGCAGCAATAAATTAAAGACCGCCTGTTTGGGCATCGGCGCAAGAACTGCCGGCCTGCTCGACGTCGCCTGTTCGACCGGGCTGTATGAAATCATATCTGTAGCCGACAGTAATATCACTAACGCCTCGCAGGCCGCGGCAAAATACAACTGTACCGCTTTCGACGATTACAGACAATTTATTCTGCAGAACCAGCCGGACGTGCTTATCGTCGCCGAGCCTATGTACAAATGCGCCGAGTTCGTCCGAATGGCTATAAACAAGCAATGTCATATTTTAAAGCTCGCTCCCACGGCGCCGAATTTCGAACAGGCCGCCGAGCTTATAAATCTCGCACGGAAAAATGACGTAAAATATGTTACAGCCGCACCGGCCAGATTCGCTCCGGGTTTCGAGCGTCTTGCCGATTATCTGCGAACGATAGACCGAAAGCAGTATTACTTCGTCAATATCTGCGCGGCTTTCGGCGACAATTTCTTTCAGCCCATCGCATCGGACACGCAATCTGACCGCAAACTGTCCGGCGGGGGGGTGCTGCTTCACGACTGCTTCGAGCTGCTCAGTCTTATCGTGGAAATTTTTTCACTGCCCGGCCAGATTTACGCGCTGCTTACGAACCAAAACCCCGACAAAAAAGCAAAACAGTATCTCGGCGAAGACACCGTTACCGCATCGCTGATTTTCAATGGTTTAATCGGGACATTTCTTGCCGCAAAGCAGACCGGCAGCGCAGCGGCGGCTCCGATAAGAATTTACGGAGCAGAAAATAACATCGTAGCAACCCCCAACAGACTCGCAGTTTACGACAGCAGCGATACTTTAATCACCGAGCACAAATACCCGCTCAACAGCGAAAAATGTATAATGGAAATGCTCATCGATTTCGGCAGGGCACTGCTCGAACCGGAAAAGTACAAGCTGCGAAGCAGCCCGCATCTCGACCTTGCGACGATGGCTTTTGTCGAAGCCGCCTATTTGAGCGCAAGAACCGCGATGCCTGAATCGCCCTCGAAATTCCTTGAAATAGCCGAGAAGGAAAAATCCCCCTTTGCTTAATCGCTTCCGAACCTTTCGTTAATCTGATTATTTATATGCCGAACGACTGCACGAATATCGTCCGTATCGGGCAGAAATCCGGCCAGCTTGTCGAACAATCCGCGTTTTTTCATCTCTTTAAGCGTTGCGGTAAAATTTATATCGACTATCCAGCCGAGCATAGCGATTATCATATCGTTTAAGCTGTGAAATTCCTCGTAGCCGATAGTCCGGTTTTTCAGCACGGCCTCGATAACCTTCTTCGAATATTTATCTTTTTCGGAAAATCCCAGTGTTGCCTGCGCCTTGTCCGAATTTTTTTGAAAGTCTTCGAGCCGCTCGAGCATCACATAATAGATATCGAGTTTGTCGATATCGCGAATCAGCTTTGCGAAAAATTCCGTCTCGCCTTCGAGTCCTTTCGGCAAATCTTTTTCACCGTGAAATTTTATCGCCGTTTCTATGATTTGTTTTTCGCTGCTGTCCAGCCCGTCGAGGATTTTGTTTTCAGCGATAACTTTCAGGGATAGCAGACTGTGATTTTCAGTTCCGACATCGTTATATGTACGGTATTTTTTAAACTGCTCGAACCTGCCGACATCGTGCAGAAGCGATATTGTTTCAGCAATCAATTTTTGCCGCTGGTTTAGGCCGAGCCGTTCAGCCAGCATCGGCGTATCGGCGCACATTCTGCGGGTATGCTCTTCTTTGAGCCGGATATTGTCGTCCATCAATTCGTCGCCGCCGTAGAAGGTCGCCACGTAGTCATAAAACCATTTCTTTAATTGTTCAAGCTGCTGTTCTGTCATTATTTGCCCATAATAAAACCGCCAATTTACCGCAAAACCGCGTTTTACTCCACAGCTTTATCGAAAAAACCTTGCACTTATTTTTGCTCTGTTTAAACTATTGTAAATCGAATTTGATAATAAGGAGCTTTCAAATGCCTACTGTTAAAGATGTTATCGTTAAGAAACCCACTGATGCCGAAACAAAGGAATGCAGCAGTTGGCCGATTTGGACCTGCGATGTAAGCACTTTCGACTGGGACTACACTCAAAAAGAGACCTGTTTGATTTTAGCCGGCAAGGTTACTGTCAAAGACCGTCCCGGCGACGGCTCAGTCTCGTTCGGTGCGGGTGATTTGGTTATTTTTCCCAACGGTCTGAAATGCACCTGGCAGGTCGCCGAAGCGGTCAAAAAACACTACAATTTTGAATAAAAAAAGTCGCTTATGGCTGGGTCAGGACGCGGTCACAGCACCGCTGCCCACTCGGGGCAAACCCCTGCCAAAAGCGACTGCAAAAAGTATCCAACAGTAAAATCGCCAAATTGACAGGATTTCGCTATGACTATCCGCTCCCAGTGCCAACCGTATGGCAGTGCGACATAAAAAAAGGCCGGAACTAACCAGCCTTTTGAAGTTTTAAGCAGCAGGGGCTATTTTACCTCATCGTCAATCCACTGGCAAACTTCCTGTACATCTTTCAGTGTGATATCGCCCATATGCGCGATTCTGAACGTCTGGTCTTTCAGCTTGCCGTAGCCGTTGCCGAAAACGGTATTGTGCTTTGCCTGAACAGCCTTAATAACATCGCCGACGACTATGCCTTTAGTGTTTTTAATCGTCGTAAGGGTATTCGATGCGTATTTCTCTTCGCAGAACAATGCGAATTTTTCTTTTGCCCATCCCTTGACATAATCAGCTATTTCTCTATGTCTCTTCCAGACGTTTTCTATACCTTCCTTGACGAGTTTATGACACTGGTAATTCAAACCCATGATATGCGGAATGGCAGGGGTAGTCGGCGTCTGGTCTTTTTCAGCGCTCTTTGCGAAAGACTGGAAATCGAAATAGTAGCCGCGGCCGGTAACCTTTTTGCTCTTTTCCATCGCCCGTTTGCTTACCGCGAAAACCGTAAGGCCCGGCGGAAGTGCAAAGGCCTTCTGAACAGATGCGAAAACAACATCCCAGCCGAGCTTATCGAAATGCAGCGGCAGGCCGACCATACCGCTCACCGCATCGACGAATACGAGCACATCGGGATATTTTTTCTTCATCATTTCGCTGATTTCATAAACCGGATTCGTCAGGCCGGTGCTGGTTTCGTTGTAAACAAGCGTGATGGCTGAATACCTGCCTTCGGAAAGTTTTTTGTCGATGAGTTCCGGAGTTGTCGCCTGCCCCCATTCGACCTTAAGCTGTTCGACCCCTCTGCCGCACGACTGAACGACATCCGCCCATTTATCGCTGAACGCTCCGCACATTGTTGCAAGCACTGTTTCATTATGGTCAACGCAATTACGGATAGCGCCTTCCCAGATGCCTGACGCTGACGATGTACTTAAGAAAACGTGCTGCCCGGTGAACAGAATTTGTTTAAGCATATCCACTGTTTCCTTGTGCAGTTGCGCGTACTCTTTGCCTCTGTGACCGAGAGTATATCTGCTTAACTGCTGCAATACATCGGGCAGGACATGTACAGGCCCGGGTATGAACAGTCTCGGCGGGTTCTTCCAGTCAACCATCTTATTACCTCCAAAAAAGTTAATTATATTTTAGCCGCTGATTTCACAAATTAACAATAAGTCGTCATACGGTTTCGGTTGCGAGGCTCGTTTAGTCTATCGTCCTGCGTATAACGTAACCGATACGAGCCGCGCAACCACAACCGTTTTTTACGCAACCGCCGAATATAATTTTTCTTTTCTTAACGATTTTCTATCAGCGCTTATAACTTATTTATTGTCAGTCCCGAAAAAATCTTCGGATAAAAAAACGTCGATTTCTGCGGCATCTTTTCATTAGCCGCCGCCACTGCCTTTACCTGCGCTACCTTTGTAGAATTCATAAAAAACAGGGCTTGTTCTTCGCCGCAGTCCACCTTTGCCATCGCTTCGTCAACGGCCTCGCCTATATCCTTAATGTACTCGATATTGGCCTCGCCCGCAAGCTGTGCGTCGCCGATACCCAAAACGCCTTCGAGAATCAATTTGTGCAATACAACCACATCGAGCGATTTGGACGCCTCGCTTATCGGCAGCGGTTTAAGCGCATCTTTATTTTTCAATTGAATAAAATAAAAACTTTTGCCGTCATAAACCCCGAAAGCGTTTAGCCCTTCCTCGAAAGCCTTGTCCATTCTCTTCTGCATCAGCGATTGGGCTTTCTCCTTCGCTTCTTTAAACTCGAACTGAGTTATTTTGAAATTCTCCTGTAATTTTTTTATCAATTCATCAGTATCGAATTTTTTCAGATTGCCGACCAGCCTGTGCGTCGGCAGAATAACCAATCCGTCATTGTGCATATTTACGAAAGTCATCATCAGCCATTGTGCCGCCGGATTTTTCGTCAGGTTATAATAGTTCAGCGCAGTTTCATAACGATGATGGCCGTCGGCAATCAGACCATCTTTTTGAACCATCATTTTTACAATCGCCTCTTTATCCTGAGGCGAATCTATCGGAAATAATTTATGCGACACGCCTTCATCATCTACAAATTCAAGAATGTTTTTTTGTTTCGCTGCTTTTTCGATAATCTTGTCCGCAATTTGCTGCGGGTCGTCATAAAGCATAAATATCTGCTCGAACTGAGCCGCCGTCGCCTGCGTCAGTTTCAGCCTGTCAGCTTTGGGGCCGTCGAGCGTTTTTTCGTGCGGCTGAACTCCCGAACCGAATTGCGCAAGTTTCGCCAGTGCGATAAAACCGCTTCGCTGTAATTTTTTGCCCGCGATTTCAAATTCCTGAACGTAAGCGTAAATAGTCTCTTTTTCGTCCTGCTTTAAAACATTTTTCTTCAGCCAGTCGTCAAGATGTCCTGCCGCGCGAGTATATTGATTGTTTTTATCGTTGTCCGTCGGCTCTTTTTTGCCCAGTATGATTCTGACGATATTGTACGGACTCTGCTCATAGAGTTTTTGCTGCCCAACAGAATTTATAACATCATAAGGCGGAGCAATACACTCGCCCACATCGCCGACCACCTCAGAATTAAACCTGTACGCCTTAAATCCCTTTGCTTCCATAAGTTCGATTGTCCCTGAAACATAGTCCAACAAATTCACCGAAACGAAGCGCAAAGTCTATCAGAATTCAACTAATACTTCAATAGGCGAATAATAAAATCATAAAGAAAAATTATATAATAACCTTATGGGTATAATAACCTATAAAAATATGTTCCTTTTGGAACAATATCGCCGCAAACATTATAAAAAGCGAACATTATTAAAATGGTTGACATATCCCATTAAAAGAGAACAATATCAGAAAGAGCAAAAATACGAAGAACTCTTTTTTTAAGGAGAAAATAAGATGTTAAGAAAAATTTTGACAATCATCGTTGTTATCGGTTTGGCTGTTACCCTCGGCTGTAAGAAGAAAGAGGCTCAGCCTGCTGCGCCAAGTATGTCCGATATGCAGAAACAGGTTGAAGAAACAAGTAAGGATGCCGCCAAGGAAGTTGAAAAAGCCGGCGAGGAAATCCAGAAAACCGCCGAATAAAAACTGTCTGCAAAAACAAATAAAAGGGCAGGGAGCAAACTTGCCCTTTTGTCTTTCGTTTGGACAATCAATAGTTGTTTAAATAGACAAGCATTTCTGTTATAATCCCTCTCTTGTTTTTAACATCAGAAATCTGTTTTTAGGTTTAATTAACTTATGGCACTGCCAGTAGTTGCGATAATCGGTCGTCCTAACGTGGGCAAAAGCTCGCTTTTCAACGCCATTGCAGGCGAAATGATTAGCATTGTCGAGCCGACCGCCGGCGTTACGAGAGACCGTGTAACTGCGATAATCGAGTATAGCGACCGTTATTTCGAGCTTATCGACACCGGCGGTTATGGAATCGTTGATTCCGACCAGCTCAAAGAGCACATCGAAAATCAGATTCAGCAGGCCATAAATTTAGCCGACCTTGTCGTTTTTGTAGTCGATATCCGCGACGGCCTTATGCCCCTCGACGAACAGATTGCACAGCTTTTAAGGAAAAATAATCTCGACGTCCTTCTCGTTGCCAACAAAGCCGATGAGGCAAAGATGTTTCCCGCCGCTGCCGATTTCGGCAAGCTCGGTTTCGGCGACGCCTTCTGCGTATCAGCGGCAAATAGTATCAACCAAAAAATCCTTGTCGAAAAAATAACCGAACTGCTCAAGGACGAAGTTTCCGACAAACCGAAAGATGTCGAAATGCACATCGCCATTGTCGGCAAACGCAACGCCGGAAAAAGCACTTTCACAAACGCAATCGTCGGCACCGACCGCGTTATCGTCAGCGAAATCCCCGGCACAACACGCGATTCGGTGGATGTTCGATTCGAAAAAGACGGAAAAACTTTTGTCGTCATCGATACAGCCGGAGTGCGAAAAAAAAGCAGCCTCGACGGCAGCATCGAATTTTACAGCCACGTAAGAGCGGCAAAATCCGTCAAAAGAGCGGATATTGTTTTGTTCTTAATCGATGCGACAGAGCCGATATCGCAGGTCGATAAAAAACTCGGCGCATTAATCGCCGCCGAATACAAAGCCTGTATCCTTGTCGTAAACAAATGGGACCTCGCCAAAGATAACGCCTCCAGCGACGATTATGCCGAGTATCTGACGAAGATTCTGCCGCGACTGAGCTACGCTCCGCTCGCCTTTACAACCGCCACCGAGAGCAAAAATATCCAATCAGTGCTCGACCTCGCCCGCGAGCTTTACAAACAGGCGATTACAAAAATCCCGACGCCGCGCCTCAACGACGCGATTGAAAAAATCTCCGCAGAACGCCTCGGCGGAAAAACAAAATCCGCAAGCCTGCCGAAAATATATTACGCAACACAGGTTTCTGTAAAACCTGTTACGCTCATTTTGTTTGTCAATAAAATCGAACTTTTCGATGAAAATTACAGACGCTTCCTCATCGGCAGACTTCGCGACAATCTCGGTTTTGCCGAAGTGCCGATAAGACTGCTCGTCCGCCCCAGAAGAAGAGATTCTGAAAGGATGTAGAAATGCAGACTTTATTATTGATGGTTTTATGTTTCGCCGCTTACGTAATAGCGTATCATACATACGGCAAATACTTAGCCCGAAAAATTTTCAAACTCGACCCTGACAAACTAACCCCCTCGAAACAGCTTTGCGACGGCGTCGATTATATCCCGTCTAAAAAAATCGTCATCTTCGGCCATCATTTCGCGTCCATCGCCGGCACAGGCCCTATCGTCGGCCCGGCCATCGGTATCATCTGGGGCTGGCTGCCTGCCGTGCTTTGGGTCGTGCTCGGCAGCATATTTATGGGCGCCGTCCACGACTTCGGCACCCTCGTCGTCTCGCTGCAGAACGACGGCAAAAGCGTCTCCGACATCGCCGCAAAATACATCAACAAAAGAGTGCGGTTTATTTTCTTTGCAATCGTCTTTCTCGTACTGCTCGTCGTAATCGCAATCTTTGGCGTAGTTATCGCTGTCGTCTTTGCGCGCTTCCCGTCATCAGTACTTGCCGTCTGGCTCCAGATTCCAATCGCTATCGCGATGGGCTGGGCAATTTATAAAAAAAATCTCAATATAGTAATCGCAACCGTACTGGCCGTACTTGCGATGTACGCCGCCGTCTGGCTCGGCAGTATACTTAAATTCACAATGCCTGTCATCGGCGCAATGCCGCCAACCGGCTCATGGACTTTGATTTTATTGATTTATTGCTTTTTTGCCTCAACCCTGCCGGTAAATATCCTGCTTCAGCCCCGCGATTATATAAACGCCTGGCAGCTTTTTATTATGATGGCCATACTTGCAATTTCCACTATCGCCGCATCGTTCACCGTTTCATTGCCTCTCGTCGCACCGATTTTTAATGCCTCTCCTGCCGGCGCTCCGCCGCTGATGCCGTTTCTATTTATCACGATTGCCTGCGGAGCAATCAGCGGATTTCACGCCCTCGTTTCGAGCGGCACAAGTCCCAAACAAATCGAATCCGAACCCGACGCCCTTTTCATCGGCTACGGCTCAATGCTCACCGAAGGCTTCCTCGCCGTATTAGTTATCGTCTGCATCGCCGCAGGAATAGGACTCGGATATCAAACATCGGACGGCCTCTTTCTCACGGGACAAGATGCCTGGTTAAGACACTATTCCTCATGGTCGAGCGCAGGAGGATTAACTTCAAATATTACCGCCGTTGTCGTCGGCGCCGCTAATATAATGGCCGAGCTCGGAATCCCGCACGCCCTCGGCGTCGCTATCATAGGCGTTTTCATCGCCTCTTTCGCAGGCACAACGCTCGACACCGCCGCACGTCTCCAGCGATACATCGTCAGCGAATTGGCTTTAAGCCTGAAGATGCCGAAGCTTACTAACAGATACACTGCTACTGCGTTTGCTGTCGTAACCGCCGCCGTTCTCGCTTTCGCAACCGGCGCCGACGGAAAAGGCGCTATGCTCCTCTGGCCGCTCTTCGGAACAATAAACCAGCTCCTCGCCGCCCTTGCGCTGTTGGTGGTAACGATATATCTTAAACAAAAAGGCGGAATAAAATATCTCCTCACTCTTCTTCCGTGCGTTATTATGCTCGTCATAACAATCTGGGCGATGCTCCACAACCTTATAGATTTCGCCTCCGCCTCGAACCGTCTGCTTTTGGCAATCGGTTCAGTTGTTTTCATTCTGGCTGTCTGGATGGTAATTGAAACGGCAATCATCCTGCTCGCACCGCCTCGACAAAAAAAACACGCCCCTGACGATAATGTACTGGAAAAATAAAATGTTTGGCCCCAACCCCTGCCTGCCCGTCCGAAGCATTGCGAAGGCGGGCGGCGTTCGTTTTTATATTTAGCCCGCCGTTTCACGGCGGGTTCGTTCCCGTCATTTTCTCGTTCGTTTCCCCTTTCACGCCTTTCATACTTTCTTACCTTTCTCGCCTTTTACAATTTATAATCTTTTATCGAGCAAAAAAATTGTTGAGTGTCCGCTTTTACAGGATATAATTACATCTGATTTACGAGGTTTCCTTAGCGATAACAGGTTCATATCGACCGTCAGGGGAATCTAAAAAACGCTCTTTTTTACAGCCTAAACCAACGCACAAGCATTAAATCCTTTTTTGGATACTCCAGAAGAAACTGCGACATTTCTTAAGGTGGTAGTATCACGTAAAAGGGTTTGATGCCTCGTATAATTACAGAGGAGTCTCTGTAAAAAACGGGGCATCGACTCTCTACGTTCCACCTTTGGCCGTCGCAGGCCACCTCTGGGCGTGAGATGTTCGGTGTCCCGTTTTTTATTGCGCACCGGTTAAGAGGTTAAAGAGGCGGACATCTCTATAAATCGCAGACAGGCTCAAAATACTTATCATAGAGAAGAAAGGATGTGTTATGGAATCACCGGCAGAGGTTATCGATTGTTATTTAAGGTTTGTTTTTATAAGGAGCTGCAAGTTCACGAACAGCAGGCCGTTAATCGAAAAAATAGTATTTACCGCCTTTTTAGATGTGTTTTATATGGCGCAAAGTCTGAAAGGGAAGGTTTGTCTGCCTGCGGCAATAGATATTATGCTCGATGCGGCAGGTTCGGATTTGACAGGAAAAACCGATTGCAGACAAAACGATGAATTGTTTATTAAGGAGAAAACGCATTTTCATATAGTCGAGGCAATTAACAGGCTGGGCAGTCCCGAAAGGCTGGTCTTGGTGCTTTTTCATATAGACAAAATTGACATTGAAAGGCTTGCAGAGCTCTTTGCCGAGCCTCTCGGCCAGATGAAGTCCCTGCTCGGCAGGGCGCAGAGGGAATTTATCAAGAATTTGTCGGAGTTTGTGCCGGCTGACACCTTTTTATTTACGGAGGTTATAGATAAATGGTTGGGTTTACTGGATGGTCTTTTAAAGCAGGATGATATGAACCGGATGAAAGAAACCATACTTGCCCGATTACCCAGCCGATAAAAAGTAAATCCGTGTCACTTGTCCATTCGTAGTCCCCTGGGGACGAAGACGGATAGCGTAGGAGGACCCGCGTAATCCGTTAATGTTAATCTGCGCAAAGTTTAACGATTATATGAGTAATCCTGGTCTTCACAAAAATAATTAAAAAATAGTTATTTTTCACAAAAAAACGTGCAATTATCAGACTTTCCCTTAAAATTAGCACGGTTTCGCATTGAAAGGTGTCTTTATGGCAAAGGGGCTTGTAATTTATTATTCCAAAAGCGGAAACACTAAAAAAATGGCTGAGACAATCTCTAACTCTATGAACGACAGCGGCTTGCCGACCGAGTGCAAAGATGTCGAAAATGCCCGTGTTGGCGACTTACTTGCTGCTGATGCGATTGTCGTCGGTTCACCGACATATTACGGCCAGATGGCGCCAAAGCTAATGCAGTTGTTCACGGATTCTGTTACGAGGCATGGGGCATTGGGCGGCAAGGTCGGCGGCGCGTTTGCCAGCTCTGCCAATATCGGCGGCGGAAACGAAACTACGATTATGGGCATTTTAGAGGCTATGCTCATTCACGGGATGATTATCCAAGGCGACCCGCAAGGCGACCATTATGGAGCCGTCGCAATTGGAAGTCCGGATGCAAGGGCAACGGCACAGTGCAAACGGGCAGGACAGAGAATAGCTGAATTAACGAAAAAGCTGTTAGAATAGACAATTTTAGAGACCCTTATTTTCGCGCTAAAAAGGGGATTTTTTTTGACAACAGCTAAACGGCTGGATACACTTTTAAGCGTTATTTGTTTAGAATGGAGGCTTCAAAATGCAAGAATATGAGGAATTGAAAAGACTGATAGACGAAGCGGAGAGCGATATCCGAAAAGCTGAGGGCGGAAATAAGGCCGCAGGCACAAGAGTCCGCAAACAAATGCAGCAGATTAAGCAGGCTGCACAGGCCGTCCGAAATAAAATTCTCGAAACGAGAGTGGCAGAGTAAGCCCGACCGGCAGGCCGTACAGTAAAACTCAATTTTTAGCTGCTTCCATCACGTCAAAGATGAAAGATGAGATGTGTTGACGCAACACAGGCTGAATACCTGTTATTATTTCCCGCTGTATGCGGGTAAATCTAAAGTTCGAAAGGATATCAATGCCGCCAGTACAACTGTTCGATATGTCAAAAATCGACCTGACCAAGATAGTATTCGATAAAGAAGCTATCGGCGAAGTAAATCCGCAACGCTACGAAATGCAGCATCTGGACGGAGTAATCTGGTACGATAAAGATAAATATCTCATACTCGGATACAAAGACGTTACCGAGAACGAATTCTGGGTTCGCGGACATATACCGGGCAGACCATTAATGCCGGCGGTAATAATGATAGAGGCGGCGGCACAACTTTCGAGCGTGTTCGTAAAAAAAGTTTACGAACTGCCGGGTTTTATCGGATTCGCAAGTATCGAGAGTGCGAAGTTTAGAAAACCCGTCGAGCCGGGACAAAAACTATATTTGTTATGCAATATTACGACGTTTAAACGCAGAAAATATATCGCGGTTGTACAAGGCATAGTCAACGGAACAATGGTATTCGATACCACTATTTCCGGTATGAACGTGTGAAAAGAAAATAGGATATAGGGGATAGAGAATAGGACGTGGAATGTAGAGCCGCCGAAAGCGGAGTAAGATTTTCACGGAGATCACCGAGTTCACAGAGATATTTTGACGCTGATACATAAGGCACAAGTGGACACGGTTTTTTTAAGACACGGATTAACACGAATTTACACTGTAAAAAAGATATGAGGTTCAAGAATTTACATAACTGGAATATTGGGGTTAAAGATGCGATTAGGCTTCAAAAAAGCCTCGCGAATCGGGTTGTTCGATGTAAATTCGATAAAAAAGTAAAAACTATCGCGGGGGTCGATTGCGGATTTACGAAAGATAAGAAAAATATCGTCGCGTGCATAGTCGTACTTTACGCTGAAAATTTCGAGCTCATCGAGACAGTATATGCCGTTAAAAAAGTCGGATTTCCTTACGTGCCGGGTTTGTTATCGTTCCGCGAGGCGCCGGTTTGCCTTGCGGCGGCTGAAAAACTGAAAACGACTCCTGACACCGTTATTGTTGACGGGCAGGGAACAGCTCATCCGAGAAGACTGGGGCTTGCCTGCCATCTGGGTTTATTTCTCGATATTCCAACGATAGGCTGTGCAAAAAGCAGATTAATCGGCGAGTTTAAAACCCCGGCAAGAACGAAAGGCTCGACAAGTCCACTCAAAGACAAAGGCGAAACTATCGGCTCGGTTGTCAGAACACGAAACAATGTAAAACCAGTTTTCGTATCGGTCGGGAATAAATGCAGATTGTCCGATGCCGAAAGAGTTGTTCTCGATTGCTGCGTGAAATATCGACTGCCTGAGCCGAGCAGAATTGCACATCAAACAGTAACAAAACTTAAGGCAACCTCTAAAAATTACATTTTAGAGGTTGCCTTCAATTTTAAATCTTCAATTCGCTTAATCCCACTTGTGCTCTTTGACGGATTTTAAAATCGCCTCTGCGCATTTGAGGGCGGCTAAACCTTCCTCGGCGGTTACTTCGGGACGCTGATTTTTATCGGCAACGGCATTAAGAAAAGACTCCTGCTCAACACGGAGCGGCTCTTTGTCATCAATATCGAGATTCTCGATGTGGAGCAGGTCGGGCCAGTTTATAGTGCTGAAATCGAAATTGTTCTCGGCCTGTTTCTGCTTAATCCATTTGACGGCATCGGAATTGGGGTCGGCCTTAATCACAATACCTTCTTTTTTGAGAAAATCGAGGCTCAAATACGCCTGCCGGCTGAAGAGGCGAACCTTTCTTAAAGTTTTTAAGGCCAATCTCGAAGCGGTAACGTTTGCGACACAGCCGTTTTCAAAAAATATTCTCGCGTTGCAAATATCTTCGGTATCTCCAATCACGTTTACGCCAAAGGCATCGACATTTTTTACTGGGCTTTGGGCGAGGGCAAGAATAATATCGATATCGTGAATCATAACGTCAAGGACAACGCCGATATCGGTCGAACGGAAAGAATACGGACTTATCCTTGTCGCTTCGATAAACTTCGGCTCGATTTGAAGGCGTTTCATCGCCTGCACAACGGGGTTGCAGCGTTCCGAATGGCCGACAGCTACGATGGTGTTGTGCTTTTTGGAGAGAGCGACGATTTTTTCGCCCTGCTCTGCGCCGGCGGCGAGTGGTTTTTCGATGAGTATGGGAATATTATTGCTGATAAATAATTCGGCAAGGGCAAGATGACTCGTGGTCGGGGCGGAAATTGTAACGGCATCGACCTTGCCCAAAAGCTCCCTGGCATCGGCAAAGGCGGCGCATTTATGCTCCTTCGCGAGCTTCTTTGCCCTGTCCTGGGCAACATCGACAATACCGACAAGTTCGCTTTGGGGCAGTTTGCTGAGAACCTTTGCGTGAATCTGTCCCATTTTTCCTGCACCGACGATTGCGGTTTTGAGTTTTTTCATAATTTTGCCACAGAGTTTTATATTTTTATTTTAGCCGCAGAGGACACAGAGATATTAAATTTTAAATCAATGTCCTTTTCTTCTAAGTGACTCAAGGTATCTGCCGAATCGATGCGAACTGCTTTTGATAATCGCATCGGTCATAGCTTTTACGTTTTCATCTATGTCGGGCTTTGCGGCAAGGGCTTTGGCGTTTTCGAGGAGCGGGGTCTTGCTCCTGAACAGGAATTTAAAGGCATCGTTAATGGCTTTCTGCTGGCCTTCGCTGAGCCCTGCCCGAATCAAACCTCTTTTGTTTATCAGCCTTATTTCTGGCGGGTAATGGCCGCTGATAATGACGAAAGGCGGGACATCGTGATTGATGCCGGCAAAGCCTGCAGCGTAGCTCCATTTGCCGATGGTAATAAACTGATGAATCAGCACAACGCCGCTGAGCCAGACGCCTGTTTCGACTTTACAGTGTCCGCTTACCTGCGTACCGTTGCTGAGAACGGTTTTGTCCTCAATAATACAGTCGTGGCCGATGTGGACGCCAACCATAATCATATTATTATTTCCGATGACGGTTTTTCCGTCCGGGTATATGCTCGGATGAATTGTTACGAATTCGCGGATGATATTTTCGCTGCCGATTTCGAGTTTGCCGAAGATGCTGTCGGGCGTTGCGCCGAGCATTTGCGGATTTCTGCCGATGACGCAGCCGGGATAGAAAATATTTTTTTTGCCGATTTTTACGTTTTTGCCGATAACGACATTTACGTCAAGGATACAGCCGTCGCCGATTTCCGCTCCGGCATCGATAAAACAATTCGGTCCGACTACAACCTCTTTGCCAATCTGAGCGCTCGAATCAATCACCGCTGTTTGATGTATTTTACTCATCGTATCGCTTTCCTTTAAGAACCATCAATCATTAGTATCAATTTAGACAATTTCCTCATCTATAAGCATAAACTTGATATCGGCTTCGGCGGCTTTGGCGTCGCCGACCATAGCCATGCATTTGCAAACCGCCGTTTTGCTTCTTGTTCTTGTCGCCTCGGCGATGAGTATTAACTGGTCGCCTGGCACAACGCTTTTGCGCAGTTTGACGTTGTCCATACCGAGCAGGACAGCAAGCTTGCCTGTCAATTCGAGCTTTTGCGCGAAAAGCAGGCCGGAGACCTGAGCCAGAGCCTCGATTATGAGAACGCCGGGCATTATCGGGGTGCCGGGAAAATGGCCCTGGAAAAACTGCTCGTTGAAAGTTACGTTTTTAACGCCCTTGATAAATCTGTCGCCTTCGATTTCGATTACCTTATCAACGAGTAGAAACGGATATCTGTGCGGCAGGATTTTCTGTATTCTTCGGATGTCAAGCAGCGCGGAAGTGCCTGCTTTTGTCATTCTGTCCTGCATTTCCGCCTGCTGGAGCAGCTTGGCGGCAAGTTTCTGATTAAGATTGTGCCCGCTCTTGTACGCGACGATTCTGCCGATAACCCTTCTTCCGACAAGCGCCAAATCGCCGATTAAATCGACAATTTTGTGTCTGACACATTCGTCCTTGAAACGAAAGCTGTTTTTAATCGGGCCGTCGGAACCGATAACCAAAATATCCTTCGGACTCAAATGCATGCCGATGCCGTGAGACTGGAACTGCTTTGCCTCGGCTTCGAGCAGAAATGTTCTTGCCGGCGCGAGATTGCGTTCGAAATACTCCGTTGTGAGCGAACAGCTTAACAGCTGCCTGCCGATGCCGGTGTGTTTTGTGTAATCCAAATCGTAAGTAATCTGCAGTTCATCGGCGGAGGAAGGAAGCGCATAAATCGAACAATCGCCCTCGGTAATACTAATCGGCTCGGTGACGACCGCTTCTTTTCTGGGTTTATGCTGCTCGACGAATCCGCATTTTTTCAATAATTTGAAATATTCCCAGCATCCGCCGTCAACGCCGGGCATTTCAGGACCTTCTATTTCGATTATGATATTGTCGATTTCGAGAGCGTTTATGGCGGCCATACAATGCTCTATGGTTTCGACGCTCGTATCACCTTTTTTTACGGCGGTTCTTCTCGGCCGGTTGCCGATATTTTTAATGGTCGCCTCTATCCGCACCGGCTCGGGTGTGTCTTTTCTTACAAAGACAACGCCGGTATCGACGTCGGCGGGAAGGAAAAGCACCTCTGCTTCCTGTCCGCCAAACATCCCCCTGCCGGAAATTTGGGCTTGTTCAGCTATTGTCTTTTGCGGATTCAAGTTCTTCCACCTTTTTTACAAGCTGTTTTAACTGTTTGCTCATTTCAGGCAGTTTCTGCTCAAGAACTGCCTGTCTAAAAAATTCCTTGATGTCTATAGCCGGCGAGCCGACAATCTTTTTGTTAGGTTCGATATCATTCATAACACCCGCTTGAGCGCCAACCTGAGTTCTGTCGCCGACAGTTACGTGGTCTTTTATTCCGACCTGCCCTGCAAGGACAACGCCGTTGCCGAGTTTGGTGCTGCCGGCAATTCCCGCCTGCGCGGCAATCAGACAGCATTTGCCTAATATGACATTATGAGCAATGTGAACGAGATTGTCTATTTTTGTTCCGGCTCCGATTATGGTGTTTCCGAATTTGGCCCTGTCGATACAGGCGTTTGCTCCGATTTCGACACAGTCTTCGATAATCACTGAGCCTGTATGCGGGATTAACCGATGGCTGCCGTCAATGAAATAATATCCGAATCCGGTTGCTCCGATTGTAGAATTGGCGGCGACGACGCAGTTGTTCCCGAGCGTACAATTGTGATACACAACTACATTATCCTCAAGCCTGCAATCGTTTCCGATAACCGAATTTTCGCCGATTTTGACGCCTGCGCCGATAACGGTTCTTTCGCCGATTTTGGCGCCGGTTCTGACACAGGCAAGCGGACCAACCGAAGCGGTTTTGTCCACTATTGCTCCTTCTTCAACCACTGCGGTTTTGTGTATTCCGGCAGGCGGTTTTGTCAAAGGCGGCATAAACTGCTTTAAAGCCTCTATCAGTGCCCGCTCGACATTATCGACAATAAGCAGAGGTGTAGGCGAATTGACTTCTTTGCTGACAATCACCGCAGCGGCTTTGCATTGCGATATTTTTTCGAGAAGCTTATCCTCGGCAGCAAAGGTAATGCTATCGGGAGATGCTGCATCGAAAGCCGAAACTTTACAGACTTCGGCTGAGCCGGAGCCGATAAGCCTGGCTTTTAAAATATTCGCAAGTTCATTTACGGTAATTTTCTTCGAGTCGGTCATTTTTTCTTCGCGCTGTTCATTGCACTGAGTACGTCTTCGGTAATATCGAGGCTGCTATTGAAATAGAGCAGTTTGTGTGTTTTTGTCGTTAAAATAAGCTCGGTTGGATTTTGGGCGGGCGGATTTGCCGCAGACTCAGGCTGACTAAGATAATTATCGTCCCTGCTCAAAATTATATCAAGGTCTTTTCCCTCGGCCACTTTCGCGACAACTTCGAGAATTCTACGGTAAATCTCCTCTTTGTTGCGCATTTCCTTTAGGCCGAGTTCCTGCTGATAAAACTCTCTTTGGGCTTCGAGCTGAGACTGCTTCATCATAAGGTCCTTGAGGGTGTCCAAATAGTCCTGACTTCCTTCCCTGAATTTGTGAAGAGTAACTTTGCCGCTTTCTATGGACTCTTCGAGTCTTTTGAGTTCGGCAAATCGTTTATCTCCCTCATCGGAGAGGGTTTTTTCCACTTCGGCTTTCATAGTACACTTGTCAAAGACTTCCTTTATACTCACGATGCCGATTTTTGCCGGCGATACAATCTTGCTCTTTGCGGCGCCGAGAATAAACAACCCTAAACCTGCTATTACAAACGAAACGATAATAAGATTTTTTTTCTTCATAACAATCCTTTCTTAATTTCCATCAACAAAGAAATATCATATTAAAACAGCGCGCCGGCTGAAAAACTGAACACCTGCGTATCGTCGTCTCCGTTTTTCATAAACGGATGCGCCAGTTCAAATCTCATCGGCACAGGCCCAAACCATTGCGGAACCATAATTTGAATACCTATGCCGGCAGAAGCTCTCACTCCGCCGGTCTCAACCATACCAGTATCTACAAAAAAAAGCGCGGACAAAACTTCTTTTGTCAGCGGTATGACTACTTGGCTGCTGGCCGTCACTATCCAGTCGCTTCCGACAGGGTCTTTATCTGTTCCTGAGCGGGGGCTTACTCCGCGATAATCGAAACCTCTTATACTGCCGATGCCGCCGCCGTAAAATTTTTCAAAAGGCGGGGCATTGCCGACAATTACGCCGGCGTACACTTTTGTCTCGAGCACGGTTTTTCGCCTGGCGATGTCCTCGCGAATAGTTTTATACCAGCGATGCGTCCCATCGATAATGCCGAATGTATGGTCCCCTCCTGCCTGTTCATAACCGAATTCATAACTTTTTCCCTTTGTCGGCATAAACCTGTTATCAGTAGTATCCCTGCCGAAACCTATTCTTATGCCTGCTAAAAGATTGTCTCCTTTGACATCGACGATTTCCTTTGGCGCATTGTCATCGAGACTATTTACGCTTACATTTTCGAATCGAAAGGCAAGAGTTCTGTATTTTCCTTCTTTCATCCGCCTTGTAAAGCCCAGATAGCCCTTTTGCCGTACTTCATCATAGCTTTCCATTCCTCTTTCCCAATTGGAACCTGAAACAGTCATAGCAATCGGTTTGTCTTTGAGATACGGCTCGGTAAAGCTGATAGAATATCTGCTTACCTGGGTGCCGGGCTCGACGGCAATTCTCAACCGCTGGCCTGCGCCTTTGAACGCATCTTCAGAAAAGAATTTTCGCCAGTTCTTCGGCCATTTTTTTACGTCGAAATTCCTCTGCTCATATACCATTTGCCCAATAAGGCCGTCGCTGCTGCTGACGCCCGCACCGAAGAGAATCGAGCCGGTCTTGCCCTCGGTTATTCTGACTTCAGCATCCTTTTGTCCGCTGACTTCGCCGACCGGAGTAATAGAAGCCGTTTCGGCATATACGCCGGACTTGATGTCTTTCTCAAGATCGCCTTCGCCGTCTCCTTTGGCAATATGGGCATTATACCATTGCCCCGGCACAAAGTTCGGGTAATCAAGAACCCGCCTAATAACTTTGTCCTGTGTTGCCTTATTGCCGGAGATATTTATCCTGCCGATTTTGAATCGCTGGCCTTCTTCTATATCGAATCTTGCGTTGATTTTATTGTCCGCGGTAAATTGCCTGCTCGATTTTACCTGAACATCTATAAATCCGATTTGACGGTACTGCTTAAGTATTTCGTCCCTGTCATACTCGGCTTTTTCATCGCTGTAAAACTGCCCTTCCTTTAATCTGAAATCGGCAGCCAGATTCGCATCGCTCAGAAAGTCATTTCCCGAAATTTCTATTTTCGCAACGTCGTATTGTTTTCCTTCTTCTATATTAAAAACGATTTCCGCATTTCTTTTATTCCTCGTAAAACTCGTGTCGGCATCCACTTTCGTGTCAAGATAACCTCTCGTGTCATACGCCTGCTGCAGTTTTACGACATCATCGTCAAGGGAGCTCTGCTTAAAATGGTTTTGAAAGATGAAGAATGTCCGCGGATTGCTTTTTACCGCTTTTTTAAGTTCCCTGTCTTTTATCGAGGCGTTCCCCTCAAAACGCGTTCTTCGGATTTTGACCAAAGTTCCCCCTTCGATAACGTAGTGCAGTCTTCCCTGCGAAAGGCCGGAATCGTCAAAACTGACTTTTGCGAACGGATAACCTTTTTTCTTATAATATTCGGTAAGTTTCCCCGCTCCTGCACCGGCAGCGAATTTATCAAGATAATCGCCTCTTGTAAATCCGAGCTGCTTTGCGAGAACCTTGCCGCTGAATTTTTTATTGCCGGTGAACGAGACCTGACGGATAACGCTTCTTTCCTTGATTACGAAAATCAATTTTACCTTTTCGCCGACAAGCTCGGTGCTGTAATACGCAAGTTCGACGCCTTTAATAGTCGCTATTCTGCTGACATCGTCCTGAGCCTGGGCGGCATTAAACATCTGTCCAGCTCTGCTTCTTGCCATCGACAGTATTTTTTCCTCGCTGACAAACACACTGCCCTGCGCATCGATGCTGTCTATAACCCTGCCCTCGAAGGTTACGGCTGTCGGCGGCTGGGCCGGAGCGTTCGGGTCCGCCTGCGTGGTACAGATAAAAACAAACAGCAAAACCGATATAAAAGACAGTCCCTCTGCCAGTCTGCAAGATTTACGAGGGCATCTGTAATTCAGCATAAAATCCCTTTCCTGTAAAAATCCATTTTATCTGTCACACACCGGCATTAAAAAGGTTCCTGAACCCTGGCCTTGTTGCCGAAGCGGGTATATATACCGTTAAAGTTAAGTTCGATTGTATCGGTCGGGCCGTTTCGCTGCTTGGCGACTATAACTTCTGCACTGTTGGTTTCCGAATAATCCGGCTCTCCCTTATGATAATAATCTTCACGATGCAGGAGCGCGACAACGTCGGCGTCCTGTTCGATGCTTCCGCTTTCACGCAGGTCGCTCATTCGAGGCCTGTGCCCTTCTCTGCCTTCCGGCGAACGGTTGAGCTGACTTAAAACGACAACAGGCACTTCAAGCTCTCTGGCGAGAGCCTTGAGGTATCTGCTTATTTCGCTAACTTCCTGCTGTCTCGATTCGACTCTGCCGCCCATACTCATAAGCTGCAGATAATCGATAAAAACGCATTTAATTCCGTATCTGCTGCGAAGCCTTCTGGCCTTGCCGCGAAGTTCGAGCGGCGTTATGCCCGGCGTATCGTCAACATAAATCGGTTTTTCACTCAGTTCGCTTGCGGCGTGTACAAGCTCCTGATATTGGGAATCGTTAATCATACCCTTGCGGACAATTTGCGAATCCATCAGCGCTCTGCTGCAGAGCATACGCTCGGCAAGCTGCTGACGGCTCATTTCAAGAGAGAAAAACGCAACTGGAATATTGTTATCGGCGCCGATGTGCTCGGCAATATTCATCGCGAAACTCGTTTTGCCCATACTCGGCCTGCCTGCGATTACAATCATTTCGCCGTTCTGAAGTCCGCACGTCAGGTCGTCAATCTCGGCAAAGCCGGTCGGCAAACCGGTTACGTGGTGACCCTCCCGTTTGTCGATGGCCTCGAAAGCCTCAGTCAAAAGCTCCTTGATTGATACCGCCGAGCCGGTTACCTTTTGCTGCGTAACATTAAATATCTTCTGCTCTGCCCTGTCGAGTCTTTCAGCGGCATTTCCAACATCCTCGAACGCCTCGGTCAGCACCTCGCCTGCGGCGGCAATAAGCTCGCGCATCATCTGCTTGTCTTTGACAATCTGCAGATACTGCTCAACATTGGCTGCTGAAGGTACAGACTCGGCTATTTTGACAAGATACTCGGCGCCGCCTATTTCTTCGAGCTGTTTGCGGTTCTTCAGCTCATCTCTGAGCAGAAGCAGGTCGAATTTCTCGTTCTTCTTTTCCCATTGCGAAACAATCGCATCGAAGAGCATCTGATGTTCGATACGGTAAAAAGCGCCTGCCGTAATCTGCTGAACGACATGGCCGATACATTCCGGGTCGAGGAGCATCGAACCGAGCACGGCGGCCTCGGCTTCAAGAGACTCCGGCATAGTCCTGCCGACGAGCTGCGAAGCTGAAGAGCTATCCGTCCTTGCGGCCGGCTGAGCCTTTTTATTCGGGTTTTGTCTGACTTCCTGAGCCATCGGTTATTTCTGAATCAGTCGTCTCCGGAACTACGATAACTTTTACAGAAGCTGTAACATCGACTGTAAACCTGAGTTTAACGGTACGTTCACCGATTTCTTTTATATGCTCGTCAAGCTGGACGAATTTGTCAGCCACCTCGAAACCCTGCTGACGAAGGTTGACGGCGATTTCCTTTTCGGAAACCGAGCCGAAGAGGTGGCCCTGCTCGTTCGCCTTGGCGGCGATAACGACTTCGGCGTCATTGACGGCCTCCGCAGCCCTGTTGAAGTTGTCAATAACAACCTTTCTTTGTTCAGCCCTTTTGGCTCTCTCGTCGGCCATTTCTTTTATCTTCGATTCTGTCGGGATTGTTGCCAATCTCTGCGGCAGAAGATAATTCCTAGCGTATCCTTCGCGGACATCCACCACATCGCCATACCAGCCGAGAGTTTCGATATCTTCACACAGTAAAACTTTCATACTAACATCTCCAATAACTTCTTTTCTATCGCTGTTTTCTATTTCCTAATATTCTAATATATATTTTGCTTATAACGTAAATCGTTTATCGGTTGCAATGCTCGTTTCGTTAAACGTTTTCCGGTTGCGGATTTAAACGATTAACGCTCGACGCAACCGATACGAGCCTCGCAGCCGCAGCCGTTTAACGGTTTTTCTCTTATTAACTTGTAAACGGCAGCAAACCCATAAAACGTGCGCGTTTTATCGCCAGTTTTACTTTCCGCTGACAGCCTGCGCAGTTTCCGCTGCGTTTGCGAGAGAAAATCTTGCCCCTGTGGGTAAGCAATTTGCCCAAAATCTCGGTATCCTTATAATCGATATACTTGGTTTTAGACCTGCAGAACCTGCATTGATTCTGCTGAGCGACATTGTCTCTGCGTTTTTTTCTTTTCATCGGCTTGTTAGGGCCTTTTTTCTTGAAACTTTGACTTCTCACTTAAATAACTCCTAAAACAAATTTTAAATTTTCAATCTTAAGGCAACCTCTAAAAATTACATTTTAGAGAGCCAAACTTTCAGTTAAAC
>CAYUYR010000002.1:43635-145615 GCA_964449435.1 uncultured Planctomycetaceae bacterium | reverse complement strand
AAAGTTTAACTGAAAGTTTGGCTCTCTAAAATGTAATTTTTAGAGGTTGCCTTAATATTATGTGGCAGCAAATACGAGCAAATAAGCGCAATTCAATCCTGCTGCTTGCCTTAATGGCGACAGTGCTGGCTCTTTTGGGCTGGTTCATAGGAAGGGCATTTTCGCCCGACCCGGCCGCAGGTCTTTTCGGCGTAGTCGTTGCGTTGATTATATGGATGATTCTTGCTATGGTCAGTTTCGCCGGCGGCGATGCGATTTTCCTTGCCGCCAGTAAAGCCGTACCCGTCACCAAGGACGTCCATCCCCAGTTATTTAACGTCGTTGAGGAAATGGCGATTGCCGCCCAGTTGCCGATGCCTAAAATTTATATAATCAACGACCCTGCTCCGAACGCATTTGCCACAGGCAGAAACCCTCAAAACGCCTCAGTCGCGATTACCGCCGGCTTGCTCGGCAGATTGAACAGGGACGAGCTGCAGGGTGTTATCGCTCACGAAATAAGTCATATTCTGCATCGCGATATATTGTTCGTTACCGTTGCGGGCGTTATGCTCGGCGCGATAGTTTTAATCTCTGAAATATTTCTGCGAGGTATGTTTTACAGCTCGATGAGCAGACGCTATTCGTCCAGAAGCAGGAGCAGCGGCGGCGGACAGGCGCAGGCGATTATGCTCGTCATTGCCATTATTGCCGCAATACTGGCCCCGATTATGGCTACGCTTTTATATTTTGCTCTTTCCCGAAAGCGTGAGTATCTCGCCGATGCCGGCGCTGCAAGGCTTACCCGCTATCCTGAAGGTCTGGCTTCTGCTCTCGAAAAAATTTCGCAAAATACAACCCCTCTTACTGTCGCCAACAAGGTTACTGCTCCGATGTACATTGTTAATCCTTTGCAGAAAAAGGGAATGAAGCTTTCCGACCTGACAAGCACCCATCCTCCGATTTCCGAGCGCGTAAGGGTTCTTCGCGGGATGACCGGTGCATCTTTCGCCGATTATTCCGAGGCATTCAGAAAAACGACGAAGCACTCGCCTCCAATACCGTCCTCTGCTCTTAAAGATGAGGCCGTTCAGATTCGCGCCGCCGGCTCGCAAAAATCAGCGGGTTCTAAAAAGCAGGCTCGCGACATCGGCGACATTATGCAGAAAACCAGCGGATTTCATTTTGTAACTTGTTCGTGCGGCCTGAAAATGAAAATCCCACCCAATTATAAAGCCCCTCAGGTCAAATGCCCTCGCTGCGGGAAAGTTTCGAAAGTTTGATTATCTCATAACCCAGTTTTGGCCTTTATAGACCAATCTGCCGCTTTTCCGCAGGCTCTCATCTCCGCCGATTGAGTATTGCAGTCCGAGAGTTTTCCTCAAGTAAATCTTTTCCGGGTTTCCGTCCGCGTCTTTTTTAGTCGGATGTTCGACAACGGCCGTTTCGTTGCTCATTCCTGCTAAAAACAGCGAAATATCTCGTGCCTTTGCGTCGAAGTCCGGCCAGATTATCGCAAGGTCTTTGGAGTTATCCTGACCCTGCAGAATTTTGTTATCCGCCAGTTCGAGCGATTCGAGGAACGGGTATTTATTTTTGTGCCGTCTCTTGATTTTATCGAAAACGATATTTCTCGTATCTTTATAAGCCGGTATTATCTGCGATGTATCCGTTACCAATTCGCAGGCCGGATAAAAAGGCACTTCTTTGCCGCTATTATTATTGACCGTGATGATGATATACCAGAACCGCTGCGGCGCCCTTTCGCCGGGAACCTTAACGACTATCTGTTGCGGCTGGGTAAAAACAACGTCCAGCGTCCACTGATTTGCCCCCGGAACAACCGCCGGCTCAGGCGCAGAAATTGCGTTAATTGATGTTAAAAGTATTATCGCCGTAATGCCGACAAACAAGCTCTGTTTCATTTTTATGCCTTTTTAACAAGATTTAGCTACACTATTATTCTACCAGAAATCCGGCTGAAAATAAAGTTTTTTTCCGCATAATTGGGCCAATTCGCATTCCGGACAGTATTTATTGGCTTTTCCATTGCAGTTTTCGAGGATTCCGATTCTGCTGAGCGAAAAATCGTATTTTAGCGGGTCTTTCGGGCAAAGCTTTGCGAAACCTGCCGTTATTTCAGCAGCGGTTTTCAGGTTCATCGTTTTTTTGTGATGCAGTCCTAAAATCCTGCTCAGCCGTCCGATATGTACATCGACCGGCACGATTAATTTTGATTTATCGACCCCTTTCCACAGCCCCGCATCGACCTCGTCTTTTCGCACCATCCACCGCAAAAAAAGCATCAGCCTTTTACATGTTCCGCCTTTTGCCGGTTCTGACAGCAGAAATTTCACCCCTTTGCCGTCCAGTGCCCGGACGAATTTCTCCGCCGCGGGTATGATATTTTTATCGCTGTCGCTGTATCCTTTAAGGAACAGTTTTTCGATACTGCCGTACCGGACAAGAACCTTTTTCAGAATTTCCAAAAGCCTGATTATATCCTCGCCGGTATTGAACCGATATTTCATCGACTTAAAAAGTCTTTTATCTTTGGCTGAAAAGTTTTTTACGAATTTCGCCGGACTTTTCCCCATTTTCCCTAAAAGTGTATCGAGAAATTTTTCAATCTGTTCGACCGCTCCGTACGCGAACATCGCCGCCAGAAAAGCTGCGATTTCCATATCAGCCTTTTTTTCATAGCGATATATGAATTGCAGCGGGTCCGGCGGTATAAATCTCTTATGATTATATTTGCGATAAAGTCGAACGAGGACACTCTTGATTATTTTTCTGTTTTTAATATCGTTTTTCATACGGGTATATTAGTCCTGACGGCTCAAAAGGCAAGTTTGTAATTACTATAAATGTGGTTAAGGTGCAAAAAATAAAATTTTTGGGATAATTACTGGAAGTTAAAGTGCTTGACCGTTTTGCGGATTTGTGTTTTAATATCCGGTCAAATAACCCTTTATAGAAAACGGAGCGAAAATGAAAGTCAGTAAAAGAGCACAGTCGGTACCTCCGTCAGCGACAATGGCGGTGGACACAAAAGCAAAAGAGCTAAAAGCAAAAGGTGTTGATGTCGTCGGCTTCGGCGCAGGTGAGCCGGATTTCGATACGCCTCAATACATTAAGGACGCCGCAATCGCTGCTATCAAGGCCGGAAAAACAAAATATACCGCAACGCCCGGCATTCCAGAACTGAGAAAGGCTGTCGCTGAAAAGCTCCTTAAGGAAAACAATCTTAAATATACTCCTGAACAGATTATCGTGAACATCGGCGCAAAGCATTCCGTTTATGAGGCTATGCAGGCCGTTCTCGATGAAGGCGACGAGGTTATCGTTCCGACTCCTTATTGGGTTACATATCCGGAAACGATTAAACTTGCCGGCGCTGTTATGAAAGTTGTCCAGACCGCTCCGAAAAACGATTATAAGATTACACCCGAGCAGTTGAAAAATGCCATAACACCCCAAACCGCTATGCTTCTTATCAACAGTCCCAACAATCCCGGCGGGTTTACCTATACCCCTGATGAACTCAAAGCCCTCGCAAAAGTTCTCGAAGGCACAAATATTATGGTTCTCAGCGACGAGATTTACGAGCATCTTGTCTATGGCGATACGAAATTTGTCAGTTTCGCCGCGTTAAGCGATGACGCTTATAAACGTACGATTACAATCAACGGCTTCAGCAAGGCCTATGCGATGACCGGCTGGCGGCTCGGTTATGTGGCAGGGCCGATTGAGGTTGTAAAGGCTATGAGCAGACTTCAGGGACATATGACGCAAAATCCTGTTAGTTTCGTACAGGCCGGCGGGCTTGCAGCTTTTGCAGACCCCAATAATGAAGTCGAGAAAATGAGATTTGAATTTGAACAACGCGCCAAATATATGTCGGACAGGCTCAATGCCATTGAGGGCATTAAATGTCCGCAGCCGACAGGCGCGTTTTACTGTTTCCCCGATGTCTCGGCCCATTTCGGCAGAACCATCGGCGGCGTAAAAATAAATAACAGTATGGACTTTGCCGCCGCTTTGTTGGAGCAGGCAAATGTCGCTCTTGTGCCGGGCGGGCCGTTCGGATGTGATAACAACGTCCGGTTAAGTTTCGCAACCTCTACGGATATGATAAAGAAGGGAATTGACAGACTCGAAAAATGGCTGACGAGCTGACAAATCTGAAATCTAATGAGCCGATGAGCGGCCCGATTATGCTCATCTTCTGGTGGGCGATGCTAATTTGCGCTATTCACGCCTCTACTCGGATGGTCGGCGCCGGCGACACCTGGGTCGCGATGGCCTGCGGAAGACATTTTATAAATCACGGCGTTGATACCGTCGAGCCGTTCAGTGCTAATTCTCACAAGCCCGGCCCGACCGAAGAGGAAGTCAAAACCTGGCCGAAATGGGCTCAATGGATTACGGACAAAGTCGGACTCGATACCGTCAAATACTGGCATCCGACCGGGTGGCTCAATCAGAATTGGCTCACGCACGTCTTATTTTACTGGCTCACGCACGACTCGCCCATCGCTGACGCCGAAACTTTCGACAAACCCATTGTAGAACAAAATATCACTTATAACAGCCTCGTTTACTGGAAATATGCGCTCTATATTATCACAATTATTGTAGTTTACTATACAGGTAAGGTTTTGGGAGCGAATCCGGCACTTTCGGCCATATTCGCCTGCTTTGCCCTGTTTGTCGGAAGGACGTTTCTCGATATTCGGCCTGCCGGTTTTTCAAATATGCTCACCGCTGTCCTGCTGTTTGTTTTTATTTTGACCGTTTATCGTAATTATCTTTATATTTGGCTGATTGTGCCTATAACGGTTCTCTGGTGCAATCTGCACGGCGGGTACGTCTATGTTTTTCTCGTTCTTGTGCCGTTTATCGGAATCCATTTGCTTACGCTGTTGCCGAAAAAAATCAGCACCTGTTTATATTATTCGCTTGGCTGGCTGTTTTTATATGCCCTTGCCGTAAAATTTCGCTCGCATGCGTATTTAACCAATATAAAACCTTTCGGGGACGGCTTGTTTTATTTTATTTTGTTTGCTGCAGCGGTAAGCATAGCAATGACGATTTGGAAAAACACGAAAGCCTTTCTTTTTTATGGTGAACATATTATAACGACCTTCATTATTTTTTTCGCCGTATGCGGCAGGTTTTACCCGCAGGGAATAAGCAGATTTGTCGCGCAGGATAATCTTTTTAAGGCCTATGTAAAGGACGGCAGGCTGACGTTTTTTGTGGTCTTCATAGGCTTTGTGTTCGCTGCCGTTTTGCTCGGTGCTTTTAGGCACAGGCTCAGAACCATAACTTGGAAAAGCTGGCGTCATACCGTCGCGGCGGCGGCTGTCGCCTTTATCGCTATGATTATTTTCAATCCGTTTCATCTGACGAATCTGACGCATACATTTGTAATCTCCGTTAGCGAACACGCCAAATTATGGAAGACCGTCAACGAATGGCATCCCGCTTTCGAGTGGAGCAATCCCGTAGGCAGCGCGGTACCGTTCCTGATTATGTATATAATCGCATGGATGTTGCTCGTATTCTGGATTTTCTGCTTAACGCTCAAGCCGAGATTAGTCTCTAAAAAAGTCAAAGTAAAGACGGAAGAAGCGTCCGACAGCGAACTGTATGCCTGGCCGCTCCTCGATTTGCCGCTTTTGGTTATCGCGGCTATGACTGTTTATATGGCGGTAGGTTCGCGAAGGTTTATTCCCGTTGCGGGCGTTGCCGCCTGTCCGGTTTTAGCGATGTTTCTCGATAACTGCATCAGGATGCTTGCCGCTATTATAAATCTTAAGAAAACCGGCAGGGCGGCCTTGCCTGATTTTCCGATGACACTTCAAAAGTGTTTGGCCGCCGGCGTACTGGCGATTGTCTTATTCCTGACTGGTTGGTGGGGCTATTGGTATAAGACTATTTATCTTGCTCCTTGGCCGGACAACGGTTCTCTAACCAGTGTTTTTATGAGAATGACCGCTTCGTATGCCAAGCCTTTCAAGGCCTGCCAGTTTTTGAGGGATAACAACTTAAGCGGAACGGTTTTTAATTATTGGACTGAGGGCGGTTTTATCGCTTACGGCCAGATTCCCAACCCGAACACGGGCAAGACGCCTCTTCAGCTTTATATGGACGGCAGGGCGCAGGCCGCTTATGACACCAGTGCATATCAAAAATGGATGCACATAGCTGCCGGCGGCGAGCCGGCAAAACTGGCTCTGCTGGCCGGAAGAAATTATACCCTTTCCGATTATCAGGCTATCGGCGAATGGCTCGATAAGCAGTTCGAGGAGGATAATGTATGGTTCGTTTTTATGCCATTGGCTCAATTCGACTCGGAGGTCGTAAAAGGACTGGAAACTCATCCGAATTGGCGGGTTATTTATATGGATGAAGACCAGCGGATATACGCAAGTATAAAATCCGAGCAGGGCAAAAACCTCTATCTCGGTATGTTTAACGGCCAGACAAAATATCCTGACGAGTTTTCAAGACTGTTCACTGTCGGACGAAATCTCTTATATATACAGAATGACCAACAGGTCGCGCAGGGCTGCGATTTTTTAATACAGGCTTTTGCGATATTTCCTTCGCACGGCATTTTTTCCGAGCTTATAAGCGTCGCGAAGCGTTTACCGCCGCTCAGAGAGCGGATAATTGAAGTTTTCGGACAGTATCTCGACGATTTTGTCAATAACAAGAAAACTTATATGAAACAGGATGGTTATCGCAACAGGCTTATAGCCGCAACATTGATAAGTGATTACTTCGCATCGATAAATCGTAATCAGCCGAAAATTGCCGAGAAGTAT
The DNA here is from genome assembly GCA_964449435.1 of uncultured Planctomycetaceae bacterium. Classification (GTDB taxonomy): domain Bacteria; phylum Planctomycetota; class Phycisphaerae; order Sedimentisphaerales; family UBA12454; genus UBA12454. Next base: position 138,800 of record CAYUYR010000002.1, on the reverse strand, counting down.
CGGGAAATTGTAAACGGTTTTACTGCCGAGCAGTGGCGTCTTAACCAAAATTCGAGATGGTAGCCGTTATTTACACCGGCGAACCGGAGTCTTATGAGTACAGAGACAATTAAGTCGTTATCTGTCTTCTTCCCCTGTTATAACGAGCAGGACAACATCGAAAGAGTTGCCGCTTCTGCTGTCGATGTTCTCGAATCTCTCGGCATAGATTTTGAAATCATAATTGTCAACGACGGCAGCAGGGACGATACCGCTCAAATTGCCGACAAACTTGCCTATCAGAACAAAAACATAAAGGCAGTTCATCATCAGACGAATCTCGGCTACGGCTCGGCTCTGCAAAGCGGTTTCAGGGCCGCAACTAAAGAGTATGTTTTTTATACCGACGGCGACGGCCAATTCGACATCAAGGAACTGCCGCTCTTATTTGAATATGTGCCGCAATACGACATCGTAACGGGCTACCGCATCAAAAGACAGGACAGCCTCATCAGAAAATTAAACGCCTTTTGCTGGACGACATTTGTAAATATCCTGTTCGGAATGAAAATCAAGGATATGGATTGCGCCTTTAAACTCTACAAACGTGCGATATTCGATGATATTAAAATGAAAAGCACCGGCGCTCTGATAAATACCGAGATATTCGCACGCGCCAAAAACAAAGGCTATAAAATATTTCAGCTCGGCGTTCATCATTATCCGCGAACCGCCGGCACGCAAACCGGCGCGAAATTAACCGTAATTCTGCGGGCATTTAAAGAGCTTTTTGCTCTTTATAAACAGATTAAAAGCGACAAATAACTATGCAATTTCAGACAAGCAGTCAGTTCGTCCGCCCCGACCAGCAGGTTCATATCTATTCGCAGGCTCTGCTGGGCAACCTCAAAGCCGTCAGAGATTTGTGCCGTCCCGAAACGAAATTATGCGCCGTCATCAAGTCCAACGGTTACGGACACGGCATAAGAGAAATTGTAAATATTCTCCGGCAGGGCAGCGTTGATTTTTTTGCCGTCGCCAACGCCTGCGAAGCCGCCTTCATCGCCGACATCGCCGGACAGATTAAAATTCTTATTCTCGAACCGCTCCACACCGCCTCCGACAGCCAAACCGTTAGGTTATGCGCCGAAAAGAGCTTTCATTGTCCTGTTTTCGACATTGAATCACTGGAATTTATTCAGGACTGCCTGAAAGATTCTCCCGACGTATTAAATGTTCATATAAAGGTCGAAACCGGTATGGGCCGATGCGGCGTTGATGCCGACAAAGCTGCCGAACTGCTCAAAAAAATCCGTTCATTTCCGAATATCCGATTGGCAGGCGTTTACACCCATTTTTCAACCGCCGCCGAAAAAAATCTCTCATACGCGCAGCAGCAGCTCGAAAATTTCAAAAAATTTCTCTCCAGCCAGTCGCTTCTCGCCTGTAAAGACGTCATAATTCACGCCGCAAACAGCGCCGCGATGCTCAATATGCCCGATGCGCATTTCGATATGGTACGCTGCGGCATCGCGCTGTTCGGCTGGGCGGAATATCCCGATATGCTCAAAATCAAGCTCACGCCCGCGATGAAATTCGAGGTGCCCATCGTCCAGCTCAACCGTTATAAACAAGGTCAAACCGTCGGCTATGGCAGAACCTTCACCACATGGCGGGACACAATCGGTGCGATTGTCCCGCTCGGCTATGCCGACAATTACTGGCGGCTGTATTCGAACAACGCATTTATGAAAGTCGGCAATACTTTCGCTCAGGTCATCGGCAGGGTCAGTATGGACAAAACCATAATTGACGTTACCGATATCCCCGATGCCAAAGTCGGCCGATTCGTAACTGTTATCGACAATGACACTGAAAGTATGTGCGGCGTGTACAGATTGGCCGAGATGGCCGATACGATTTGCCACGAAGTCCTCACTTCGCTTCCCCCGCGGGCTTTAAGAATTATTCACTGATTGTGGAAGTAAGGAAGTATAGAAATAGAGAGGTAAGGAAAGAAAAAATCGAATTATTCCTTTGTGTATGTTTCCCAATTATTTTGCATTTATTGCATCTCCTCGATTCCTTACTTCTTTATTTCTTTACATCTTTATTTCTTTTTAAGTACCTAATCGCCTTCGCCGCGACGTTATCGTGGTCGAACGCCATTTGAGGCAGATTATCAATCTCGAACCATTGTGCCTCTGTCGCATCGTCTCCGCTTTTGATTTTTGTATTTTTCGTTATGCCGATAAATACTACGGCGATATTCCTGCCGCGAGGGTCTCTGCCGCATTTGCCGAACGTATATAATTGCTCAAGTTTCACTCCCGTCAGCCCCGTTTCTTCCGCAAGTTCTCTCGCCGCCGCATCTTCGAGATCTTCGTCCATCTCCACAAATCCGCCTGGAAACGCCCATTGCCCCTTAAAAGGCTCATTGCCTCGCTTTATGAGAAGTATCCTTGTTTTGTCGCCGCTCACATCGAAAACAGCGGCATCGACCGTTACCATCGGCCTCGGCCAGTCGTAAACGTATTTTTGTTTTTCTGTCATATCCTAATTCTATCAAATCCCGCGGAAAAATACATACAAAAAGCCGTTTGATTATAAACGATATTCGATTAAAATATCGCCTTATGAATTTTCTTAAACCGATAATATTAGTTGATTTGAAACTGCCTGCCGGCTGGAAGGGCGTCGCCGTCGAAAAATGGTCTAACCTCAATTTCGAGCCGGAAAAATTAACGCAAAATCCAGACAAAATATTCAAATCGGACAACGGTAGCATCACTGCTTTGAAAAAAATCGGAGAAAACGATTTTGTTATCAAGAAAACCGCCGCAGGGGCAGGATTGAAAGCCGTTGCAAATTTATTCAGGGCACCCAAATCCCTGAAAAATTTCTATCTCGCCGTACTGCTCAAACAGAAGGGCATTGAAGTCGCCGAACCTGTCGCGGCCCTTTGGCACAAAACGCGCGGAAATATTTACATCACTGAATACATCCCCGGCAGTCTCGACCTTTACAATGTCGCCTTCGGAAAAGACGCCAAAATTCTCACAGACTTTTCCGCAAGAAAGGCCGTCATACGGCAGACCGCCCACATGATCGCAAAGCTGCACAAAGCCGATTTCTGGCACAGAGACGCAAAAGCGGGCAATTTCATCGTTTATAACGACACCAGCACTTACAAAGCAAAACTCATCGACCTTGACGGCATAAAACAGAACCCCAAACGCCGCTCACAAAACCGTATCAGAACGCTCGCCAAACTGGCCGAGACTTTAATGCGTTTCAAAACGGTCAATTTCACCGATTTATACAGAGGCTTTTTGTTTTACTGCGATGAAATGACAATCACAGGTCCAGATGTGAAACGTCTTTGGCACAAACTCGAGCGCACCACCGTTGCCGCCAGACTCACAACGGTAATATCGGATTCGTATAAACATATCGGAAAAATTCTTATAATAAAACCAAGCGCGCTCGGCGACATCGTCCTTGCTATGCCCGCCGCCTGCCGCCTTGCCGAAAGTTTTCCCGACGCCGAAATCCACTGGTTCGTCAGACCAGAATACTCAGCACTTCTCGAAAATCACCCAGCCGTTCACAAAACGGTTATCTTCGCTCGCACCAAACTCGGCAAATGGTGGTATAAACCCGCCGCCTTCGCCGAACTTGTCAGGCTTATCAAACAGTTAAGAAACGAAAAATACGACATCGTTTTCGACTTTCAGGGCAGATTCAGAAGTGCAATCTTCGCTTTCTTCAGCGGCTGCAAAAAAAGAATCGGCATAACGCCGACTCAGGAAATCACCTCTGTTTTCTACACAAAAAAAATCAGGCAGACTTCCCCTCATCTCGTCGATTTCTTCCTCGATATGGTTTGCTCGGCAGGCACACAACGCGGCAAAGCGGATTTCGGACTCAAACCGACTCCGCAGGCCGTAGATGAAATACGAAAAATCCTCTCCGAATATAAAATAAACAGTAATAACTATGCCGTACTTGTCCCGGCCGCTACGGTCGAAGCAAAAAAATGGCCTGTCGAAAATTTCGCATCTCTCGCCGATAAGGTTCGTAAAAAATATCATTGCGGCATTGCCGCCGTCGGTACCGAGTCCGAACATCGAACCGCTGAAAAACTTCAGGAACTTACCGATATGTCCATAACCAATCTTGCCGGCAAAACCAATATCCGTCAGCTCATCGCTTTGCTCGCCGGCGCTAAAATCATCGTCAGCGGCGACACCGGCCCTGCTCATATTGCCGCCGCTCTCGGAGTGCCCGTAGTCATTATTTTCGGTTTTACTAATCCGTCGAGAGTTGGCCCGTACGGCAGGCTGAACTCTGCCGCCGCAGTCGAACCCGACAAAAGGGGACAGAACGTCGAAAGCGATAATCCCGCTCACAATATAAAAAATGTGTCTGTCGAAAACGTGTTTGAAATAATTTCAAAACAATTAGGGTAAATATTTAGAAAAACATAGTGGCTAAAAAAAGAAAACATCCGATTTTGAGATACCTCGAATATAAAGTTATACATATCGACGATTCTCCCGCCAAAATCGCCCTCGGCCTTGCCATCGGCTTATTTGTCGCATGGACGCCTCTGCTCGGCGGCCACATCTTGCTCGCTCTCGCCTTGGCCGTTATTTTACGCGCCAATAAATTCGTCGCTCTCACGAGTGTTTGGGCTGCCAATGTCTTTACTTTTGCGATTATTTACTATCCGAGTTATCTTCTCGGCAGATATATATTGAATATCTTTGTGCCGGAAAAAATAATGAGCAGTGAACAGATAACAGAGGCTTTTAATTCGCTTTTTTCCCCCTCGAATATCCTTATAGGTTTTTTTACTAAGGATTATTGGCATCAGTTTTGGATGCTGTCAAAAACCATCGGCCCCGAACTATGGCTCGGCGGTTTTATCATCGGCGGCCTCGTTGCTCTCGTCGCGTCTGTCATCTGTTATAAAATCGTCAAAATCCACCGTACCAACAGCCCCCATCGAAGATACAGAATTTATCAATAATTCCCTTCATTCCGTCCGTCATTGCGAGCGCAGCGAAGCAATCTCGTTTCAAATCTCAAATCATTTCCACTTATATCCGCAATTTGCGCGTCGATTACCCTGGTTTCCTGATAACCTGATTTCCCACTTCCCTATTTCCTCACATTTTTATTTCTTTGCGCCTTTGCGACTAAAGTTCTTGCAATTTGTTTCTTTTTTGTTAGTATAATTTTTTTATGCTGCATAGTTTGAGAAAAGGCTGACAAATAACGTTTGCATAACCTTTTGTGGTTGCAGTAGTTGTGCTTTTATGCTTAATGTTGACAACAGCCGCAGTGAGCTTCGCAACCGATAAATGGAGTACGAATTTTATAGATGGGTCGGTGCCCGAGCGGCCAAAGGGGACGGGCTGTAAACCCGTTGGCGCAAGCCTTCGTTGGTTCGATTCCAACCCGGCCCAATTAATTGGCAGCGTGCTTCGTTTGTCGGTTGTGCGGCTCGTCACGGTCACGTTTAGCGGTAGGCGTAAGACGGCACGAGCATCGCAACCGAAACCGTTTGACGATTTTGTTGGCGGCGTAGCCAAGCGGCCCAAGGCGATGGTTTGCAAAACCATTATTCGTGGGTTCGAATCCCACCGCCGCCTGTAAGTTTGGCAAGGGTCGCTTGCGAGTTTTTGGTAAATTCAGATGAGAAACAGGGATGAGAAGTGGAGCAAAATATCCGGAAATTCTCGAATTCACGAACAAATATCTTTAATATCCTGTTAGTCCTGCTTTTTGCATCGCTCTACATTCTTCCGCGCTACCGGCAAATTGGTTTGGTAGAAATGCTCTCTATGAAAGAAACATCATATCGGTGGGATTCAATGGCTAAACCCTCGAAAAGAACCATGGGATATTTATAGGCGAACGGGGTGATTGAATTTGGCACTTTAAATGGACGCTGTTTATAAATATAATGCTTTATATGAACGATAGACCTACAGTACGTATGCGGATGCGAAGGCTTAGAACCACAGCCTCGATGCGCCGCCTCGTCAGCGGTGTCGGTGTATCTGTCGATAATCTTGTCGAGCCGTTGTTTGTCTGCCCCGGCAAAAATATCAAAAAACCGATTGAGTCTATGTTTGATTGTTTCCACTTTTCACCCGATTTAATTGCCGACGAGGCGAAAGAAGTTTTCGACCTTGGCATTCCAGCCGTTCTGCTCTTCGGCCTGCCTGAAACCAAAGACGAAACAGGCTCGCAATCCCACAGCGACACCGGCACTGTCCAGCAGGCGATTAAAACAATCAAAAAAGCCATCCCCGACCTTCTTGTCATCACCGATGTTTGCCTCTGCGCCTATACAACACCTGGCCATTGCGGCATTTTGAAGAATAATAAGATTGATAATGATACTACTTGCGAAATTTTGGCAAAAATCGCTGTCTCTCACGCCAAAGCCGGCGCCGATATGGTTGCACCTTCCGATATGATGGACGGCCGCGTCGCCGTAATAAGAAAATCCCTCGACGAAAACGGCTTTATCAACACCGCAATAATGTCATACGCGGCCAAATACGCCTCATCGTTTTACGGCCCGTTCCGCGATGCCGCAGATTCCGCCCCCGCTTTTGACGACAGAAAAACTTATCAAATGGACATCGCCGCCTCTGCTAAACAAGCGATGAGAGAAATTGAATTGGATATTGCCGAAGGCGCCGACATCGTTATAGTCAAGCCCGCCTTGCCTTATCTCGACATAATCCATCAGGCTTCCCGTCGCTTCGACGTCCCCATCGCCGCATATCAGGTCAGCGGAGAATATATGATGTTAAACTCTGCCGCGCAGCAGGGCATACTCGACAGAAAATCCGCCGCAATTGAATCCATCACTGCAATCAAACGCGCCGGCGCAGATATCATCATTACCTATTTTGCGAAAGACCTCGCCAAATGGATTTAAAATTAAAAAATATTTTCTCTATGTCCTCTGTGGCTAAAAAAATATGAACTCTGTGGCTGATATAAAAAAACCTCGTATAGTCGCCTTTGAAGTTACGCAGAGATGTAAAATGAACTGCATCCATTGCCGCGCTTCCGCATCCGCCTGCCTCGAAGACGACCTCACAACCGCCCAATGCGAAAAAATCATAAAATCCCTTGCTGATTATAATAGATGTGTCCTGATTTTCACCGGCGGCGAACCATTCGAGCGTCCCGACATCTTTGATTTGATTGATTATGCTCACTCCCTCGGCCTTGCCGTCTCGCTCGCAACCTGCGGCTACAATTTCGACTCCCAAACCGCCCAAAGACTAAAAAAATCAGGCGTTATAACTTTATCGTTTTCGCTCGATTCTGATAATGCCGCCTCCCACGACAATTTTCGCCGAACAGACGGCGCTTTTGAGAAAGCCATTGCCGCGATAAACATCGCAAAATCCGCGGGCCTCAGATTTCAAATCAATACGACAGTTACGAAACTTAATTTTGAAAAACTCACCGAACTTGGCAAACTCGCCGAAACCCTCGGCGCATATTGCTTTAATCCATTTATGCTCGTCCCCGCAGGCAGGGGCAAAGAACTCGACGCAATCTCCTTATTGCCGAAAGAATATGAAAAAACCTTAAAAACTGTCGCGAAATTAAAAAATGAAAGTCCTATAGAAGTACGTTTTACCTGCGCCCCGCGTTTTGCTCCGGTTTTTAAATCGCTTTTTCCCGACTCCAACAAAAAGGCGTTCGGCTGTTTGGCCGCCTCTGACTTTGCCTTCATCAGCCATACAGGCGATATCCAGACCTGCGGCTTTCTCCCGATTTCCGCCGGAAATATTTTACAGACAGGCTCTTTCGCCTCGATTTGGGAAAATTCCGATTTTTTAAACTCAATCCGCAAAAAGGACTTCACGGGTAAGTGTAAAAATTGTGATTTCGTGCAAATCTGCGGCGGATGCCGCGCAAGGGCTTTTGCTAATAGTGGCGATTATCTCGCCTCTGACCCGTTATGCAATTATAGCCACAGAGCCTGGAGCAAAAGCGACAGGAGAGTAAACAGCACTCTCATCGCCGCTCACATTGAAGAGGATAAGATTTCCGCCGTTGCCGATGCCGTAAATTCGCTCCCCGGCGTCTCTCACAATTATCTGCGAGACCATTATTACAATCTCTGGTTCACATTAAAGTCGCCATCGTCGCCCTCTGTCATTCCGAACGAAGCGCAGCGAAGTGAGGAATCTCGTAGTTTATCCAGTGTAAATCCGTGTAAATCTGTGTCTGAAATTCTCAAAGACCTTTCCAAAAGATTCAACGTTGATTTCTTTTCTTTCCCCTCAACGAAACGCTATAAATTGGATTCATCTGCAATTAAACGGCATTCGCCCCCTGACAATTACAACGCCTTATTTTGCTGCAGGGCTGATGAATCTGCCGCAGGGTTTCTATGTTCTTTGCCTCAGGTTAGCCACTGTATTGAGAGGAAAACGTCTCCCGATTGGCCGTACAATCTTTATGCCGTCTTTCACGAAACTGATGCTAATAGAATTGAAAATATTGTCGCACAGTTCGTTGGAAAATTCAAAATTGCGCAATTTCAACTCCTACCGACCGTCAAATTTTTAAAGCATTAATGGATGCAGCATCAGATTTATACTAAAAACTTGTTTTGCAGGATGTTTATGTATAAAATGACGGAAAATTTTAAAGGGAGCAGCAATGTCGGAAATTATAGGTTTGATAGGGGGTTCAGGACTCGGAGATGAATTAGAAAAAAGACTCGGCAAAGTCCGGCGGGTAAAGATTAACACGCCTTTCGGCCAGCCAAGCGATAATATTCTGACAGGCACTTTCGCAGGCAGGAAAGCAGCGTTCATAAACCGGCACGGCACAGGACACAGACACAGTCCTTCGGTCGTACCTTACGCGGCGAATATTTACGCGCTGAAAAAATTAGGCGTTAAAACAATCATCGCAAGCGGAGCGGTAGGTTCGCTGACTCAAAAAATAAAGCCGAAAGACATCGTAATAGTTGACCAGGTGATAGATAAAACTTTTAAAAGGACAAATACCTTTTTCGACGGTATCGCGGCGGTTCATTGCGAAATGGCACATCCTTACTGCGGCAGATTGAGAAAGGCGCTGTTAAAAGTCGCCGATAAAGTAAAAACCAAAGTGCACAGCAAGGCTCTTTATGTTTGTATGGACGGGCCTCAGTTTTCGACGCGGGGCGAATCCCTGATACACAGAAAATGGGGCGGCCAGCTTATCGGAATGACTGCTATGCCGGAAGCGAAACTCGCAAGAGAGGCCCAGATGTGCTTTGCATTGGTAGCCCTCATCAGCGATTATGACAGCTGGCAGATGAAAGATAATAAAACGGATGCTCAAACGCTGCTTGCTGAAATCATCGGAAACCTGAACAGCGCGACGGAGAACGCGATAAAGCTGATTGAGGCCGTTTTGCGAACGAAACAAACGCTTTGCGATAAAGATTGTCCGTGCCGAAAAAGTCTGCAATTGGCGGTCTGGACGCCTGAAAAGTATATCAGTCGGAAATACGCTCAAATCCTGAAAGTACTGCGAAGTTAGAAAAGTCTTGATAATTTTTCGCAAAATGCGATAATCTATATAAGCGGGGCGGTTAGCTCAGCTGGCTAGAGCGCCTGCTCGACACGCAGGAGGCCGTAGGTTCAAGTCCTATACCGCCCATTAAGTTTTATGTTTATAGAGTGGCTATGGGGATAAAAAAGAGGGATTTGTCTTATTATCCTATAAAAGTACCGCTATCGTCCAATTCGTCCTGATTCGCATTTGAAATATCAGGCGGGGGCGTAAACAAGGCAGTGTCGGCGGCAGATATTTCCGCAGGCTCACCGTCAATCTGAAGCGTAAAAGTCAGAGGGCCTATCTGGATTCGGTCGCCGGCATTGACTTCGGCTTCGCCCATAACTTTAGAGCCGTTAAGATAAGTGCCGTTGCTCGATTTTAGGTCGCGGATTTTAAGAGAATCGAGTTCCTGACTGAGCTGACAATGCTTTCGGGAAACAACGTGCAGAGGGATACACAAATCGCAATCATCCCGCCGGCCGAGGACTACGGCCTTGCTGCGGACCGGAAATACCTTCTTCGTACCGTCTTTTTTTACCAGTATTAACGCAACGTCCATATATGCTCCTTTCAGGCTGCAGTAATGGAGCATTATTAAATTTATTATAACACTAACACTATATATTTGCAAGCCTTTATATAATCTGGACAAAATTTTCTTGTTTATGAAGCAATGCCGAACCGTCGGGTTTTTTTTAACTAATCTTTTGGTTGTAATTAGTTGACAATTTTGGGCGATGTTATATATTGGTAATTCGTATTATAAATGAAATATCGACTAATTTTGAGGTTTAAGGCCGGAACATAATCAATGGTGAAAGTAACATTGCCTGACGGCAAAGTATTGGAGCTTCAAGACGGCCTGACGGTGGGTCAGGCGGCGGAAAAAATAGGAGCCAAGCTCGCACGCGACGCGGTGGCGGGCAAAATAAACGGACAAGCCGTCGATTTGAACACCCCTATAAAAACAGACATATCCCTTGCGATTATCACAGCGAACAGTCCGGAAGGTCTTGAGATAATCCGTCATAGCTGCGCCCACGTTATGGCGGAGGCGATTTGCACAATCTGGCCGAAGGCACAGCTTGTTTACGGCCCGACCGTCGAAGACGGATTCTATTACGACATTGACCTCGACGAGGCGATAAGGCCTGAAGATTTCGGAAAAATAGAAAAGAAGATGGCTGAAATAGCCGAGAAAAAACTGCCGTTTGTCAGAAGAGAATTGAGCAGAGAAGAAGCGATAAAACACGTCGCGGGCAATAAGTATAAAATCGACAATATCAATCGCGCAGCGGGCGATACGCTCAGTTTTTATTCGCACGGGCAGGGGTTCGAGGATTTGTGCCGGGGGCCTCACGTACCGAGCACAGACAGAATCGGCGCTTTTAAGGTTATGTCGGTGGCGGGGGCGTACTGGCACGGAGACCCGACGCAGAAAATGCTTCAGCGGATTTACGGCACGGCTTGGCGGAACAAAAAAGAACTGGAAGAATACCTGCAAATGCTCGAAGAGGCCAAGAAGCGCGACCACCGAGTAATCGGCAAGCAGCTCGATTTGTTCAGCTTCCACGATGAAGGGCCGGGGTTCGCGTTTTTCCATCCAAGGGGAATGGTTATCTGGAATCAGGTAACGGATTTCTGGCGGAGCGTTCATAAAAAATACGATTATCAGGAAATTAAAACGCCGATTGTACTCAATCAGGAACTCTGGAAGCTAAGCGGGCATTGGGAAAATTACAAAGAGAATATGTATTTTACGACCGTTGATGAGGTCGAATACGCGATAAAGCCGATGAACTGTCCGGGCGGGTGTCTGGTTTATAAAAACAGGCAGCATTCGTACAGGGAATTTCCTATGCGTGTGGCCGAGCTGGGGCTTGTCCATCGCCACGAAGCGAGCGGCGTAATGCACGGGCTTGTAAGAGTAAGACAATTTACGCAGGACGATGCGCATATTTTCTGCGTGCCGGAACAAATCGAAAGCGAAATCGTAAATGTGATAAATCTTGTTTTCGAGATTTATTCGGCCTTCGGGTTTAACGATATACATATCGAGCTTTCGACCAAGCCGGAAAAGCATATAGGCTCGGACGAAATATGGGAAGTTTCGACGACGGCACTGAAAAACGCGCTCGAAAGCAAGAAAATAGATTTCCAGATTAATGAAGGCGACGGGGCGTTTTACGGGCCGAAGATTGATTTTCATATTTCCGACTGTCTCAAGCGGACATGGCAGCTCGGGACGATACAGCTTGATTTTTCGATGCCGCAAAGATTCAAACTGGTTTATACCGATAAGGATAATACCGAAAAGACGCCTGTTATGATTCACAGGGCGATATTAGGGTCGTTCGAGAGATTCATCGGAATCCTGATTGAGCATTACGGCGGGAATTTCCCGCTGTGGCTTGCGCCGGAGCAGATGAGGGTATTGACCATCAGCGAAAAGACAAACGAGTACGCGCAGAAACTGTACCAGAGGCTCAAGGCTGAGGGGTTCAGATGCGAAGTGGATATGTCGAACGAGAAGGTCGGCGCCAAAATCATCAGGGCGCACAACGACAGACTGCCTTATATGCTCGTTGTAGGGCCGAAAGAAGCGGAAACCCAAAGCGTAAATGTCAGAATTCGAGGAACTAATGAGAGCACGAGCCTTGAAACAGGGCGATTTATCGCCGCGGCGAAAGAAAAAATTGTGTCCAAAACACAGGATTTAAATTTATAAATCACAGGGTAGGCTGAAGCCCATCCTGCAAAACTGGATTCCCGCTTTCGCGGGAATGACAAAATGATTGAAAGGGAAAAATTATCGGAAAGGTAAAACTGAGAATCAACGGGAATATTAATGCAAATCCGGTTCGTTTGATAGGGGCCGACAACAGTCAAATCGGAGTTGTGAGTATCAATGAGGCGATGACGCAGGCGCAGGAAGCCGATTTGGATTTGGTGGAAATCGCTCCGGAAGGTAATCCATCTGTTTGCCGAATAATGGATTTCGGCAAATACCTGTACGAGCTGAAAAGAAAAGAAAAACAAAATCTGAAAAAGCAGCATACGGTTACTTTGAAGGAAATTCGGCTGCGGCCGAAAATAGACCCGCACGATTGCGAGACGAAACTTAACCACGCCCGCGAATTTTTTAAGAAGGGCCATCGCGTCCAGTTTACAATGCTGTTCCGAGGACGCGAAATGATGCACAGGGAGCTCGGGCAGGCACTGTTGGACAGGGTTATCGAACAGCTCGAAGATATCGCCAAGGTTGAGCATCAGCCGGTGATGCAGGGCAGAAGAATGACCGTACTAATGCTGCCGAAGCAGCCTTAATCGGCGGACAAAACAAAAGAAAACGAAACTAAATAGTTGACCTTGATGTAAAAGGTTGCTATTGTACTGGTCTTTATTTTTATAAACAAGAGTTTTGAGGTTCAGAAATATGCCTAAGAAAAAGACCCATAAGGGGTTAAAGAAACGCGTAAAAGTAACGGCGAGCGGCAAAGTAAAGGCTCATAAGAGCTTTACAGGCCATCTGATGAGCAGTAAATCGGCCAAAAGACGCCGTAACCTGAGAAAACCCATAATCATTGCAGACGTATATGCGAATGTAATGAAAGAAATGCTAAATAAAAGTTAAAGGAAGGCTGACATATGCCACAAGTACGAAAAGGTTCAGCGACCCGCAAAGCGAGAAAAAGAGTTCTCAAAAGAGTTAAAGGCCATCGGGGTGGTCCGGGCAGGACTTACAGACTCGCCAAGGAACGCGCGGTAAGGTCGGAAGTTTTCGCGAGAGTCGGCCGGAAACAAAAGAAAAGACGATTCAGAAGTCTATGGATTATACGATTGAACGCAGCGTGCAAGATGCGCAAGATACGATACGGCGAATTTATCAACGGCTGTAAAAAGGCTTCCATCGGCCTTAACAGGAAAATGCTAAGTGAAATTGCCATTTCAGACCCGGCAGCTTTCGATGCCATAGTTGAAAAGGCACGAACCACAGGTGCTTGAGAAGTTCAAACAAACCGGTAAAGACGCTCTCGATGCGCTCAAAAAGGTAACCAATCCCGCCGAGCTCGAAGAATTCCGCATCCGCTTCCTGTCGCGAAAAGGTGCAATAACCCAAATGCTGAGCCAAATCGGACAGGCTACACAGGAACAGCGAAAAGAAGCCGGCGCACTGGCAAACAAAATCAAACAGGAAGTTACCGAAGCGTTCGAGGAGCTTAAAAGTTCATTCGAGGGAAAGTCAGTTCAAAAAGGGCCGCTCGTCGATGTTACTCTGCCGGGGGTCGATTTCGAGCAGGGCAAAGCGCATATAATAACGCAAACCGTAAACGAGCTGCTCGAAATATTCGGCAGAATGGGATTCGCCATAGCGTACGGGCCGGAAGTCGAAGACGATTGGCACAATTTCGTCGCACTCAATATTCCCGAAGGACATCCCGCCAGAGACCCATCAGATAATTTCTGCATAGACGCCAACAGGCTCCTGCGAAGCCAGACCTCGACGATACAAATCCGCACTATGGAAAAACAGAAGCCGCCGATACGAGTGGTCGCGCCGGGCAGAGTTTACCGGCCTGATACCGTCGATGCGACGCATATGTTTATGTTTCATCAGCTCGAAGCGCTGGTTGTCGATGAGGGCATTTCAATGGTCGATATGAAAAGCACCATTGCACAATTCATTCACGTCTTTTTCGGAAAAGACGTGAAATGGAGACTTCGGCCGAGCTTTTTTCCGTTTACCGAGCCAAGCGCGGAAGTTGACCTGCTGTTCGTCGCCGATAAGGGAGAAGAAAAATGGCTCGAGGTAGGCGGCTGCGGTATGGTTGACCCCAATGTCCTAAACGCGGTCAATATAGACAGCGAAAAATATACCGGCTGGGCGTTCGGATTCGGAATCGAACGGCTGGCAATGAGAAAATACGGCATTACCGATATAAGACTGTTTTTCGAAAACGACATCCGCTTCCTGAAGCAATTCTAATGGCCACAGAGTTTTATTTTTATAATTAGCCACAGAGAACACAGAGTTCACAGAGATAACTTGTCTTTCGCAGTTCGGTTACGGTTGCGATGCTCGTTTCGTTCATCGTATTTTGGTTGCGTACTGGGCAACGATTTACGATTGCCACAACCGATACGAGCCGCGTTACCGCAACCGTTTGACAATAAAAATTTGTATTTATTCGTGTTCACTTGTGCCATAGGTATTCGTGTTTTTTTTAGCAAGTCTTTTTGCGGTTTTTGAGATTACCTTTTCGGCAAGTATGTTTCCATCAATCCGGCTTTGCTGCTGAGAAATATACGCATCGAAAAAGGTCTTCCTATCGTTTTCATCGACATCGCCTCTGTGCATATTGAGCTGGACAAGATTTTTTACTCTTAATCTCATCGGCAGCCGATTGAATTTTCTGCTTCTTTCATTATCAAGGAAATAAAAATCGAAATTTTCATCTTTAGATTCTTCGGCTTCGCTCAGAACGCCTGACGGCGGATTCCTCGACTCCGCTGCGCTCCGCTCGGAATGACAATGAGAAGATTTAACAAGAATATTTCCGAGTCTTAGATCGCCGTGAAAGATTCCCTGAACGTGCATTTTGCCGACGGTTTGGCCGAATTGTTCGAGCATTTTTTGTTTTTCCGCCGCAGGAAGGGTGCCGAGCAGTTGATATAAAGGCGTGCTGTTTTTTACTTCCAATGTGATAAGAAGTTTTCTGCCGCAGGCGACGGCAGGGGGCACGAGAAAACCGTTTTCAGTCATCATTTGGCCGGCATTGAAGGCCTTTTCGGCGCGGGAAGAAAAAATGAAAGCCTTGAAAATATCGAAAATATCGCGATTGAAATAATGCTTGATAATCAGGCTGTAAACTTTGGCCTTAAATAAGACATTACATTTTAAAACGCGGGCAAAGCGGGAAGAAGTCAACCGCTCGAACGCCGCTCTTTGGCCGTTAGGCAGATTTACAGTCGAAGCGATAACGGATTCGAAACCGGATGGGAAATCGTCGGAAAGTTTTATCTTCCAGCCGGACAAATTGACTGTTCGGTAAGTCATACAACCTCTTTTAATAACCAAGAACGGCGATGCCGAGTTTGTCGGCGAGGGCTATGGTTTTTGGCTTGTCGAGAATGAGCGTTTTTTTCGCCTCGACGACGAGACAGACTCCGCCGTTATCCGCTATTTCTTTTATCGTATCCGGGCCGACACAGGGGACATCGAAACGCTCGTCCTGCTGCGGCCTTGCGGCCTTGAGCAGCGTCCATCGGCCTCTTTTGCAGGTCTGGCCGGTACGGATAATCATTTTAGTAGTGCCTTCGACGGCTTCGACGGATATTACGGTCTTTTCCTTGACGGTAATCGCCTGTCCAATGCCGAGCTCGGCGATTTTCCTGACGATGTTCCAGCCGAATTCGATATCGTCTCTAATGCCGGGGTCAGGCTGAACGGCTGTCAAAACGCCCTTATCGGCGAGATGCTCGCTGCAATACTTTGTCGAGTCCTGCAAAATAATACCTCCGCAGGCAAGCTCATCGGCGATTGCCTGCAAAATGGTCTGGTCAACCTTGTTTTGTTTTCTGAGCCGCCAATAATAAATTCTCAAAGCCCGCCAGTCCGGCAGATACTTCAATATACGCCTGGGCGTAAAAAGTTTTTCCTTATGAACCTTGCCGACCATAACGGCATCGGTTACACCCTGCTTTTTTAACTTTTTAATCCATACGCCCGGTCTGGCGAGCGGGACCTGAACGTAATAATCGACCTCATCTGCGAGGCTCGGCTCTGGATTGTCTCCGAGCCCGATACAGATAACTTTACAGCCCGCCTGTTTTGCGCCGCGAGCGACCAGAAACGGCAGCATTCCGCCGCCTGCGAGCAAACCTATTATTTTATCGTTACTCATTTTTATTTAAAACGAGATTCCCGCCAAGGGCGGGTAAACTTCACTGCGCTTCGCTCCGTTCAGAATGACCGGGCTACTCATTATTAGAGGATTTTTCGAGACGGCCGAGTGTCTTTTTAATTTTCGGCAGGTCTTCTATTATGCTATACGCGCGTTTGGCGTTTAACGCACTGATTGCGGGCGTGCCGGCGACGGCCTGGCCGTCCGGAATATCATTTATTACGCCTGCTTGAGCGGCAATCTTAACGCAGTTGCCGATTTTTATGTGTCCGACAATGCCGACCTGACCTGCGATGACGCAGTGATGGCCGATAGCAGTAGAGCCTGCGACACCGATTTGGCCGACAAACAAACAGTGCGCCCCGATTTTTGCGCCGTGGCCGATACTGATAAGGTCGCCGAATTTACAGCCCTGGCCGATAACCGTATCTTCGAGAGTTCCTCTTTGGATACCGCAGTTGCAGCCGATTTCGACATCGTCTTCGATTACGACTTTTCCGATTTGCGGGATTTTGTGATGTTTGCCTTTGTGCGTAGCGTAGCCGTAGCCGTCTTTGCCGATTGTCGTATTGGAATTTATTATTACGTTATCGCCGAGCACGCAGCCGTCGTAAATTGTTACATTGGGATATAAAATGCAGTTGTCGCCGATTTTTACATCGGGGCCTATGAACACATTCGGGTAGATAACGGTATTTTTGCCGATGATTGCGTTGTCGCTGACAGCGGCGAAATCGTAAATCTGGCAGCCGTCACCGATTTTAGCTGTTTCGGAGATGGAAGCCTTTTTCGAGACGCCGGTATTTTTATGTTTTCTGTGGCCGTAGAGCAAAACCACGATTTGCATAAATGCGTAATAGGGGTCTTCGGCGATAAGCAGCGAGGCGGGACAATCGATATCTTTGCCGATGATTACCGCACCGGCTTTTGTGACCGCAAGGGCCTTTGCGTATTTGGGATTTGCCAGAAAGCTTATGTCCGCAGGGCCGGCATTTTCAAGGGTCGCTACGGAAGAAATTTTTATCTCCGCATCGCCTTTGACTTTGCCGTTTACGAACTGGGCAAGCTGCTCTAATGTTTTTGTTGGCATTTTAACGTCGTCTTTCGTCCGGCGGTTGCGACGCTCGTTTCGTCTTTCGTTTTACGTCTTACGTAACCGATTCGAGCCTCGAAACCTCAACCGAATATCGCAACCATAATAAAGATTGCATGGTTATCCTGATTTCATCGAAAACTATTATAATGTCTAATAATTGCGGGTCAAGAACTTAAGAATTTAAGAGCGGCCTTGCTTACCTTGCTTACTGCTTCGGACGAGGGTTTTGAAAAGTCGGATTCGTCGAATTTAAAGGTCTTTACCTTCGGGCCTATGGGGCAATAGATATTGGGATTTGTCTGTCCGAAACACACGACCGAGGCGATGCCTGCCGAGGCGGCTATATGGGCGATTCCGCTGTCATTGCCGATGAAACAGCCGCCGCAGCAGAGTAGCCGGAAAGTGTGGGTGAGCGAATTTTCAATTATTACCGGAGCCAAGGCGGATAATCTATCGATAATTTTTTTGCTGAAACGCTCCTGTTCGGCAGGGCCGAGCAGAAAAACCACGCTCTCGCCCGCTTCGAGCAGTTCCTCTGCCAGCGAATAGAAATTATCTATATGCCAGCACTTTTTAACTCCGCCGCTGCCGGGGTGGATAATTGCCGGTTTTTGATTTTTCTCGATATCAAACACATTAAGAATTTCCCAGCCCTGTGAGATGTCGGACTTAAGAGCTTTGAGATATTTTTTAGTCTGATATTTTGCTGACGGCTTGCGGTATTTATAATCGGGGCAGGAATGGGCAATCGAATCGAAGTAGAATTTTATTATGTGTTTTTTGCAATCGGCGGGGGGCTTTAGAGTAAGGGTAGTAACTTCGACAGAATTGCTGCAGTTGGCGGTGAAAATCAGATTTTGCTCGAAGTCGTCGCCGGGTTGGCCGAGAAATGAGAAAATGTGTCGATAGCCTGCAAAATCGGTTATAAGAGAATCTCCATCGGCAAGCTCGAAATCTTTATGGCTGACGAAAAGTCTGTGCAGGTCGATAGAATCGAGGTCTTTTATGCTGTCGATACAGCTTCGGGCGGGAAAGTATTCCATATAATTACTTCTGCCGAGCATAGTTATAGTGCCGATTTTGAAGGCCTTTTTAATGAATTCGGCAAGCGGCAGCATCAGTACGCAATCGCCGACGGCGCCGGGCTGAATTATCAGGGCGCGGTTCGAGAGCCTGCCGGCGTTTGCCTCAGCGGAAGAGAGCATATTCAATATATCTTTTTCTTTGTCCATCAATCTGTGGCCTCGTCAATCCATGCGCCGCCTGCCATTTTGAGGCCTGCGGACGATTCGAGATAAAAAACCGCGGTCTGACCCGGCGTTATCGCCTTCAACGGTTTATCGAATACGACCTTGACCGCATCGGGCTTCGGATAAACCGTTGCGCTTACCGGCCTGTGATTATATCTTATTTTGACCTTCGCGGCAAAGGGCTGGAGCGGAGTTTCGATGAGCCAATTCTGATTCGAAGCTGTCAGCGATTTATGAATAAGCTCTTCAAGCGGGCCAAGAGTTACGGTATTTGTAATGCTGTCGAGCTTGGTTACATACCAGGGAACGCCCATAGCGACTCTTACGCCTCTTCGCTGGCCGATGGTGAAATTATGAATGCCGTTATGCGTGCCGAGGATTTTGCCGCCGCTGTCGATGATGTTGCCGGCGCTGGAAATGTCGG
Organism: uncultured Planctomycetaceae bacterium; assembly: GCA_964449435.1. Classification (GTDB taxonomy): domain Bacteria; phylum Planctomycetota; class Phycisphaerae; order Sedimentisphaerales; family UBA12454; genus UBA12454. Next base: position 119,543 of record CAYUYR010000002.1, on the reverse strand, counting down.
GGCAAAGCTCTTCGAGTTTGCCGGCGTAGTCGTTGTCGGGAATGAAGCATATTTCCTGCGAATCGGCTTTATCGCTGACCGACAGGCCGAGTTTTTTCGCTATCCGGCGGGTATGGCTTTTGTCGAAATCGCCGAGCGGAAAAAGCAGAAATGGCAGGATATCGCGTTTAATCATCGCAAGGGCATAGGATTGGTCTTTTTCGGTATTCGGTGCGGCATAGAGGGCAGGGCCGGTATCTTCTCTGCGGACGGCGATATAATGGCCGGTGGCGAAAAAATCGGCGCCTTTGCTTTTGGCGTAATCGAAAAATCTACCGAATTTGATATTACGGTTGCAGAATACGCAGGGGTTCGGAGTTCGGGCCTGCTTATATTCACTGCAGAAATAATTCAGGACTGTTTTAAAATCTTCTCTTAAATCGAGAGCCTCGAATTTTATGCCGAGGTGTTTGGCGATATTGCGGGCGTCATCGCAGTGCCGCTCAGCGTGGTCGTGGACTATCATAAAAACGGCCGTGCAGTCGCATCCCGCCCCGACAAGCAGAGCGGCAGCAGTTGAACTGTCAACTCCGCCGCTGGTTGCGATGAATACCTTTTTGCCTTTTATCGACGGTATATTATCCAATCCGGTACGCAGCGAGATTTATTCTTTCTTTTCAAACAATCCTTTAAGTGCCTTGGCAGCGTCCTTAACTCCTTTTTCGGCTTCTTTGGTGAGCTGTTTGCCTGCTTCACCGACGGATTCGAGCAATTTGGCGACATTTTCCTGAATGGGGCCGACCATATCGGAGGGCAGGATGTTTTTGCCCTCAGTTGCAATCGCGTTTGCTATTTCGGTGAATATCTTTTTGACATTGTCGGAAAGGCTCGATTTTTCTCCGCCTATATTCGACAAGTGCAATGACGCGATTTTTAATGTAACAGCATCACTCTTGCCCGGTATAGGCAGAAGTTTAGCGGTTACACTGATATCGTTTATATCAACCGATGAAATATGGACGCTTTTGCCGTCTTTTTTGGCTTTTGCCGGTTCAGTCTTGGGTTTTTCGGGCATTGATTTTAGAATATCATTAAGATTGCTCGATGAACCTTTCTGTTCGAGCGTTACCGCGATACCATCAATTGTAATCTGTTCAATTTCAATCAGGTCGCTCAGCAGCGAGCCTAAACTGGTTTTTACCATAATCGATTTTATTTCGAGAATTCGCTCGAACTGATAGCCGGGCGGGTTGCCGATTTTCAGGTCGGAAATCCGGACAGTGCCTGAAATTATATTCAGGTTTACTTTTGCCGCAGATGCGTCCACATTGAGCTGTTTTTTGATTGCTGTCTGAATCGCTGACTTGAGAATGCCGTCGATAGAAACCAGACCGATAACTACTGCGAGGAAAACAATGATGATTACAGTGAATACAATATTTGACGCGTTACTTTTTTTTGTTTTTTCAGCCATTTTGGTCCCCTCCATATAAATATTATTATTTGTTTTCCTTCACAATTTTATTTAAGCGATTTAAAAGGTCCTGCGAAACTTCGAAACCCTGCTGCTGTGCAATCGCGGCGTGGTTGAGAGCCTGCTGATAGCGGCCGAGCATATACATCGCGATTGCCAGATTGTTGTGCGCGGCAGGGGAGTTCCATCGCAATTCTATGGTTTTCAAATAGCTCTGCTTGGCATCATCATATTGCTTCAGTTCCGAATATGCAACGCCCATATTGAAATAAATATCGGCGTCCTGCGAGTTCAGTTTTATGGCGGTTTTGTAGTTTTCTACGGCCAGAGCATAATCCTGTCTGGCCATATAAGCGCCGGCGAGATTTTGATAAGCGGCGGTCATCTCAGGGTCGGATTTTATGGCGTTATGATAGGCCTGAATTTCGTCATCCTGCCAGCCGAGCTTGTTATAAACAAGGCCGAGCCCCAAATGCGACCTTGCGTGAAGCGGATTGTAAAAAATCGCCGTTCGAAAATTCTCGATAGCGTCGTAATGCCGCTCTTTCTGAAAATAGGCATAGCCCAGACCACAAGCCGCTTCGACAGAGTCGTTTTTCAGAGTGAGCGCACGGCTGTAATTAAAAATGGCCGAATCAAGCTGTTTGAGGTCGTGATAGATTCCGGCAAGAGCAATATAGATTTCCGAGTCGCGAGAATTAACATCGGTTGCGGTTCTTAATACCGATATGGCTTTCGCATCGAGCCCTTTCGAATGGTACGCCTGCGCAAGACCTTTATAAATTTCGATATAATTCGGGTCGAAGCCGAGCGCAATGTTGTAATGCCTGATTGCGGCATCGGTGAGGCCTTTTTTTCTGAACGCGTTGGCAAGATTGTGATTTGTTTTAGCGTCCGCCGGATTTATCTTCAGGGCTCTTTCGTACTGTTCGATAGCCAAATCAGTCATATTTTTCTTCAGATAAATATTGCCGAGATTCGTCCTCGCCTCGGCCAGCATAGGAGCAAGTGCAACCGCCAGCCGCTGATAATAAAAAGCGATTTCGAGCTGGTCGCTGTTGTAATAAATATTGGCCAGGTTATTAAAAAGACAGCCGATAGTCTCTTTTTTCGTCAGGTTGCGAAGATAAATGCCGTCCGTGCGGTCGGGTATTTTAAATTCTTTTATATAATGCTTGTCGGGCGGGCTTACGCCCTGTTGAGTGGTTTCGATATTGAACGCGTTTTTTTTGTCATCGCAGCGGACAAAGAAATGCCCCGGAACAACTACGCCATATAGCGGTAAATCGAGCCTTTCGCCTATGGAAAGATATAGAATCGACAAACTCAGGCAATATCCTCTTTTGTTGTCGATAACGGTATTGAGAAAAAGGTCGTCCGGGTTGTCGGCGTTATCGACAGGCTTGAAGCCGATTTTCTTAAATAAAAGCGAGTTGATGGCCTCGACTGTTTTGCGATTGCTCGCCGAAGGGCCGACTGTTCTGCGGACGTCTTCGGCCATTTCGTCAATCCTGTTCAAATAAGAATCTATATTGATTCCGTTTCCCCATCTTTTGCTCACCAGCAGAACGCTCGTAGCGATATCGATTTTGTCGTCATCGAGTTTTAAAACTTCCTCGATTGTATTGGGATAGTATGCCGTTCTGCCTGTGCTTTGAGGCACTGCGGCAAGACAAATCGCGGCCAGTATAAAAAAAGTAAATTTCTTCTTCATTTATTATCGCTTAAAATCTCATCGATTTTTTTCTGCGTTATGTTTTTAACCGATACCTGTTTCACCTTCGAAGTCAGACCCGCCGTAATCGCTATATCCCTTTTCGGCACGTTCAGCTTTTTCGCCAGCAGTTCGATAAGCGCCTGATTGGCCTTGCCTTTTTCCGGGGCGGCGCAAAGCCTGACCTTCAGCATACCATTGTAAATTCCGGTAATTTCCGTTTTATTGCTGCCGGGGGCGGCTTTGACGCTGAACAAAAATTGTCCGTCCTTTTTGGTAATATTCAGAGTATTGTCAGACATCTAACCCGTATTCCCTGATATTTTTTCCGACCGCAGCCTGAATATACCGCTCAACCTGCGATGCAAGTTCGCTGATGTTGCTTATCTGGAAATCCTCATAATGACCGGGGACAAATTCGCCGTTCAGCGCTTTTTTGAAGACCTTAACCCGTATAACAGGACAGTCATTGCCTTTTTTGCTGAAATCGGAGTTTTGATGTTCGGTCAGTTCGACCCGCCAGTCCTCGCTTATAAAAACCAGCGCTCTGCCTGTGAAGACAGATGCCGGAAAATATTCATAAAGTGCTTTAAGTGTATCCATTTTTAATCAGGGCTTTATTATAATCTTTCGGCAGTATTATTTCAAGCTTCCGGTTAGCTCGGAAACAGCAGTTATATTGTGCCGCGGACAATACTTTTCAATGCCGTCTATAATTTTGACCGCACAATCCGGATTTACGAAGCTGCCGGTGCCGATTGTAACGGCTGTTGCGCCTGCGATGATGAACTCAATTGCATCAGATGCGTTTCTTACGCCGCCGCCTGCGACGAGCGGAACGCCGGCAGATTTGGCGACCTCGTTATAAACCTTATTTACGAGATAAACGGCTATCGGCTTTATTGCCGGGCCGGAAAGTCCGCCTGTGCGGTTGGCAAGAACAGGCCGTTTCGTCTCGATATCGATAACCATTGCTGTAAAGGTGTTAATCAGGCTCAGGGCATCGGCTCCGCAATCGACCGCCGCACGGGCAATTTCACAGATATCGGTTACATTCGGCGTAAGTTTTACAATCAGCATTTTGTCCTTGATGACTTTTTTCACCTCGCCGGTAATCTGCCGGACAAGGACAGGGTCGGTTCCGAAGGTTATGCCTCCTTTTTTGACGTTGGGACAGCTTATATTCAGCTCAAGACCCGCCAGCCGTTTGCATTGCGCAAGTTTCCCCGCGACGGCGACATATTCATCGATGGTCCTGCCTGCGATATTTACGAAAAACGGAGTTTTGTACCGCTCCATTAGGGGCACTTTTTCCCGTACGAATTTTTCAACGCCGATATTGGCAAGTCCGATGGCGTTTAGCATTCCCGAATCGGTCTCGACGATTCGCGGCACATCGTTGCCGAGCCGAGGCTCGAGGGTAATACTTTTTGTGATGAATCCGCCGAGCAGATTTATATCCACAAAATCATCAAGCTCGTCAGCGTAGCCGCACGTCCCCGAAGCCGTTATCAGAGGATTTATCAGCTTCAGCAGGCCGAGATTTACGGAAAGGTCGATATTTTTGTTTTTCATTCCCATATAACCTCATCGGCCCAAAAAACCGGACCGTCTTTACAGCATAGTTTATATACGGCACCGCCGTTTTGAGCCTTGCATTTGACCGCACAGCTTTGACATAATCCGATTCCGCAGGCCATTAGTCTTTCGAGACTCACCTGACAGGGGATTTCGAACTCGGCGCTTATCGCGGCAGTCGCACAAATCATCGCTTCCGGCCCGCAGGCGTAAATTATTGTTTCATCGCCGGCGGGCTTATTCTCGCCGAGCCGATTTTTGAGTAATTGGGTAACGAACCCCTTAAAACCGGCGGAGCCGTCGTCCGTGCTTATGAACGTTTTGATATTATGTCTGGCGAATTCTTGAAGTGTGATATCGGTTGTTTTTTTCAGTTTGTCTGTTTTTATATCGAAAAACGCCAAATCGTTTTTTGTTTTTGCTCCGACAAATGCGGTTATCTCTATATTCTGATGCTGTTTTTTCAGAACCTTGGCAAGATGTATGAGTGGGGGGGCGCCCATTCCGCCCGCCACAAGGAGCGCCGATTTTTTATCTTCGGAAATTGTAAAGCCGTTTCCGAGCGGGCCGATGAGATTGACAGTGTCTCCTGTTTTGAGAGTTTTCATTCTCAGCGTCGCCGGCCCGAGCACGCAGTAAAGAATTTCCACTATCGTACAGTCATTACTGCTGTCGATGTCGGCAAAACTGAAAGGCCGGCGCAGGAGAATATTTCTTTGAGATGAATCCGCAAGATTTTCCGGTATGAGTTTTCCAACAGGCAGGGCAAGCTGAGAGACGTCGATTTCGACGAATTGTCCCGCCGATGCGGCACAAAAGAAAGGGTTAGCCTTTTTTTCAAGTTCAAGGCTCAGGCGAAAAAATTGAGCGCCCAGCCCGCGGTTCTGCAGGACAGATGCGGTGAAAATCCCTTTTTTTGACGGTAAAGTTGACATAAGTAGCTATACTAAAAACAATTACGCAATGAACTGTCAATAAATTTATGGCGGGCCAATCGAATCCATAAAAAAGCTTCCGGAACATTCATCCGCCAATATTCCGGAAGCACGCCACGGCTTAAAAGCCGCAAAATTCTCGTTTTCATCAAAAGCCAAGTATAACGAGCGCAAATAATCTTGTCAATCCGACAAAAATAAATAATAAAAAATTATATAAGTGCTTATTTTTAAAGAAGTTATGGCAAAAAAGCGCGGCGAATATAAAATTTTTAGGATGATACGCAAATATCGGCTGTAACTGCTTGTTTTATAAGATGTTATATTATTTGTTGATTTGCGGTTGTTTTTTTGTTAAAAACTCTGCTTATGTTATCGAACAGGACAAGAATTTCGGCAATATTGGCTCTGACTTTCCTTCAGCAGGCTGCTTTCAGTGCGTCTTTGCAGGAGAAAATAGAGCAGATAATCTCTCGGAAAGAACAAAAAGACGTTCAATACAGCATTATGGTCGTTGATGCACAAACCGGCAGGCCTGTTTTCAGTCATAATCCATCCATGCCGCTGATACCGGCCTCGAATATGAAAGTTGTTACGAGTTTTGCTGCGCTGAAGCGGCTCGGCATAGATTACAGCTTCACAACCAAAGCCGGCCTGATAGATAATAAACTTGTTGTTCTCGGCGGCGGAGACCCGCTTTTGGGACTGGCGGGCAAAGACTTCATCGGGCAAATCACAGAGGCCCTAAAAGCAAAATCCGTACAAAAACTGGACGGCATAATCATCGACATCTCGATTTTCGATGATGAACGGGTAAATCCGAATTGGCCAAAGGCGCAGCTTAACAGGGCTTATTCCTGCGAAATAGGCGGCCTGAACTATAACGGCAACTGCATAAGAATCGCCGCGGCGAAAATCGGCAATGAAGTAAACCTGACTAAAGAGCCTCAAACAGAATTCCTGCGTCTTATCAATAATGTCAAGCCGATTACGAAAGGCGACAGCGCAATAGGCTCGAACCGAACAACACAGGAAAACGTAATTGTCGTTTATGGTAAATGCAGAAAAGCCGCATCTTTCGATGTCGCTATCGAAAAGCCCGCAGATTTTTTCGCTACTGTCCTTGTCGAAAATCTCAATAGAGCGAAGATTCAAATTCAGGGGCCAATAACCCAAGCGTCTATCAATCAGGCAAGTATGCAAATCATCACCCAATTCAATACGCCGATAATAGAGGTTATTCGGAACTGCAATAAAGACAGTCTCGGCATCGCCGCCGAGTGCCTATTGAAAACACTGGCGGCCAATACAATTACCGGCAGGGTAGCGGGAAGCTGGCAAGGCGGCAGAAAAACGATGGAAGATTATCTTACAAGTCTGCACATCGGCAAGGTGGAATATTACATCGACGACGGCAGCGGCCTGAGCAGTGTCAATAAGCTATCAGCGAATGTTCTTACTCAGGTATTGCTCGATGCTTACAGAAGTGATTTTTGGCCGGGATTCAAACAGACACTTGCCATCGGCGGAGTTGATGGAACGATTAGAAAACAGTTTTATAAAGACAGGTACCGCGGCAGGGTTTTCGCAAAGACCGGCTATATAGACGGCGTCCGTTCTTTATCGGGTTTGTGTATAGCCGCTGATGGAGACAAAGAGTACATCTTTTCGATTATTACGAATAACGCGAATTATCCGACCAGAAAGGCCATATTCGATATAGTGGAAGCAATCATTGACGAGGGATAAAATTTGCGGCTGTTAGCCGGCAGGCAGTGTAATAGTGAATTTTGTGCCTTTGCCCTGCTCGGACTGCACATCAATCGTACCATCGTGAGAATCTATAATCTCTTTGCAGAACAAAAGTCCCAAGCCTGCGCCGACTCTGCCGGCAGGGGAGTCCGGCGTCTTTGTCGAAAAGAACGGCTCGAAAAGCCTGTCCATATTTTCCGGCTCGATACCGCAGCCGGTATCGCTTATCTCTATGATGATTGTATCCTGTTCTTTTCTTGCGTTTATCGTAAGTGTTCCGCCTCTCGGCATCATCGCCTCGCGGGCATTTAAAATCAGGTTCATAAAAACCTGCTGAATTTGTACCGGAACAGCCGGAAAACCAAGATCATCGGGCACTTCCATTTTGACCTTAACGCTGTCTTTTCCAAAGTCTCTACCGATACAGGAAAAGACCTCTTCGAGAAGCTGCTGGAGTCGGCATATTTTCTTTTCGAGGGCTTCGCCGTTCACGACGGCAAGCATACTTTCGAGAATTTCAGACGCTCTAGCGCTGTTATACACGGTCTTTTCGAGCGCTTTTTGAACGAGCTGGCTGTCCTGCGGATTATTAAGCGCAACCTGGGCATAATTGCCCAGCGGCATAAGGATATTATTAATTTCGTGGGCTACAATCGCGCTGATAGTGCCTAAATTGGCGAGGGTCTGGAGCTTGGCAAGGCGAGCCTGAAGTTCTTTGTTCTGCTGGGCTTGCAGAGTAATCTCTTTGTTGAGAGAACGGCGTTTCGTAATTAACTGCGGCAAAAGATGCCTCCTTTGTTCAGAGCAAAAAAGTCTTTCAAATTGATGAAATTACAGTATTATACTTATCGACATTTAAGGCGATTTTCCTTAAAGATATGGATAATAAAGCTATTCTTGACGAATTGCTGGAACTGCTTGAGGGCAATGGTGTTAAAATACGTAAAGATTCGCTCGGCGGCGGCAGCTCCGGCCTGTGCAAAATCAAGGATGAGTTCTTCTTTTTCGCGGATATGGACTCGAGCAGCTATGAAATCGCGACAAGCTGCGCAAAGGCCGTCAATGAAATTTTGGATATCGAAACAATATACCTGAAACCTGAAGTCAGGTGTTTTATCGAGCAATGTATCGGAGAAAAGCAATTATGACAAAGGCTAAAAAGGACATGCAAAACATTGAAGATGCGAATATACTCGTTGTCGATGATAACGAACAGAATCTCGAACTGCTCCAGGCTTATCTTGAAGACCTCCAATGCCGGACAATCCCCGCTAAAGACGGCGTTGAAGCACTTGAAATAATCAAAAAATCGAAACCGGATTTGGTGCTGCTCGATGTTATGATGCCGAAAATGAGCGGCTTCGAGGTTTGCAGGAGAATAAAGAACAATCCCGATACAGCGGATTTGCCGGTGATTATGGTTACGGCCCTTAATGAGCTGAGAGACATCGAAAGGGCAATCGAATCCGGAACGGACGATTTCCTCAGCAAGCCCGTCAATAAACTCGAACTTATAACCCGCGTAAAGACAATGCTGAAGCTTAAAAATCTGTCCGACCAACTCGAAAGAACGCTCGCATATCTTAGCGAAATCGAAAAACAAGCCCAATAAATACATATCCAAAACAGGGCGGCAGGGCGAGAAAACAGGAGCTTATAAGTCCTGTTTTTGCGTCTCCCAGTTGAAAAAATCGCTAAAACCGTCATAGAACTCACCCAAAAATGGTGATTTTGACTCAAAAACCCGACAATTTCCATAGAAGCGGTTAAGGCAAGCCGTTGTGGAGTCGATACCTTTATTGGTAAATTTACACGATTTTGCAGCTAATAAAGGTATATAAAGAATGTCAAAATTACTCGAAATTCTCGGCAGGGCGGTCGCAGTACATACTCCGGGGCTGCTCTGGCAGTGGGTCGATACAATCATAAAGTCGAATTCTGACTACGAGGAAATTAATGAGATATTAGACCTTGTTTCAGTCGGCAGCTACGATATCGCAGAGGAAAGAACGGCTAAATATCTGCTCGAAAGGCCGGATTGTGCCGTTGGCAGAATGGCGGCTACGGCTCTTTGTCTCGAAAAGTCAGACCTCAAAGGGGCGGTAGAAAATCTCCAGTCGATTTATCTTAAACAGCCGACTAATACCATTGCGCTGTATACGCTCGGACATTGTTATGAAAGGCTCGAACAGGAAACCCAAGCCGTGGAATTTTATCAGGACTGCCTGAAATTCAAGAACTATCTCGAACTTCCGAGATTGAGACTTGCAGCCATATATTTCAAGAACGGCCAGCTTGAAAGGGCGGTTCAGGAGTATCGGAGGCAGATAGGCGAACATCCCGACGATATCGAAACCCTCGTTCTTTTGGGATATTTGTACCTCGAAACCGGCGATTACGAGTCCGCAGTGGAAGCGTTTAATAATGCGATTTTGATACATCCGGACAATTTCAACAGTTATGCGGCGGACGAAGAAAAGACTCATGAAATGATGGAGCAGCAAGGTCCCTATCAGGTAATAGATTATTTGAACGAACTTCTGGAAAAGCAGCCCGAAGCGGCCGATTTGCATATTCATCTTGCGGAAGTTTTTTCACAAACCGAAGATTTCGCGCAGGCAATCGTCCACTATGAAAAAGCCATCAAGCTCGAACCGAACTCCTTGGCGGCCCACGTAAAACTCGGCTCACTGTATATAATGCATTCGAATATATCGCTGGCGGCCGAACTTTTTAACAGGGCTGGGGCGATAAACGACGAGATTGTCGATGCCTATATAGGTTTGGCTGCGGCACAGAAAAAACTGGGAGAGGACGATGCGGCATATACGACGTTGACTCTGGCCGCCGCCATCGCACAAAACAGCGCTATTCTGTTCGCCGAGGCGGCAAGGCTGAGACTCAGCGCGGTAAACGGCGCCGAAATAGACAGAGAAAAAGCCGACAAAATCGTATTCGACACCTTCAGCGCAGGATACGCCGAAAATCCCGAAAATCTTTCAGTCGGATACGCCCTTGGCACAATTTTGATGAAAAACGGGCATTATAAACAGGCTGCCGAAAAATTTGCGGAGATTGTCCAGAGAAACGAAACAAATTACAGGGCGTTAATCCGCCTTATTATCTGTCTGGCTGAATTGGAAGAAAAAGCTTATGCGTTAGAGCGGCTGGATATGCGGAACGACCTTTCCGGCAAGCTGATAGAGCTGCATTACAAAACAGCGCTTTTGTACTGCGACAGAACGGCTTTTCTAAACGCCCTCGAAACAACCCGAAAAGGGTATCTCAAAGAACTCGACCCTGTTTCAGCCTTTACAACTTTAAACGAGACCCTCCAAAATATGGGGCTCGTTGACCGTGCCTACGCCTGCTGGAATCTGCTTGGCGATATGGTCAATGCGGCCTCGCATCAGTCTGTTTAGCGAATAAGCCTTTTTAAACGCATATATGCCCGTTTTCTGAAAAAGCTGAATGAAACATAACATATATTATGGGACTATCAATATAAGGCGGCAAAACCATAATTTGAATTTGGATTGGTTTTAGTGAGGATAATGAGGATTTGGGTTTATTCGTTTAAATCAGGTGTTGTACTTGACGGCCGTTCCAAAATCGGCTCAGGCTGATTTGACGTCGGTAAATTAGCGTCTTTCGGCGTTGCTGTTTGTGGAGGAACTTGGACTTCGCTGCGCAAGCTTATGGTCTCTATCGCCTTGCATATATTTTTATCGCCATACTGCAATGAAACGCCGGAGACAAATTTACAGGCCTTGATAACCGATTTGCTTGACGTTTTTTCCATATCGGCCGGTATGCATCTGGAGGCTATGGAAATTCCTTTTAAAGGCGATGCCGAAACAGCGAAAAGGACAAAATTGGCAATCAGAAACCCGCCGGCAAAGGCCAGAATTGCTCCGCCTATGTCGTTAACCGCTTTAGGGAACGATACGCAATAGGTGCCTGTCAGGTATTTAGTGCTTAAAAATTGGGCTATAATAAAATAAATAATCGCTGTTGCGAGCATAACCGCGATATCGGCATACGCGTCGAGGAATTCCAGCCTCTGCCCTGCCGATTCGGCGATAGTCGGGGCAAGCATAACGCCCAGATAAACGGCTATAATAACATTAAACGCAAACGCCCAAATAGGAAACAGCTTTTTGCCGCAGCCCCAAAGCCCGAATATAACCGCAACTATTAATGCAATAATTATAGTAATCATATCTTAACTCTGAGAGACAACTTTCTTTACCTCGTCGAGGGAGGTAATTCCTGCAACGGCAAGTTTCATCGCCTGTTTCTGCAGATTGGTCTTCATTTGCTGGTCGTCTTTTGAACTGCTTGCGACGGTTATTTTACCCTCGGAAATTTTGTTTTTCACTTCATTATCGATAACCATAATATCGAAGACCGCGATTCTGCCTTTATAGCCCGTATTGCTGCATTTGCCGCATCCGACCGGCTCATATATCGAGTGCGGGTCAATATTCTTCTGCCGGAGAGACTCTTTCTGCTGTGCGTTCAAGTGAGCGGGTTTCTTGCAGTTATCGCAAAGTTTCCTGACAAGCCTTTGCGAAATAATAAGGTCAAGGCCTGATGCCATCAGCAAAGGACTGATGCCGAGGTCCAGAAGCCGTACGAGCGCGGCGTTATTGCTGCTGCTGTGCAGTGTTGCGAGAACCAAATGTCCCGTCTGAGACGCTTTTAAGGAAATAGACGCCGTCTCTTCATCGCGGATTTCGCCTACGCAGATAATATCAGGGTCCTGTCTTAATATGCTGCGTAATGCCTTTGCAAAGGTAATATCCGCTTTTGGGTTCACCTCGATTTGACTGGCTCCGGTCAGGACGTATTCGACCGGGTCCTCGATTGTAATTACGTTTCTCGTATAAAAATCTATTTCCCGCAGCATTGCGTAAAGCGTGGTGCTTTTTCCGCTTCCTGTCGGGCCGCAGATAAGTATCATTCCTGATTCTCTGTTTAGCACCTCTCTGACAATTCGGCAGGTGCGTTCATCCATTCCGATATCCGGCAGGGTTTGGGGGGCGAGTTTTTGGTTAAGTACTCTTATGGAAAGTTTCTCGCCGTGCAGTACGCCAGCGCTTGCGACGCGGAAAGACACCGTACCGTCAGGCACTTTCGCTACGAATGCGCCATCTTGCGGCCTGCGTTTTTCCGATATATCCATTCCGGAAATTGCCTTTATGCTGTTGACTAATGCCCCGCACATATCGGAGTCGATTTTTTTGTATGGGCTTAATACGCCGTCAACTCTGAACCTTATGTCATATTCGAAATCCTCGGCAGGATTAATCAGTATATCGCTGGCCAGCGAGTCAACTGCATCGCCGATAAGGCGTTCCGCAACGGCTACGGTCTTTTTCGCGTTATCGTCCTTCGACTGGCTGCCGTAAACCTCGTTAATGCTCTTGCCGGAAGGGTCGAGAAGTATGATTGAAGAACTGCCCCTCGCCCCGCCCAGCGCGGTACGCTTAATGGTCTTTATGGCGTGGCCGAATGTCGCAACTATCGCTTCTGCTATCGAAATCCCTGTCTCTTCGACCTTCTTAAAAACCTCGTAAGTAAAGGCTAAAAGCAGAACAACAGGCGCAGCAAAAAGCATTATTATGTTTGTCGCAGGTTTGAGCCGAGCACTTATCAGCGGGTTAAACTCGAAACGCTGAACAAGATACATACACAAATAGAACCAGAAGATAAGAAATGCTATCTTAAACGGGCTAAACAACAGTTCTGTTTCAGCAAGCAATTCCAAACGTTATTGCTCCTCAATATAAAAACACAAATTTTTCATAATAATATGGAAAAAGATAAGATACCGCAACAAAAAAAGACGAATGAGAACACCCAAAAGGCTTTTTTATTGACAGTTAAGTCGTATAATTTATAATTGGTTATACATAAAAGTGTTATTTGGCGGTCTTGATTGTCCGGTTATTTTCGACAGCAACATAGCTTTGGAGATGTACAGATGAATAGAAATATTTTGGTGTTGTGTGGGTTGTGTATTTTACTTAATCCGCTCATTTTAAAGGGCCAAACATCACTTCAGGACGATTGGAATGATTTTCTCCATTATACGGCGATAGGTCGATTCGAGCTTGCGGCGGGTTTTGCGCAGAAGATTATCGACAGTAATTCCGACCCGCTGGATCTGCTCAAATTAAGCGAAGACAATCCCCGCGGCTATGCAATTCTCGTAAGGGTTCACGCGAACAATCCTGAGATTGCTCCCCTTGCGGCGCAGATTCTCGACATTATCGAAAAAGGCAGGTTTATGCGCCGCAGCGACACTGAAATTATCACAATGGAAATCAAGCGGCTCAGCAGCACTGTCCGCGGCAAATATACCGCTATCGAAAGACTCCGCAACGCGGGCGAATACGCGATACCGTTTATGCTCGATGCTCTGGCGGACGAGCAAAGAAGAGAGGAATTTCCCAATATCACTACCGCCCTGCCGGAAATCGGAAGAGCTGCTGTTAGACCATTAACGGCTGCTTTGGCGATGGATAACGCCGTTGTAAAGGGCGAAGTCATAAAGGCTCTGGGAAAAATCGGTTATCCGGAATCGCTCGGTTATCTGAAATATATCGCTGAAAACGACAGAACCGACCAGCTTCGTGAGCTTGCGAAAGAGTCGATAAACCAGATTGATTCGGCAAGTGCCAACAAAAGCGCAGCGGAACTGTTTTTCATAACCGCAAATAATTACTATTATAAAGCCGAGTCCCTCGCCCCAGCCGTTGACGGAAACAACGCAAATATATGGTTCTGGGACGAACAGGACGGCAGATTAATACGACAGGCTGTCGATATATCGTATTTTTACGAGCTGATGACGATGCGGTGCTGCGAATGGGCTCTGCGGGCCGATGCGGATTTCGGTCAGGCAATTTCGCTTTGGCTGGCGTCATTCTTCCGTATAGACGGCAAGAACATTCAATATCCCGAATACTTCGGCCAAGGCCACGCTAACGCTATGACTTATGCGACGACCGCAGGAGCCGAATATCTTCATCAGGCCCTCGAACGTGCGGTAAAGGATAACGATACAGTAGTGGCTCTCGGTGCGGTTGAGGCACTGGCCAGAAACGCCGGCGAAAAATCGCTAATGTACAGACTGCAAACATCACAGCCGCTTATCGAGGCCTTATCATTCGACGACAGAGCCGTCAGGTACAGCGCAGCGATAGCGCTGGCGATGGCACAGCCTGCCGAAAAGTTTGCCGAAAGCGAACTGGTCGTAAAAGGCCTTGCCGAGGCACTTGCCGCAAAGACCGATGAAAACTGGCCGGCAATAAAGGCCGACAGTTACGCTTTTCGTTCGGCACATTCGATGCTGAAACTTGCCGAGACACGAAATAAGGTTATCGACCTGGCCGGTGCGATGGACGCTCTTGTAAAAGCGACAGGCGACCAGCGGGACGAACTGAAAATCTTCAGTTGTCAGATATTGGCGTATATGTCAAGCCCCGAGGCTCAGCGAGCTATTGCCGAGGCCGCTTTAGAAGAGGAAAATTCTATCGAAATCAGGATTTCAAGTTTTGAGTCTTTGATAATATCCGCGAAAGTTAATGCCAACCTTCTGCTCGACAGCCAAATAGACCAGATTTATCAGCTTGTGGAATCACGTGAAACAAACGAAGATTTGCGGTCGTCGTCGGCTACGGCTCTGGGAGCTTTGAATCTGCCGAGCAGGAAAGTTAAGGACCTGATTCTCAACCAGTCGAAGACATAGAAAAGTTTAAAGTTTAAAATTTAAAAAGATTCGTCGAAAAGCGTTTCTGAAATTTTCAATTTTAAATTTTTAATTTGATGTGTTTATGGCTAAAGTTACCGAAAAACACGGTAAAAGCGACGAAAAGAAACGCAAAAACGCGATAGCGGATTTCGTTAAGGGGCTTTCTGCCGAGCACAAAATGCTGATAGTTCTCAAAAGTCAGCTTTACGGCGGCAAATGGGAGCCGATGCATCAGGATTTAAAGAACCGGCTGGAAGGCAAGCCGTATATTTTTAAACTGGCAAACCGCATTAACAACGACATAGAACGAATCGAACAGATGCGAGAGTTCGAGCGGCAATACAGCGTCAGTCTTGCCGATTATGTCAATTCTGTGGAATAACTGTTTTGGTATTATTTTCTTTATTTTTCAGGGAGAACAACATTGAGAACGTTTTGTTTTGGACTGTTGCTGGTCTTCGTTTTTCTAACCGTTTTACCGTCCGAATCCAAAGCTATTGTCGGCGAAAAACTGCTCAATCAGGCAGGTCTTAAAACCGCCTGGCAGAACGCAATCGCGCTGAACCCGAAAGAAAAGGTTCAGAGAGTAACCGTCCTCGGCGACCATCTGTATATTTTAACTGATGGCAATTATTTGTTCTGTTTAGACAGGTACACAGGCCGGTTGAATTTTGCTTTTTCTGCTGCAACGATGGGGCTTCCAGTTCTTGAACCGACGGTTTACAATAATATTGCTTATCTGGTAGCAGCTAATTATCTGATTGCGATTAATCTTGAACAGGGCATGGAAATCTATCGAAACAAAATTCCTTTTCCGGTCTCTACCGCTATTGCTGTAAATGCCTCCTATACATATATACCTGCCAGGGATAAACGTCTGCACGTTATGGACCCTAACGGCAGACAGAGGATCTTCGAGGTAAGCACCGACAACGCCTCATCTATAACAAGTGTTCTTGCGACCGATAGCTTCACAATTTTTACAACTGATAGCGGTAATGTGATATGTATGAATCCGTCCAAGCCAAAACGAATTTGGGAGTTTAAAGCAGTCGGGTCAATTGAGGCAACGCCAGTTATTGTCCAAAATCAGCTTTATGTCAGCAGCAAAGGCACAAACCTTTATAAACTTAACGTCGAAAACGGCAGCCTGGCGTGGAAGTTTCAAACAGGTTCTATTCTTACAACATCCGCAAGGGTCGCCGAGAAAACTGTTTATCAATACGCTGTAAACAAGGGACTTTACGCGATTGACGCCGAAAGCGGCGAACAAATTTGGCTCCTGCCGGACGGTATCGACTTGCTCGCACAGAACGGCGAGACAGCTTATATCTTCGACAAGAATAATACCTGCCTTGTGATGGACAACAAACAGGCCAAGAACACTCATCAAATCAATTTCGCTCCGGTAACAAATTTCGCGGTCAATCCTTATGACTCGAGCATATACATTATAAAGGATAAAGACATTTCCTGTATCAAACCCATCAAAAAATAGAATCGTAATCTTAAGGAGAAGGACGAATCAAATGGACGTGAAAATTAAGACGGCACTAATCAGCGTATCGGACAAGACAGGCATCGCAGAGTTCGCAAAAACTCTGGCGACGATGGGCGTTAAAATTATCAGTACCGGCGGAACGGCAAAGGCCCTCGCACAAGCCGGTGTTAATGTCGTGAGCATAGATTCTGTTACTGGTTTTCCGGAAATGATGGACGGCAGAGTAAAAACTCTGCACCCCAAAATTCACGGCGGCCTGCTCGGCATTCGTGACAACGCCGAACATCAGGCAGCGATGAAAACCCACAATATCGAGCCGATTGATATGGTCTGCATCAATCTTTATCCCTTCGAGCAAACGGTCGCAAAGCCGGATTGCAAGTTCGAAGACGCAATCGAAAATATCGACATCGGCGGGCCGAGTATGGTCCGCTCGGCGGCGAAAAACCATAAATACGTTACGGTAGTTACAAACCCGGCACAATACGAAAAAGTAATTGCCGAGATGAAGGCAAATAACGGCGCCGTGGGCGAAAAGACCAGAAACGACTTTGCGAGAATCGCTTTCGGCCTGACGGCGGGTTACGATGCGGCAATATCGAAATATCTCAATCAGCAGGCAGGCATAAGATTTCCGGAACGAATCAGCGTTTCGCTGGCCAAAGCGATGGAACTCCGCTACGGCGAAAACCCACATCAAAAAGGAGCATTTTACAAACTGGCCGCGAATAACGAGGTAAACGTATCTTCAGCCGAGATTATGGAAGACGAAACGCAAATCAGCTTCAATAACCTGCTCGACGTTAATGCGGCCTTTGAGCTTGTTAAGGAATTTTCCGAACCCGCCGCCGTTGTGGTCAAGCATTTGAATCCCTGCGGCTGCGCAATCGATAACGATATTCACAAAGCATATCAAAAGGCCTATGAAGCCGATGTTGTCAGCGCGTTCGGCGGAATAGTCGCTCTGAACAGAAAGGTCGATAAGGCACTTGCGACTACGATAATGGAATCATATTCTAAATTCGGCAAGGCAAAGGGAGCAGGCGGATTTTTCGCCGAAGTAATCATCGCTCCGGGCTTCGATGATGATGCAATTGAAATCATAAGAACATTAAAGCCATGGGGTAAAAGAGCAAGGCTGATGTCAACCCCCCCTATCGACAGGACGAAAATTGATTGCGGCGAATTCGATATCCGCTGTATCGTTGGCGGAATGCTTTTGCAGGACAGAGACCTTATCGGCTGGGAGCCGGCACTGCTTGCCTACCCGACGAAAGTAAAGCCGAATAAAGAGCATCTCGAGGATTTACGAATCGCCTGGATTTGCGCAAAGCACGTTAAGAGCAATACGATTACGCTCGTTAAGGACAGACGTCTTATCGGCGTCGGCGCAGGTCAGATGAACCGCGTCGAATCGGGACAACTGGCCTTTAAGCACGCAGGCGACGAGACAAAAGGTGCTGTTATGGGTTCGGACGCGTTCTTCCCGTTTCCGGATAATGTCGATAACGCCGCGAAGGTGGGCGTGGCCTGCATAATCCAGCCCGGCGGCTCGAAAAAAGACGATGAGGTCATCGCCGCGGCGGATAAATACGGTATCGCTATGGTCTTTACAGGAAAAAGACACTTCAAACATTAAAATCCGAAACACTCTTTCGAATGCGCAGTTGTTGTGTTTTGAATTTTTTATTCCTGTTGTGATTTGGGGCAGAAGATTGTCATTAAAATCAAAATAAAGACCGCGACCGTCAGCATCGAATCGGCGATATTAAAAGCTGGAAAGTGCCGAGCCTTATAATAAAAATCCAAAAAATCGCGAACTTTGCCGTCGTTGAACAATCTGTCATATAAATTGCCGCAAATGCCGGCGGCAAACAAGGCAAGGGCAAGGACAACAGGGGCCTGCAGTTTTCTGCCGAACAGGAACATCGAAAAAATTACAATAAAAGCCAAAATCGAAATCACCACCAGCGTTATCGTCTTGTCGGCGGCAATGCCCCAGGCTGCGCCGCGATTTTCAACTATAACAAGCTGGAAAAAACCATCGATGATACTATAACGCTGAGGGGCCTGCGGACTAAGCCAATTAAAGACGGCGGACTTGCTCCATAAATCGGCAATAAGACCAATTAAAAAAACCGGCCAAAAAAGCAAATGAGCCGAGGCAATACTCATCTGCTTATTCAAACAACAGCAGCAGGATTTATCATCGGTTTGAGCCAAATCATATTCCTACTGTGAGTATTTTCTGTATAATTTGAGAAGATTGTCCTGCGAAGGATTCAAATCGAGCGATTTACTCCAGTGCGTAATAGCCTGTTTTTTGTAGGTTTCCGCTTCGGGATTATCGAAACTCTGGAGGATACGGTACTTCATCATATAAGCGACGCCGATGCCCTTGTGCGCCCGCCAATCATCGGGAGCAAGCTGAACGGCCTTGAGATATTTCATCGTAGCCATATCGACTTCGCGCATCTTGAGACATACGAAGCCGAGATATCGCCAGGCTTCGGCGTTTTCGGGCTGGATGGAGACGACGGCATCGAGCAGCTCTTTTGCAGCTTCGAATTTTTCTTCCTGCAAATATGCCGAGGCGAGGGCAAACATAGTTTCCGGATTGCTGCTATTGAGCTTCATCGCCCTTTCATAGGCTTCGACGGCCATTTCGTTATCTTTTCGCGCGGTGTAGATATCGCCCAGGAGTTTTTCGACTTCACTGTCGGCGGGGTCGAGCTCCTTTGCGGACTGGCCGAACTGCAGAGCCGATTCGTAATCACCCATTTTATAATATGAGCCTGCCGCTCCGCACCAAACTTCGGTGCTCTGGGGGTCGAGCTTGCAGGCAGTCGCGTACGCCTCGGCCGCAGAGTTGTAATCTTTCATAAGCCAATACGCTGTGCCGAGCTGGCGAAAATCCTCGAACGACCACGGATTAATATCCGTTGCCTTTTTATAAGCATTCGCACTTTCGGCAAATTCGTTTTGCTGAAGATAGATATTGCCCATCATCGAATATGCGAGCGCGAAATCGGGATTTGCTTTAACTGCCTGCTGCAGACGAACTATGGCCTGGTTCGGGTCGTTGGCCTGACTGAGCGAGATGGCATCGACATAAAGCGTAATCGCTTCGTCTTTTTTCTGGGACTGCTGGCAACCTGACAGACAAACGGCACATAACCCCAGTAAAACCACCCGCAAAACGGTACATCTGAACTTTTTCGGCATGAACTATTCCTTTCCTGGCAGCTAATATTCGGTCCAGCCTTCAATCCTTTAGTGAATTATACCAGAGTAAGAGCCGCTGTCAAAAGGTTTTAAGAAAACTTATCCGGCAAAGTTTATCTTGCAAATAAATGGATTAGACGATATAAATGCGGTACGAAATCGACATTTGTGAAAACAGGCAAACTTGCGAAAATAGGGAAAAATATGCGATACAGCAAGGCGTTAATTCCAACCGTCAAGGAAGTACCCTCGGATGCGGAGATTCCAAGTCATCAATTAATGCTTCGGGCCGGTCTTATGCGCAAAGTTGCCAGCGGAACTTATACATATCTGCCGCTGGGGTGGCGGACTTTGCTGAAGGTTATGAATATCGTCCGAGACGAAATGAACAAAAGTGGAGCACAGGAAATCCTTATGCCTTCCGTTCAGCCGATGGAGCTTTGGCAGCAGACAGGACGCAATGTCGATTACGGGCCGACAATGGCGCATTTTACCGACCGGCACGGCAGAGAAAATGTCCTTGCCCCCACCGCTGAAGAGGTCGTTACGAGCATAGCGGCAGGCGAAATAAATTCCTACAAGCAATTACCCATCAATTTATATCAAATAAGTTTTAAATTCAGGGATGAATTTCGGCCTCGGTTCGGCGTTTTGCGCAGCCGGGAATTCATAATGAAAGACGCGTACAGTTTTCATGCCGATGGAGACAGTCTCGATGAGACTTATAAGGTGATGTATGAAACTTACAAAAGGATTTTCAGCAGGTGCGGTTTGAAATACGCGATTGTCGAGGCTGAAACCGGCGAGATGGGCGGCAGCGGCTCGCATCAGTTTACCGTGCCGTGCGAATCCGGCGAGGATATTATCGTACAGACCGAAGACGGCAGTTATGCGGCAAATATCGAAAAGGCCCCTGTCGATGCCCTGCCTGCGGTAAAAACAAATAAGCCTCATAAGCCGATTGAGGAGGTTCATACGCCTAATCGAAAGACTATCGATGAAATCTGCGAATTTTTAAAGGCGGACGCAAAAGAGCTTATCAAGACCCTTGTTTACAAATCCGGAAGCGATTTTATTCTTGCTCTTGTTCGCGGGGATTTTGAAATCAATCCGGAAAAGCTGCGATGCACGGTCGGAAAAAGCATCGAGCTTGCCGACGAAGATACAATTAAAACGCTGACCGGAGCCGAGGTCGGTTTCGCAGGGCCAAACGGAATTACATCAAAAATCAACAAGCTGATTATCGACTATTCTGTTCTTACAATCGAGGCGGGAATAACGGGAGCGAATAAAACAGATTATCATATTAAAAATGTTGTTCCCGGAAGAGATTTTCCTATCAAAGGAAAGAATGTCGTAATCGCAGATATACGAAACGCTGTCGAAGGCGATACATATCAAGACAGGAAACTGACCTTCAAAAGAGGCATCGAGGTTGGGCAGGTATTCAAACTCGGCACAAAATACAGTGCAAAGCTCGGTGCGAAATTTCTCGACAAAGACAGCGTCGAAAAACCCTGCCTTATGGGCTGCTACGGTATCGGCATAAACCGGATTGTTGCATCGGCGATTGAAATATCCCGCGATGATGACGGGATTATCTGGCCGATAAGTATCGCTCCGTTTGAAGTTATAATTACGCCAGCTGGCAATGGAGAAGATATAACTTCTGCTGCTGAAAAGAGTTATAAGGAATTTACAGAAGCCGGCGTCGAGGTTTTGCTTGACGATAGAGACGCACGCGGCGGAGTGAAATTCAAGGACGCTGATTTGCTCGGGATTCCGATTCGCGTTACAATCGGGGCAAAATCAATCGTGGAAAATTGCGCTGAAATCAAACTGCGGGGCGAAAAAGAAATAACGAAAGTTCCGCTCGCGCAGATAAAAGAAAAAACATTACAATTAATTGAGAAACTTAAATCCGAACTGAATGTGGACGCTTAAAAAACCCGAGCCGGTAAAATTGATTATCGGGATACTTGCGGCTGATGAAAAGTCGCTGAACACCGCGACAGATATGATTAAGGCTAAATTCGGCAAGTGCGACTTCGAGAGCGAAGCTTGGCCGTTCAGACATACGGAATATTACGCCGAAGAGAGCGGCACCAAGATTTTGAAAAAATTTGTAACGATTGAAAAACTGATTACGCCGGACAAATTGGCGGCGATTAAACATAAAACGAATAAAATGGAAATGAAGCTCGCCGATATGGCGGACAGAGATTTTAGCAGGCCGGTCAATCTCGACCCCGGCTATATCGAGCCGTCAAAACTGGTGCTGGCAAGTACGAAGAATTTTTCACACCGGATTTATATTGGCAAAAAAATATGGGCAGAAGTAACGCTTACTTACAATAAGGGCAAATGGACGACTTTTGAATATACTTTTCCTGACCATAAGGAAGAAAGGTATCATAACTTCTTCAGTCAGGTCAGGGACAGGCTCGTTGGGCAATTAAAGGAGTAATTATATGGCAGAGGCATTCGGCGTATTTTCGGCGCTCGGTTTTCTGGCGGCATTCGTTGCATCCATACTGCTGATGATGGTATCGAAAAAGGTTGCGGCCCGATTCAGGCTGGTTGCTCATCCGCGAAACGACCGTTTTCATAAAAAAATCGTTCCGCTCGGGGGCGGCATCGGTATTTTCCTGACTATTCTGCTTGCCTGCCTCGGCATTGTCGCTGTTTTCAAATTGCTTGCCATCAACAATATGACAAAACTTTGCGGCCGGGATTTTCAGGAGTATATCGAGGGATTCCTGCACAACATAAGATATTTATGGGTAATAATAGGCTGTTTAACCATATTATTCCTGCTCGGATTGTGGGACGACATTAAAAATCTCAAGCCTTTGCCGAAACTGATTGTGCAGTTCGCGGTCGCTTTCGCAGCGGCATACTGGGGCGATGTCAGAGTTGAACTTTTCATCGAAAGCAAAATCATCACATCAATTATGAGCTCCTTCTGGATAGTACTTGTCATAAATATTTTCAATTTTCTCGACAATATGGACGGCGCCAGTGCCGGGATTGCCATAATTATCTCTTTGGTTCTGTTTGTTATCGCAAGTTTTTCCGGACAGGCCTTTGTTTCTGGCTTCATAATGATTTTCGCAGGCACATTAGCAGGATTTCTTATATTCAATTTTTATCCCGCTTCGATATTTATGGGCGATGCAGGCTCTTTTGTTATCGGTTTTTTAGTTGCTATGTTCACACTGCGAACGACCTATCATCAGGCAGAGATAAATCATTGGTACGCTGTTTTGGCGCCTCCGGTTATAATGGCTGTCCCGCTCTATGATTTTATCAGCGTAACTTTTCTGCGAATCAAACAGCGTAAAAGCCCGTTTGTCGGCGATACACAGCATTTCTCCCACAGGCTCAAGAAACTCGGCCTGACAGAATTTCAGACTGTTTTGACACTCTATCTGGCCACAATCGCTACCGGCATGGGAGCAGTTGTGCTGATAAGAGTGGTCTGGCCGTACGGATTACTGATTTTTCTTCAGACAATTATGATACTCGAAATTATAGTTCTCCTCGAATCTGCCGGTAAAGACAGTGGAAAATAAACCGAATACAAAAAACCGCATCACAAAGATATTCTTCGTTCTTTTTGTGTGCATACTTTCATTCAGGCTCAGCTTTGCTGAAAATTTCGCCATAGAATCGTTCAGCATCATAGGCGTATTTTACGATAATTTTATCAGTATATGCATTTCGGCAATCCTGCTTTTGTCTGCGGTTATCTGGTTTGCCGCTGATGCCGACGGAAACAGCCGTTATAAATACACCGGTATCGAGCCCGGTTTGTTTCTGTTCGTTATCGCCGCCGTTATAAGCACATATTTCAGTTCCAACAAAAGAACCGCGATGAACGACGCTATGACAATTACCGCTATTATCTGCGGAGCAATAGTTCTTTGTCAGACGCTTTATTCCGAAACGGCAAGAAAAGTTCTGCTTTTAGCCATTATCGCCGTCGGCATCGCAAACGTTTATCAGTGCATCGAGCAGTTTACAAGCAGCAATACGATGCTGATAGAACAATACGAAGCCGAGCCTGAACCCCAGCTTCAAGCCCTCGGTATAGAGTCTGGTTCATTTAAGCATATGCTTTACGAACACAGGCTTTACTCGAAAGATATCAGAGGCTTTTTTACGACCAGCAACAGTGCGGGCTGTTTTTTCAATCTGGCTATATTTTCGGCTATCGCTGTTTTCGGGCGAGGCTTTAAAAAATTCAGAAGAAGCCCTTTGAAAACATTTATTTTGCCGACGATTATACTGCTGATTTTATTTTCAGGGCTTTTACTTACCGCCAGCAAGGGAGCTTTAATTTCGTTTGTTTTGGCTCTTTTTATTTTGCTGATTTCGTCCGGTTTCGCGAATTATCTCAAAGCTCACAAGAAATTTATTTTCTCTGCTGCGGCCGTGATTTTTTCAGCGGGGATTTTTCTTATGGTCTCTTACGGCCTTAAACACGACAAGCTGCCCGGCGGAAATTCGATGCTCGTAAGATGGCAATACTGGAACGCATCGGCGGCAATGATAGCCGACCATTTCTTTACCGGCGTGGGAGGCGGAAATTTCGGCACGTTTTATACACAGTATAAAATTCCTGAATCGCTTGAAACCGTTCGAGACCCGCATTGCTTTGTTCTGAGTATTCTCAGCGGCTACGGAATAATCGGCCTTGCAGGTTTCTGCTGCGGACTTTTTGTGCCGATTATCAGAGCATTAAAAAATCATAAGTCCGCCAAAAGCGAAGATGAAAATGATTTCGCCGTCATTATAAAAATCTGCGGCATATCCGTGATTTTGGTTCTCCTTTTTCTGCGGCCCCTCGCCGTTAGGACAGAACTTACAAGAGATATTTTCGTAGCGTTTTATATTTTCGCCGTTATGTACGCGGCGCCTGCATTCCTTTTCGGCATAACCTTATGGTTATGCGCAAGAAACAAAAAAAGCTGCGGTGAATCCTGCGTTTGGACTGCAGCTTTGATTTGCGGCATATTCGCGGTGCTTTTACACAATCTTATCGACTTCGCGATTTTCGAGCCTGGCATTATGACCGCCCTGTGGGCAATTATCGCTTTAATCGCTTCGCGGACGATAAATTATGATCCCGCCGAGAAAACGGGGTTTTCTCCGTTTAGGGCAATGGCCGCTGCGGGAATTGCCGCAGGCCTGGCCGTTTTGCTGCTGACGCAGTACATAATTCCCGCCGGCAAAATTGCCGTAAAAATCGAGGCCGCAAAATGGTTCTCAGTTTATGGACGGTTCCAGCAGGCATCAGAAGTTCTCGCCTCGGCGAGCAACGATGACAGATTCAATCCCACTCCGCCGGCAATAAACGGCATTACCCTGCTTTACAGCATCAAACCCGATGCTCCGGAAAATCAGGAAATACTCCGACAGGCTGAAAACGCCCTGCTCACTGCGATACAAAGAAATCCTGCTGAATTCGCCAATTATGAAAAACTCGCGGAAGTGTATCAGTCGCTTGCCGAAACACAGCCGCAGGAACACCTTTTATGGTCTCAAAAAGCCTTTGAAGCCTTCGAACAGGCAGTAAAATTATATCCCGGCTCGGCAGACATTCATCTTGCCCTCGCCTCGGCCGCTCACCGGCTCGACAAAATCGATTACGCAGTCGAGCACTACTCGCAGGCAATAGCAATCGAGGACGCTTACCGCGAGCAGTTTAAAATTATGTATCCCGGCAGAGAAGTCTTCAGCAGGCTCGGCGAAATAAAATATAAATTCGCCAAAGACAGACTCGAACAACTGACCCAGAAAAAAGAACAATAAAAAACACGGAGCAAAATATGAAAATAGTCGCGATTATCTCCATAATTCTGATTTCGGCCGCTGTTTGCACGGCCGGAGCCGATATGACAAAATCGGTAGTTATGATTCAGGTCGTCAAACAGCCGTTCAACTATTCTACCCCGTGGAAACAGTCCTCGTTTTCACAGGGTGTCGGGTCAGGCTTTATTATCGAAGGCAATCGCATCTTAACCAATGCTCACAACGTCTCGGACAACCGGTATATCATTATCAAGAAAGAAAATGTCGCGAAAAAATATCCTGTCGCCGTCGAGTTTATCGGGCACGACTGCGACTTAGCGACGCTGAAAGTATTAGATGAATCATTTTTTGATGATACGGTGCCTTTGGTTTTCGGCGGCCTGCCGGAGGTTGACAGCACTGTTACAACTTACGGTTTTCCGATGGGCGGCACTCATATCAGCGTTACTAAAGGGGTGATTTCGCGTGTTCAGACCGACATATACGTTCACAGCGGCGCCGATGCTCATCTGGTTATTCAGACGGACGCGGCGATTAACCCCGGCAACAGCGGCGGGCCTGTCGTTCTCGACGGCAACGTGGTCGGTGTGGCGTTTCAGGGATTAAGACAGGCAGACAATATCGGCTATATGATTCCGACGACCGTTATCAAACATTTTCTGCTCGATATTAACGACGGCAAATACGACGGCTTCGGCTCACTCGGAGTAAATATCTTTCCGGCACTGCATAATGAAAGCTATAAGGAATATCTTAAACTTCTGCCTGATACTCAGGGAACTATCGTTACTTCGGTGCTTTTAAACAGCTCGGCTGAAAAAATTCTGCAGCGAAACGACTGCCTGAGTCAGATTGACAATTACGATATCGACGATGACGGTATGATTATGATTTACGGCAAAAAATACCATCTCTCCGAACAGGTCGAAACAAAGCAAATCGGCGAGACTGTCGAGCTGGTTTTCTGGCGGGACGGGGAAAAACAAACCGCACAACTAACTGTTCAGCTTAACCGTCCTGTTTTCGAGATAGCAAGGCTTTACGACAATCCGCCGCCTTATGTCTGTTTTGCGGGGCTTACATTCGTCTCTGCCAACAGGAACTATCTCGAATCGTGGGGCAGGGACTGGCTCAATAACATTCCGCACAATTTACGGTATCTTCTCAATAATTCCGCACAGCTTAATGCCGACCCTCTTCGCAGGGAATATGTAATACTTTCCGAAATTCTGCCGGACAGGATAAACACTTATCACAGCGAGTTTATAAGCAAACCCATCGAAAGCATTAACGATTTGCCTGTCCGCGGTCTCGACGACCTGCGAAAAGCCTTCGCGGATAAAGACAGCGAGTTCTATATCCTGAAATTTATGAACTATCCCAAGCCCCTGCTGCTTGAGGCAAGTCAGGCTCATCAGCAGAATGCCGCGATTCTGAAAAAATATAACGTTCCGTCGTGGACATATCCGGAGGTGCAATTATGAAAAAGACGCGGATTTACACGGTAATTGGTATTATATTTATAATCTGCATTGCGAATATTTCAGCTTTCGGCAAAGATATTTCCGACAAGCTAAAGGATTCCGTAGTTTATCTCCAAATATCATATCACGGCTACGAACAGTATCAGCCTTGGAAGAACAAAAGTCTGAGCGAAAGTTCTGCGGTCGGCAGCGCCGTCGCGGATAATATGGTTATCACAACCGCTCATAACATCGCTGATGCGGCGTTTATCCGTGCCAAAAAGGCCGAGGGCAGCGAATATATACCCGCGAAAATAAAAATTGTCGATTACGAGAGCAATCTCGCGATGCTCGAGCTGGACGCAAATTCGCTCGGCAGGCCGCTCAAGCCGCTTGTATTCGCGGAAAAATATAAGAAAGGCGCAGCCGTCGATTTCTTCTGGCTCTCGGTTACTGAACAGATTTACAACGGTAGAGCGTTTCTGGACCGAGTTACCGTCGGCACATCCGCATTTTCATCAGCCTCGATACTGACTTTTGTCGCAGCCGGCACGTCTGACTCCACCGCTTCGGGACACTTATACTGCCTCGACGATAAACCAATCGGAATCGCCTGCTGGTCGAACGCCAACAAAGAGGCGGGAATAATACCCGCTAAAGTCATTAACCGCTTTCTTGCCGACGCCAAAGGCGATAAATACGACGGAATCGGTATGATTGGTTTTCAGCCTTCCGAGCTGCTCGAGCCTGCGATGAGAAAATATCTTAAAATGCCCGACAGCCTGACAAACGGCGTTTATATCTCATCGGTTTATACAATCGGAACAGGCAGCGATGTCCTCGAACAAGGCGATGTACTGCTTACAATTGATGGTTTCGCACTCAATCCTTACGGCAAATTCAAACATCCTCAATTCGATATACTTCCATTCGATTATCTGATTACAGACAAAACGGCGGGCGAAAAAATCACCTTCGATATCTGGCGCAGCGGTAAAAAACAAACTATCGAAACTGCCGTTAAAAATTTCAGTATTTCCGATATGCTCGTCCCGCTTTACGAGTTCGACCGTCAGCCGGAGTATATAATCATCGGCGGCTGTATCTTCCAGAGGCTCACCAAAACCTATCTGACGGCAAGGGGCGAAAACTGGCAGGGAATAATAGAGCCGCACATCTACGATTATATGCTTAACCGGGCATTTAAGCCGACAGAGCAGAAAAAAGAAATTGTGATTTTAAGCTATGTTCTGCCTGCGAATATCAATCTCGGTTATCACAGCTTAAGTCAATGCGTCGTCGAAAGCATTAACGGTATGAAAATAAGCTCGATGAACGATATACCGCAGGCTCTTGTGCTTAATCCGCAGGAAAAATACCATATAATCAAATTCGAGATGGACAGGCCCGATATTGTTCTCGACAGAAGTCAGTTAGAATCGGCCGATTTCGCGATAGCGCAAAACTACGGCATAGATAAACTTTTCAATATCAACTCTGAATGAAAATTATGAACATAGAAGTTTCATACGGTGGCGGAAAAATCGGGTTTGACATTCCTGAGAAAAATCTTGCCGGAATAATTCGGCCGAGAAAGACAGCAGTATCTTTCACGCAAACCCAAATTGAGACGGTAATTTCGGCTAATCGGGATTTCGCTGATTCTTTAAAAGATAAAAAACTTTGTATTCTCGTGCCGGACGGCACGCGCGACCTGCCGACAGATAAAATCCTAATCGCACTTGCTCCGCTTTTGAGCCGTCCTGCAGGCATCATTTTTATAATCTGCACAGGCACACACAGCGCAAAAACCGAAAGAAACAGTCTGCTAATAAGCCGCATCGAATCTGTAATGAGAAAAACCGGCGTCAAAAACTTCGGCATTATCGTGCACGACTGCGAAAAAGCAGATTTCATCGATGCCGGCACTACCAGCCGTCAAACGCCGGTATTATATAACGCTGCAATTCGAAATGCGGATATTTTCCTGGCAATCAGCGATGTAAAACATCATTACTTCGCGGGCTATTCGAATCCTGTTAAGAATTTCGTACCCGGAATATGCGCCTACGAAACCGCTCAGCATAATCATAGTTTCGCACTTGACTCTTATTCAAGGTTCGGCGCTCATCCCTGGCATACAAGAAAAGATTTGCGGGATAATCCCCTCGCTGCCGACCTTGTCGAAGCGATGGAAAAAATTGTCGGCCAACGTCCTTTCTGGGCCGTCGGAATGATAAGCTCACAAAATCAAATTCAGTGGCTTGGCTTCGGAAAAGCAAGGGATATTTCCGCTCAGGCTTTCGAACAAGCCGATGAGTGGAATATTTACGAAGTCGAGCCTGTCGAAAAAATGGTCGTATCCTGCGGAGGTTCGCCTAATGACATCGACCTTTATATCGCTCAGCGGGCTTTGGAACTTACAAAGCAGGCTGTTCTCGACGGCGGCGAAATACTCTTTGTCGCAGAATGCGAAAAAGGCATCGGGGCGCAAAGAACGATGGAGCATTTCTGGAATCTTTTGACCCAGCCGTTCGATACTATCTTCGAGACCGTTAAAAACCAACCCTATAAGCTCTTCAGCCACAAGCCGTTGCGGTTTGCCGAGCTTATCTGCCGCCTTCGAAATCTATGGGTTTATTCAAAACTGCCCGATGAAATGATAAAAGCCGCCCATATGAATCCGGCTGTGAACATACAGGATATTATCAACAAATGGATTGCCGAAAATCCCGCTGTCAAAATCCTCGTCGTCGATGAAGCAAACAAATTAGCAATTCGCGCTCGAACCAACGACCGGCAAGACTTATCAAATTAATCGACCAGTTCGCCTATAAATATCCAATCGTCTTTTTTCGAAAGGGAAAAAAGGGGACATTAATTTATGCCATAGGTACGAGCAGCGCACTTGTCCTGCGTAGCTTTAGCGGAGTAGGAACCGCAGCCGTTTAACGGTCATTGGATGTTTACCTGTTCGACTGTCAGCTATGCTAATCTCCGGCTATGTATCTAGGAAGTCCCACTCATCGCCCATTACCCATCGCAGTGCCGACAGTTTTCCGTTAATCATTCCCCAGTCGAAGTCTGAATGCGGCCCGAGTTCTTCCGGCGGGTATTTCGCCTCTATTTTCTCGGCCGCTTTCAGCGCCTGTTTCCATATTCCGGGGTCCACTGTTTCTATTCCGTCTTCGACGTCTTGTTTTAGCCCCTGATGTCGGTCGTACCAGACCTTATCGAAGAATTCTTCGATTGCTTCGCTGATTTCGTCGTCGCTTCGCCGGCCCGGCAGCATTTCTTCGTCCGAATATTCCATTTTTATCTCCGGTTAAATTTAATAATATCGAATATTTTTTCATTATTCATCCGCGTAATCTGCGGTTTCCTTTATGCAGAAAGGAATTTAATCTTATTTTTCCATTCTTCTGCTGTTTGGTCTGCTATTTCCTGTTGTTTTTTCAGTTGTTTGACCAAGCTGTTTGTTTCGTAGGTGCCTCTGACTTCGTCGAAGTCTGCGTCTCTTGTTTTGGTGTCGCCGTCCACGCCGAATCCTATTCTCGGTATATCTCCGAATTCTTTTTCGGCGTCGGCCAGGATTAGTGTCGTCAGTTTTGAGCTTGCCGCCGCCCAGCCTTCTATCATTTTTAGTACTTTTTCCGCATCGGTAAGGTTTGCGTATTTTTTCATCATATTATTGATTTTATCGCACGCCCATTGCCATTTATATTCGTTGTAGTTTAAGTGGAGTTCTTTTAGTTTTTCGGCAATTTCCCCGATTGTAGGCAGTTTGTCGTTTTCTATATCGTCTAATAGGAAGTTTATATATTTTTCCGGCGTCAGCAGTCCTGCGATATCGAGCCATTTTCCTGTCGCATCCGGGTTTGTCGGCTGGAGGATTTTTTGCAGGTCTGTTTTTGATTTTATTGCTGATGATTTGAGTTTATCTATTAGGCAGTCGCCGAGGAATTTATTGATAGCTATGCTGTAGTATTCTATTCCTTTATGGAGTGCTGATGCGTTGAAATGCAGATTGTTGCACACTACTTCTTTTGAGGTATTTGTTTGGGCTGGTTGGAGGTTGAGGAGTAGGTCGAGTCCTTTGATGATTTTCTGTACGGTATAAGGACTTAGTACATCGAAAATGATTAAATCTGTTTTTTCGGGTGTTTTTCGTTCATCTCTTTTTGGCCATTTATCTCCGTCTCGGACTGTGCCTACTGTTCGCAGGTTCACGCCCGGCACAATATAGGTTTTATCGTTTTCTTCAAACAGGTATGAAAACGGCAGATCGCCGGTATCCGGATGGGCGTAATGTCTGCCCATCACCACGCAAAACGCCCCAATTCTCGCTGGGTAAGAAATATAACCATCACTCGTTATTTTTGCGCCGCGCTCAAAAATGCCCTGATGAACAGAACCAACCTTGTACATATGATTGCTCTGATTAGTACCGCTGCCGGCATTAAAAAAACTAAATAAACCAGCTATCAAAAGTGTAGATTTGTGATGACTTACCGTATAAGGACCGGCAAAAATAGAACAAATCTCACCATGATGAAAACCACAATTCGCAAAACAAACAGAATTCTCAGCAGAAAACTGCTTGGTCATCTTCGTGGCCTGACCTATAAAACAATCAGAAATAATCGAACCATCACTAATCTTGACGCCCTCAGAAATAATAAAATCCTTCGCAACCACACTTGCACCAACCTCAGTAGGGTCGGCAGAACAACTCCTAATAGTACCATTCTCAAGACGCTTTATATTGCCAATTACAGCAGCAGAACCAATCCGAACATTCTTAATCGTACCACAATTCGATAAATGAGAACCGGAGCCCACCACGCCAATATTAGATTTGACAGCCTCCGTATATTCAGCGATTAAATTCTCAATTCTGGCGCGAACCTTCGTCCTGTGCCTGTGCAAAGCAACAATATAACCAAGCTGAGCAGTCAAACCATCAAATATGATGATTTCCCTTCCGCCGCCTTCATTAACAACAACAGCCTTGATGCCATTGCCAAAAGTCGTATGCCCCTCAACAGCAAGCAAATCTATGTGGTCAATTATACAGTCATCCTCAATTACATAATTCGCAATATGATTAGTTACATTCGAAATGTAAACATTATCGCCGATAATACAGTTGTGAAGATAAGCGTTGTAAATGCCGGCAGGCTTTTTGACGCCGCCGTAAAATGTGATGATTTTATCAAATTTGCCGAGCAGGATTTTGCCCGAAAAGGTCGTATTCTTAATATGGTCAGCCCTAAAGCCGGAGGCAACAAGAACATCCTTCCAATCAGCACAAATACAATCCTGCTTTTCAAGCTGATTAATCTGCTCTTTAGTCAAAGAAATGTGTTTATCAGTCATCCTTGTCTTTCCTTAAACAATCCGACTATTATACAAATCGCAGTTAAAAATGCCATAAGGAAATTTCTCATAGTCAAGCAATCCTCTGCCCTGAGCGGTGTCTTCCACGAGGGTCGTTATTTTTACTTTATGAGCCATAATGGTTTATTAAGGTTATACAGTAGAAGTGTATTTATTTCAAGAATTTACAGGCTCACCATTTTATAAATGTGATTGCGGCCGTCGGTTTTACGCCGTCATAGCGTTCATTGCGTCAATAAAACACTGTTGGTCGTTTGCCCATTTTTTGGCTTCGAGCAGGTCCAGTTTGCCGGTTTTTACCAACCGAGCAAGATGTATTTCAAAGGTTATCATCTTCTCTTCCGGTTTGTCCCGCGTCTTTGTCTGAAGCTGGGTATAAAGCTGCTCTATCTTGCCTATTCTGATTATGTTCGCAGATGCGTAATTATTATTGTTGAGTATTTCCATACAGACAAGTCTTCCTGTGCCGTCTTTTTTGGGAATCAGTTTTTGGCTTATCACATAAGCCAGCCCCAGCGAAAGCTGATTGCGGACCTCGTCCTGTCTTGTAGATGGGAAATAGTCAAGGATTCTCGTTATAGACCCTGTAACATCGCGGGTATGCAGCGTTGAAAAAACCAAATGCCCCGTCTCGGCGGCCATCAGCGTCATTGAAATCGTCTCGGCGTCTCTCATCTCTCCGACGAAAATTACGTCAGGGTCTTCACGAAGCATAGCCTTTAACCCTGCCGCAAATGACGGCACATCCCTGCCGACCTCGCGCTGAGAAATCACCGAGCCTTTCTGCTTGAGAATATATTCAATTGGGTCTTCGATGGAAATTATTCGGCAGGCTTTTGTCTGGCTTATTCTGTTTATAAACGACGCGATTGTTGTCGATTTGCCTGCGCCTGTAATGCCTGTCATCAGGACAAGGCCGCTTTGGAGATTGACAATATCTTTATAAACATCATTCGGAAATCCAATCTCCTCCAGCTCCGGCACATCGCTTCCCAGCGCCCTGATAGCGGCGGCAGGCCCGTCGTTGTCCATAAAAACATTGATTCTGAATTGCAAACCTTCGTATTGATAAGAACAGTCCACGTTATTATTGGCTTTGAATTCCGCAAGATGTTTTTCGCCAAGCAGCGGGAAAATCAGCTTTTCGGCTATTTCTTTGGTTACAGTCTCGCCGCGAAGTTTCATAAGATTGCCGTCGAACCGATACGCAGGCTGAACCCCGACTTTTATGTGCAGGTCGGAAACTCTCATAACGCCGTGCCTTTTGAAATAGGCCAGCATATCCTCCATACTCCAGTTGCCGAACTCTGCGTTCTTATAAACCTTTGCGCTGATGGAATAATTTTCAGCCATAACACACCCTTTCAAAGCGCGATACAGTCATTTTAAGCATTTGAGCGGTTAAAATCAAATACAAAGCTCCCAAACGTAAATCTTTGCAATATATATAGAGTGCTGGTATGATATTTTGCTGATTTTATGACTGAAAAAGAGCTGAAATTTACGGAAATGTCCCTCGGCGCTCACCTTCAGGAGCTTCGCCTAAGGGTTATATTATCTCTGCTGGGCCTTGCGGTATGCCTGATTATTTGCCTGTTTTTTTCGCGTCCGTTTCTGGCCCTGCTGGCAAAGCCGTATTCTTACGCTATGCAGCAGATTGGAATGGAAAATAAATTACAGGCCATAACGCTTTCCGAGAAGTTTCTCGTATATATGAAGACCGCGCTTCTGTTCGGACTTATCCTTTCCTCGCCGTGGGTCTTTTACCAGTTATGGAAATTCGTCTCGGCAGGTCTGTACAGTCACGAAAAAAAGTTCGTTTATATAATATCGCCTCTTTGTGCGGCTTTATTCATAGCGGGCGCAATGTTTTTTCTTCTGGCCGTCGCTCCCATTATAATACGGTTTTTCGTCGGTTTCGATTCCGGCATAGATTTCGTCCAAACGCAGGTTACGCTCGCCAGCTATATAAATTTTATGTTTTCAATGATGCTAATTTTCGGGCTGTGTTTCCAGATGCCTATTGCCATTGTTGCGGTAAACAAAATAGGGCTCGTCTCAATCGAAAATCTCAAAAAAGCAAGAAAATATGTCCTGCTTGCGATATTTATCGTGGCCGCCTTCGCCACCCCCCCTGATGTAATAAGCCAGATTACCCTGGCGATACCGATGTATTTATTATTCGAACTGGGGGTTCTCTTTTGCCGTTAGCCTTTACTTATGTTCGTCTTTATCGGCAGTTTTATCTTCTATCTCATCTTTGGTTTCATTCATACCTTTTTTGAATTCATTGAGACTTCGGCCGAGCGAACGGGCAACTTCCGGCAGGCGTTTGCCGAAAATCAGCAACGCGATAATCAGTACAATCAGTATTTCCCAAAATCCGGGGGCCCAGGCAAGAACTTTTGAGGCTGTTTCTATCATATTTAAACTCCGTTTTCCGCTATGAATTATCCGCTATAAAATCAATACAAGTTGACGCACAAGTTCTATAATAGTATAATCTTAAAGAATTACGGTTGCAAGTATCTAAACCTAAAATAAACGGGCGGTTATGACTGACGAAATCAAGCGAAACCGGACTCATACAGCCATAAGCTATCTAATTCTGTTTGTACTTGTTCTTATTTTCATCGCTGTAATTAAAAAACAGAAACATTATTACGTCCCGACGGCTCAAGTCCCGCAAAAATCCGTCCTCGCAATCCCCAAAACGCAGGCATGGCTCAGCGGACAGCTTTTCGGCACAGGTTTTTCGCCCGCAAGTGAAATAGAAACTTACAGCGCCGGCAACCTTTATGAAAAAATCAACGGCAAGGCCGACTTATATCTTCAGAACGATTTTGCCTCACTTCAATCCAGACGATACCGCAGCAATTCTTCTAATGACAACTGGGCGGAAGTTTACGTTTACGATATGGCCAAGGCCAAAAACGCCTTCGCCGTTTACAGCGGCCAGATGCGAAGCACAAGGCAGTCTCTCGATTGGACGCAATTCGGATATAAAACTTCCGATTCAGTCTATCTCGCATCAGGTAATTATTATTTTGAAATCATTTTATCATCAGACTCAACCGAACTTTTAAAGGCCGCTGAGACCGCGTCTAAACAGCTTGCCTCTCTTGCCGCCAAAGAACCTTTTGTGCCGTTTGCAATCCACTTTTTCCCGACAGAAAATCTCGTCGCCGATTCATTCAGACTTATCAGAAGGGACGCCTTCGGCTGTGCGGAAATGGAGAATATCTTCTCGGCGGCATATACCATCGGCGGCAGTAATCTGACAGTCTTTATAGCCGATATGCAGGACGACGAAGCCGCACAGGCGCTTTTGGAAAAATATCATAGTTTTCTCATTGAAAACGGCGGGACGGAGCTGCCGCATAATATAGATATGCCCGGCTCGAAGGCCGTCGAACTGTTCGGAACAACAGATATACTTTTCCGGTATAAAAACTTCTTTGCGGGCGTCAGGGCATCGGCGCCGCTCGAAGATTTGTCCAAACTGGCAATATTATTTAAAAACAGTCTAAAAAATGACACAGAATAAAATAACGAGAAGAGCTTTTTTAGTCCGCTGCACAAAAGCAGGTATTTCTGCCGCCGCAGCCGCTTTGGCAGGCTGGCTTTACGAATCCGACCCGGCCAAACTGCTGCCTCAAGCCGACAATATTATCGATGGTATGAATTTTTCGACCCCTTCGGTCGCCGGAAAAACAATGAGTATAGTAAGCGGCTCAAACCGGCAGGCAACAGCCTCAAAGGCCGTCGAACTGCTCGGCGGTATGGAAAGATTTGTCAAGCCCGACGAAAAAGTCCTGCTCAAACCCAATGTCGGTTTCGCTATGCCGCCGCGCGTTTGCGCCACTACGCATCCGGATTTGATTGAACAGATAACAAAGTTATGTTATCAGGCCGGCGCTAAAAAAGTCTTTATTGCCGACAATCCAATCAACGACCCGAAAAGCTGTTTTGAGCTTACTCAAATCGCTTCTGCCGCCCAGAAAAATGGGGCTGAAATACTGCTGCCAAGACAGGATTACTTCAAATCCATAACGCTAAAAGGGGCAGAACTGATTAACAACTGGGATATTCTTTATCAACCGCTGAAAAAGGTCGATAAGGTTATCGGCATCGCGGTCGTCAAAGACCACAAAAGAAGTATCGCGACGATGTCTATGAAAAACTGGTACGGCCTGCTCGGCGGAAACAGGAGCATTTTCCATCAGGATATCGACAAAATTATCGTCGAGCTTTCGATGCTGATAAAACCGACCCTTGTTATCCTCGACGGCACGCAGGTTATGGTCTCAAACGGCCCGACAGGCGGCTCGGAATCCGACCTCAAACAGGCAAATACTATGATTGCAAGCTGCGACCAAATCGCCGCCGACAGTTTCGGTTCATCGCTGCTCGGCCTCAAGCCAAAAGACCTGCCGTATCTTGTTAATGCGGAAAAACTCGGACTCGGCACTACCAACTATCAGTCGCTCAAACCATTATATGCACAGGCCGGAGGTACGGGATGAAACTCACGACCGCAAGAAGAATCAGCCAGATTTTCTTCTTTCTACTGTTTATCTGGCTTTGCGCCGTAACGACTGTCGGCTACAAATTCTGGCAGCAACGAGGCTGGCCCGTGAATTTCTTCCTTAATCTCGACCCGCTCAGCGCAATAGGAACAGTTCTTGCCACGCATAAACTTTATGCCCCTCTGCTCTGGTCGCTCATAACGATTATTCTTACTATTCTAATAGGACGGTTCTTTTGCGGACTTGTCTGTCCGTTCGGCGCTCTGCATCAATTCGTCTCATATCTTGCACACCGTAAAAAACTCGCCGAATTGATTCGGCTGCATAAATATCACAAGGCGCAAAACATAAAATATTATATTCTTATTGTTCTTTTGATAATGGCCGCTTTCGGAGCATCTTCGAGCCTGCTGACAGGCCTGCTCGACCCAATACCGCTTTTTACCCGTTCGGTAAACCTGTTAATTTTGCCCATAATCGGCACTGCGACAAAAATCACGGCAATCGACAGATACTACCAAACCGCCCTGCTTACGCTGTCGGTGTTTTTGACTTTCGTACTCCTGAATTTTTACAAGCCGCGGTTCTTCTGTTTATATATCTGTCCGCTCGGCGCTCTATTCGGCCTGATTAACAGATTCGCGATTCTGCGAATCAACCGCAATCTTTCCAAATGTACTAACTGCAAATTATGCAACAGTCATTGCCAGGGTTCGTGCGAGCCTGCCGAGACGGTCAAATTAAGCGAATGCCTGATGTGCTTCAACTGCCTTGACGACTGCAAAGATAACGCTGTAGATTTCAGCGCAGCCGAATCCAAAACGATACAGGTCTCGCCCGATTTGTCCCGTCGCGGTTTTATAGCGGCGGCATTTACGGGATTTCTTACTCTGCCCGCTTTTAGACTTTTCGGCGCATCGTATAAGGACAGCAATCTAATCAGGCCGCCCGGCGCACTGGCCGAAAATGAGTTTATCAAACGCTGTATCAAATGCGGCCAATGTATGCGGCTTTGTCCGACTAATGTAATTCAGCCGGCAGGTTTGGAAGCCGGTATTGAAAATCTCTGGACGCCTGTAATGAACAACCGTATAGGCTCAAGCGGATGCCAGTTAAATTGCGTCTCCTGCGGCTATGTCTGCCCGACCGCCGCGATAAAGCCTTTGAAACTGTCTGAAAAACTCGGAAAGGGCGAATTCAAAGATAAAGGCCCCGTTAAAATCGGTACAGCTTTTGTCGATAGGTCGAAATGTCTGCCGTGGGCTTATGGAATACCCTGCCTCGTTTGCGAGGAAAACTGCCCTGTCAGCCCAAAGGCCATTTATACCAAGCCGGGCGATGACAGGCCTTATGTGGACCCGCAAAAATGTATCGGCTGCGGAATATGCCAGCACGAATGTCCCGTCGGCGCAAAAGGCGCTATAAGAGTAACACCCGACGGTCAAAGCAGAGAAAACAAGTTCTTTTTATAGAAATTTTCGGAGGTTTAACCTATGAAGAATGAAAAAATAAACAGAAGGCAGTTTTTCAAATCCGCCGCCGGTGCCGGCGTTGCCGCGGTTTTCGCTTCTGGCGGTATTTTATCCGCCGCCGATGCGAATAAACCCGCTGAACCGAACAAGCCCGCCGGCCAATCCTATCCGCAGGTGCCGAGAAGACAGTTCGGCAGAGCAAAAATTACCGTTCCGGCCCTATCGTTCGGCGCAATGTTCGACATTATCGACAATCAAATCCTCCTGTACAAAACTTTGCAATGGGGCGTTAATTACTGGGACACTGCCAACAGCTACGCCGGCGGAAGAAGCGAAGAAGGTATCGGTATATTTTTCGCAAAAAACCCCGACAAGCGAAAAGATGTTTTTCTCGTTACGAAAGCATCCAGAGCAAGAGATAACGCCTCACGAACGGAACGTTTGCAAAGCTCGATTAAGAGAATGAACACAAATTATATAGACTTATATTACGGCGTTCACGGTTTGGACAACCCCGCCGGCCTGAATGATGAGCTTAAACAATGGGCCACCGATGCGAAAGCAAAAGGCCTAATCAAATATTTCGGCTTCACCACCCATAGAAATATGACCGAATGCCTCCTTGCCGCATCAAAACTGGAATGGATTGACGCGATTATGATGAGCTTCAACTACAGGTTAATGCAGGATGACAAATTTATGGCTGCTGTTGACGCCTGCCACAAGGCCGGAATCGCACTTATCGCCATGAAAACCCAGGCACAGCGTTCCGATGTCGAGGAAGAAAAACCCCTTGATAAGCATTTTAGCGAAAACGGCTTCACCGAAGGTCAGGCAAAAATCAAGCTCGTCCTTCAGGACGAGCGAATCTGCTCGGCCTGCGTAGGTATGACGAATGTCTCGCTTTTGACTATAAGCGTGGCAGCCGTACTTGACAAGACCGAACTGAGCCGAAGTGATTTGGAATTTATGAATAATTACGCGAAACAGACCTGCAGCGGTTATTGCGCCGGCTGCGGCGACCTTTGCGCCTCCGCCTCTCCTCAAATGCCGTACATAAGCGATGTTATGCGGTCGCTGATGTATCATAAAAATTACGGCAATAAAGCACTGGCAAAAGAGGTATTTGCTTCCGTAAAAAGCAGGACAAATATCCCGCTCGGCTCTATAGATTATCGTTCTGCCGAAGCGGTTTGTCCGAACGGCCTAAAAATCGGCAAGCTGATACTCGAAGCGGAAAAACTGCTGACGTAAAAAAAATATATTGCTTGAAATCAGGATGGCATTACAGTTTGGTTCGGCAGACAACTTCTATTTCATCAAGTTTGTTTTGGATAATGTCCCAGACGATTTTCAAATTCACGCCGAAATATTCGTGAATAAGAATATTTCGCAGAGCCACAATTTTATACCATTCTATCTCTGATGCTCTTTCCTTTACTTCATCGGGCAGCAATCTTGCCGCTTCGCCGATAATTTCAAGATTGCGTATGACGGCATGCTGCGTTTTCTTATCGGCCTCGAAGGAAGCAAAAGCCATCCCTGCAGTATATTCCCTGATGCAACTTATTGCTTCCAAAATATCGTCTATATGCTGCTTATAATCCCTCGGCATAAATTACTTCCCGTTCAATGATAGGTTTGATTCGCGGCTTGATTGTGTCTGCCATTACAAGGTCTATCGGACAATTAAAAAGTTTTTCGAGATAAAACTTCAAATCCATATAATGGTCAAAAGTAGGCTCTGAAAAATCAACCAGAATATCAATATCACTTTGTTTGGTTGTCTCATTGCGGGCCGCAGAACCGAATAGCCCTATCCTGCAAACAGTAAAATCCTGTTTTAGCTTAAGTGCCTTTTGGTTTAATTGAGATAATATTACTTCTTGTGCAGTCATATCCTGCCTTTTAATAAAAATTTTAGGTTATTATAACTAAACCGTATTGGTACTGTCCAGATTATTCTTATTGCCCAAAGGCGGCTTCGATTAACTCGTCGAAATTCGGCGCATAACCTTCCCATGCCTGCAGAACCGCCCCATCGTGTAAAATCGCCGCGACGGGAGTCTGGACAAACCATTTCTTCGCATCGCTTAACCTGCCGCGGGTAACATCGCCGCTTATTTCTATCAGATGCTCTTCGCCGCTGACAGAAGGCATCTCGATAAACGCAAGATTGATATTATTGCCTTTCAGATTATGATGCATTTTTTCATATTCCGGTATCGCAATCCTGCAGTCGGGACAGTCGTAATGATACATAAGCACAACCCATTCGCCTGTTTGCAGGCTGTCTTTAATATCTATGTATTCGAGCAAAGGCCAAACTTCCCGATTTGCCCATTGTTCAACTTCCAGCACTTCGTACTTTTCGCTCACTATCGGCGGCTTATTCGTAATAAGAACATACCCAATCACCGGCAGCAGGATAAAAGTCGGTATCGCAACTGCGAAAAAATGAACAGCTCTGGGCCATGGCGGCGGAAGCAATTTCTCGCCTTTAGGCCGGAAAACCGCAAGCAATACGAACAGCGGAACATCCATAACAAAAAGCGTAATCCACGGATTGACTGTAACCGTGCCGAAACAGCCGCAGGACTCGGCCCCGATTAACCCCTTATATAAGGTAACGATAATAAAACCGGCAAACGA
This sequence comes from uncultured Planctomycetaceae bacterium, assembly GCA_964449435.1. Lineage (GTDB taxonomy): Bacteria > Planctomycetota > Phycisphaerae > Sedimentisphaerales > UBA12454 > UBA12454. Next base: position 78,290 of record CAYUYR010000002.1, on the reverse strand, counting down.
AATTAACGCAAGCAGCCAGCCCGCCTTTCTGAACAAACCGCTGATAAGCCAGATACCCAGACCGAGTTCGAGCGGTATTTGAATCAGGAAAAACTCCCACGACTCCCAAAAACCCTTGCTGATTATCGGCTCGGTCAAAAGCTGATGAATTTTCGTCGCCGTTGCGAACAGCAAAACCAACCCGGTAATCCACATCACTATAATATTCGCTTTTTTCATATTACGCTCTCACATAAAGTCCGCCGTTGACGGCTATGTATTCACCTGTGATAAAGCCCGCCGCATCGCTTGCAAGAAACAGAATGGCTTTTGCGACTGCTTTCCTTCGCTCGGCAGTGCTGAACTGCTCGTGAAATCTGGTCTCTATCAAGCCGGGCATAACGGAATTAACCCTGATTCCGAACGGCGCGAATTCCTTTGCCATCGCTATTGTCATCGTCGCTACCGCCGCTTTGGCGGAGGCGTAAATTCCGCTGCTCGAGCCGGCAACCAAAACCCTTTTACTTTTTAAATCTTCATAAATCATTATTCTTTTTCCTTATCCTGTATTTGATCCAATTGTATCACTAACTTATCTAATTTTTTTTGCCCTTCATCGTGTTTGCCGTGTGCATTTCGCAAATGTCCGCCCAGAGTATCCCATAACGATAAAAAATCACCAAACGAATTATGAATCGCTTTAAGGTTTTGGCGTATCTCGGCGGCCTGTTTCTCGATTTGCAGCCCGTGAAGACCCATCACAATCGTCATAAGATAAATATAAAGCAGGTTCGGCGAAACAGGGAAAACTTTTCTCCCAAATGCGTAATCCTGAATGCTGATGGTATCTTCCGCTGTTTTTACCATTGCCTCATAATAAACATTTTCGGCGGGAATATACATAATCGCAAAATCCAGCGTCCCCTCATCGGGCTTGATATAGCTTTCAGCTATTTTATCTATATGTTTCTGTACGTCTTTGAGAAATTCCTTATGGAGTTTTTTGCCGCTTGTCTCATCTTCTGCCTTTTGAAGTTTTTGAAAATTTTCCAATGGAAATTTCGCGTCAATCGGAACTGAATACTGCGGCATCTTTACCAGCGCATCGACTTTTTTGCCGTCGCGGAAACCATATTGCAAAATGAAACTGTCGGCGGGAAGCACCGATGACAAAATCTTTTCGAGCGACCATTCGCCAAGTCCGCCCCGCAGTTTCGGACTGGCAAGGATTTGCTGAAGACTTTTCAAATCCGAACTCAGGTCCACTATCCTCTTGCCGGTCTCCTGAAGCCTGACAAGCTCGGCGTTTACATCCTTTAATGTCTGGGCTTGAGACTGAAGATTTTGATTAATGGTATTTTGCAGACCGACGGATAAATCTTCCTGTGCTTTCTGCGAACGAATAGTCAGCCATAAAAGGAACGCTATCACCCCCAAAACCGCCACTATCAGAATTACTATAAGTGCCTCTGTCATAAACCATTCCCAAAAAGTCGTTATTTTGGGAAATTATAACTTTTCTGCTGCAAATCGTCAAAAACTATAAAAAACAAATTAAAGATTTAAAAAGTCCTGTTTTTTAAGGTCCTAAAAAACTGTCAAAATAGGTAAAATTTCCTAAAAAATCCTTTTTCCTACCGATTATAGGTGTTATAATACTTTTTTGTGAGGATATAGAGCTCTCACAGCGAAGGATTGCCTGTTATTGTGGTGAAGATTATCAATACAGGAAAGATGTAAGCTCATAGGAAAAACGAAAACCAAAAATCCTTTGAAGGAGGAAGGTTATGAAAAAGGCTTTATTATTTTTATTATTAACATCGTTAATTCTCATTTCCGGCTGTTATAGCTGTCATACCTGGATGGCAATGCAGGACAAAACACCGACAGACCTTTCAGCAAAATTTATGTGGGATAATACCTGCCGTCCCGAACCTATGCCGCTGCCCGAAAGGTGTGAACCGCTTCCACAACCCAAACCGCTGCCCCCGCCCCCGCCGCCTCGTCCAAATTGCGCCGAAAGAGAGTATCCCTGTGGAGCTTGCGGTATCGTCAAACTCGAAAAATGTATGCCGAGGCAGGTACAGACCGGCGGCGAATTCGAATACACTATAAAGGTTACGAACTTTACGGACGGCGATTTGACCGAGGTGGTCGTAACGGACACATTAGATGCGAATATTCAGCATAAATCCTCGACTCCGCCTGCGAACATCCGCGGCGACAAGCTCGTTTGGGCATTCTCCGGCCTTGGACCGAAACAGGCTGTGGAAATCAAGGGCATTGCCGTTGCCGTTGCAAGCGGCATTCTTAAAAACTGTGCCGATGTTACATACAAAATGCCTGTTTGTGTTCAGTCCGTCAGCGTTCAGCCGAATATCGTTGTTACGAAAACCGCTCCTGCCGAAGTTTCCATTTGCGACCCGATTAATATGGTATTCAAGGTCGAAAACTCCGGTACAGGCCCGGCCAATAACGTAAGAATTATCGACGAACTGCCTGAGGGCCTCGTAACCGCTCAAGGCTCAACGAAAATCGAAATTCCGATGGGTTCTCTGCTCGCCGGAACAGCAAGAAGCGTTGCCGTTTCTCTCAAGGCTCAAAGGCCGGGCACTTTTGTAAATAAAGCTGTCGTTATTGCCGACGGCATAAACGTCGAATCCGAGGCAGTTACGACTATGGTTAAAAAACCTGTTCTTAAAATTACCAAAACCGGCCCCGATGAACAATATCTCGACAGGGAGCTCACCTATGAAATCACCGTAACCAATATCGGCGATTGGCCCGCTGTCAATACTGTTATCGAAGAAGCGGCATCCGGCAACCTGCGTTTTATTAAGGCAAGCCAGGGCGGCGCGCTCGTAAAGGACAAGGTTATGTGGAAAATCGCAAAGCTGAATCCCGGCGCTACCGCAAAAACCCACGTTACATATATGCCTGACGGTTTCGGAAAAATCGTAAATACCGCAACAGCTTCCGCGGTTTGTGCCGATGCTGTTAAGGCAACCGTTCAGACCGAGATTAAAGGCGTACCTGCGATTCTGCTTGAAGTTATTGATATTACCGACCCGATAAAAGTCGGCAATGAAGTTACCTACAGAATTACGGTAACGAATCAGGGTTCGGCGGTCGGCACAAATATCGTAATCAAAGCAATCCTCGAATCTGAGATGGGATACGTAAGCAATGCCGGTGCGACGCGAGGTTCGTTCGCAGGCGATACGGTTACATTTGCCCCGCTGCCTTCACTCAATCCGAGAACAAGGGCGAGCTGGGAAATTACTGTAAAGGCCAAAGCAGTCGGCGATGTTCGGTTCAAAGCCACAATGAGAAGCGACCAGCTCACAAGAGACGTCGAGGAAACCGAAGCAACCACTTTCTACGAATAAGCATAACTGTTTTATATAGCAGAACTTACAAGCCCCCAGTTGTCCAACTGGGGGCTTTTTTAATAAATTGATAGTGGACGGTAAGCGGCAATTCTGTTAGTTTCAATGTGAATGGTATTTTTTAACAAGGAGGTATTTTATGCAGTGGCTGCCTAAAATTATTGCCGTTCTTATGGTAATTGACGCAATTGTGATTCTCTTAAAACCCGACTTATTGAAAAAATACTGTCAGCTTTTTTCCGAGGGTTCGACAATTTTCATCGCCGCGATTATCAAAGCCCTTATCGGCGCCGGATTTCTTTTCGGCGTCTCGGAAAAATGTCATCTCCAATCGGTAATAATCACTTTCGGAATTTTAGCTCTTGTGGGCGCGGTTTTTATTATCGCTGCCCCGCAAAAAGCGAGAGCTATAACCGGCTGGCTCGCGAATAAAAATATCACTACGCTGCGGCTGCTTGCGATAATCTATCTGCTTATCAGCGCACTGCTCGTTTACTCATCTTAAAAAGCTAAATGCAGCCGAACCGCCATTACCGTCGCGTTGGCCGTATTAACCGCTCCGGGATGTGTAATGTATTGCAGTGAAGGCGTTATATTAACATTAGGGACAATTTGAACGTTATAATAAACCTCATAAACTGATTCAGCCTCTTCGGTATATGTGGCCTTTGCCCTATTGCTTACAAAGCCTCTGGCAAAACCGAATCCGAGCACATCTTCATCTCTGCCTGCAAAAAGCCCCTGATATTGAATGCCTGCACTTACGAAATTGGTTAAATCGTTTGTCTTGCTCGGAGCATAGCCATAACGAAAAAACGCTCCGAGTCCCTGTTCATCGTCCGTATTTTCTTTAAACAGCATCTGGTCGAAAGAAAGGTAAAACCCCTTATCGTCGCGGTATAATTTCTCACTGTCCGAGTTGCTCTTCGGCTGCGGGTCATACCACATACCTGCCCTGTAAGCGCCTTTCAACGGCCCTTTAGCGGAAGCAATTTCGGTAACAATTCCCGTTTCCGCGATGCTGAAAAAATAATCCTTACCGCGAAAAGTCGTTCTAAATCCTGTTTCTCTCACATCAGCCTGAGCGTCCGCAATCCCAGCCGAAATATACCACCATTTAACCGGATTATAAAAACCAGCTATGCCAAGACCTTCGCTGGGAAACGGAATCGTCAGATTATTTACCAAAGCGCCATTCATAAATTGCGTCGTCTCATCATTTGCAAAGCTGCTGCAATCGAAACTGACCGGACATCCGCTGCACTCGAACCCGCCGGTAAGGTCGATTTTACCGATTCGCAGAAGAAATTTATTGTCGGCAAAGCCCTGCTGATACCAAAACTCGACGATATCCAAAGACCTGTTTCCATAAGCGTTCGCATTTACACCGAAGATACTGCCGACCGAAGATTTTTTGACCGTCGAAAGTAAGCTCGATGTCGTACCGTCCTGAATATCTGCCGCGATGATTATGCGTACTCAACCCGCCCTTGACATTGCTTTGATAAATATGGGTGGTTGATGCTGCGAATTCTATACCTTTGTCTTCCAAATAACCGCTTAACGAATTTTCATCGTTATCAGATGAATACACCTCAGCGGAAACAAGAATGGATAATAGCAAAACCGTCCAAAGCAAGCGCCTCTTAACCATTCAAAATCCCTTTCAAAATTTTAAAATATTAATATTCCGGCCTGATATACGACCAACGTAACAATATACGCCAGTGCGGTAAGTCCGGCCCACTGGAATATCGCCCAGCCGATTCTGCCGGTTTCAGCACGCGTAATAGCAATAGTGGCGATGCACGGCGCGCTTATGAGACAAAATAGCATAATACAAAATCCCTGCAAAGGCGTATAATCGCTCCTTAATTTTTCCTGCAGTACAGAAGTATCATCGTGCTCGGAAACGGCGTAAACAATTCCCATCTGCGCAACAAAAACTTCTTTTGCCGCCATAGAGCCTATCAGGGCAGTGGCAATCTTATAATCGAAACCGAGCGGTTTTAACGCAGGCTCAAGAGCGCCGCCCGCCCTGCCGATTACGCTGTGTTTCAGCATAGCCGTCTGTGCTTCGGCCTCGTTCAAGTCCGCAAGTTTTTCAGTGTTCATTCGCGGATACTTAGCTACCGCCCATAAAATTATCGAAAGCAGCAGAATAATCGTGCCGGCCTTTTTCAGATACAGCCAGCCCCGTTCCCACATATGCAGCAGAACAGATTTTGCCGTCGGCATTCTGTAAGGCGGCAGCTCCATTACATAAGGAATCGTCTCGCCCTTTAATAAGGTAATTCTCAAAATTTTTGCCGCAATAACGGCAAGAGCGATTCCGATAAAATAAATCAGCCACATTACAGGCCCCCGCCACTGCTCGGCGAAAAACGCCGGAATTATCAACGCATAAATTGTCAGCCTTGCCCCGCAGCTAAACAGCGGCATAACGAGAATTGTGGTAATCCTGTTGCGTCTGTTTTCCAATATTCTGCACGCCATAATCGCAGGCACGGAACAGCCGAAGCCGATGAGCATCGGAATAAAACTTTTGCCGTGCAGTCCTATTTTGTGCATCAGCCTGTCGGTAACGAAAGCCGCCCTTGCCATATAGCCGCTGTCTTCCAATATCGCAATCGCCGCAAACAGAAGCATTATATTCGGCAAAAATACCACTACTCCGCCTACGCCGCCGATTATGCCGTCAACTAAAAGCGATTTTATTATATTATCGCTTCCGGCAGGCCAAAAACCGGAGATACCTCGGCCAAGCCAGCCGAAAAACATCTCAAGCCAGCCCATTGGCCATTCGCTGAATCGAAATGTCAAATCGAAAACTATATACATCATCGCTATAAAAATCGGCAGCCCGAAAATCTTATGCGTCATTACTGTATCTATCATATCGCTGCGATTGTGCCTGATTTCGACCGTGTTTTCCACAGCTTCCTGACAGGCGCCGGATATAAAACCATAGCGTCTGTCGGCAATTATTATCTCAGGCTCTTCGCCGAAAATTTTCTTCAAACGAAGAATGCTTTCCATAACAGAAATGACAATTTCCTCATTATGAATATGCCCCAAAACATCCGCATCCTGTTCGAGCAGTTTTATCACTGTCCATCGGTCATTCCGCAGTTCATCGAATTTCTGCCGCAGTTTTTCAATTTCTTTTTCTATTTCACTGCCGTATTTAATCAGCGAAGCCGGATTCTTTGGCGGCTGCTGAGCCGTTCGAATAATACCGTCAAGAAGTTCGTTAATTCCCTGTTTTTTATTGCCTATCGTTTGAACGATATTGACTTCGAGTAGTGCGGAAAGTTTTTCAATATCGAAGACAAACCCTTTGTGTCGGGCGATATCGCTCATATTGAACGCCAGAACCAGCGGAACATTAAGCTCCATAAGCTGAACGCCAAGATAAAGACTTCTTTCAAGATTCGAGGCGTCTATGACATCGACCACCACATCAGGCTTTTGTTCGATAATGAAATTTCTCGAAACGACTTCTTCCGTCGAATAAGCGGTAAGACTGTACGTGCCCGGCAGGTCGATAATATCGAGTTCGTAATCCTGATAACGGCAGAAGCCCTCTTTTTTCTCGACGGTAACGCCGGGGTAATTGCCGACGTGCTGGCGCATACCGGTCAGAGAATTGAAAATTGTGGTTTTGCCGCTGTTGGGATTGCCCGCAAGAGCAACTGTAATTCTTTTTATCTTTTCAGCCATCGGTCGTTTCAGCTTCCTGACAATTTAACAATAATTTTACCTGCCATACCTCTGCCAAGAACCATTCGAGAGCCTTTAAGCTCGATAACAAACGGGCCGGGATGTCCGTTGTTTATAACCTTAAATTCAGCTCCCGCCAAAAGTCCCATCGCGGCAAGCCTTGCCTTAAGCCCTTGTCCGGCATCGATTTTTAGGAGCCGAACTTTTGTGCCGTTAGTTACATTCGTTAAAAAAGTCTGTTCCTGCATCTTCATAAAAATTAAATCCCTTTCGAACGACAATATTTTCGGAAATCAGCAATGATGTCCGTTCCTTTTTTGCTGTAACTTGTTGAAAATTCGGTGAAATCCAGCAATTTAGAAATAACCGCTTGCCCAAGTGCGTGTTCGGCCTTACAGGCCGCCTTTTCTGCAATCTGTTTTTCAACACCAAGAACACTAACAAAAAACGTTTCGAGGACGTTGTGCCGATAGACGACAAATTGCGCCTGCTGAACGCCTTTTTCGGTAAGACCTATGAAACCGTAAGGCTTATAATCGACTAACCCTTTACTATCCAAAGACTTAAGTGCGCCGGTAACTGAAGCCCTTGATACACCAAGACTTTCAGCTATATCCTTACTTCTGGCAACTTTATGTTGGCAAATCAGGTTATAGATTGCCTCGAGGTAGTCTTCCGACGAAGCGCTCAATTTTTTCTTTACAGCCATATTTTGCTCCCATTAACCCTAACTAATATAGTTAGTCTTGCCTAACTTTGCAAGTAAAAAATTGAAAAATTTTTAATTGTTGAAAAAAATCGTTTTGCGTGTTAAATTCATTGTTTAAATGGTATTAGAATTCAGGGATTAAAAAAAAATGACCAAAAAAGAAGAAATTAATCGTATTGAGCGTCAGGATTCCGGAAGTTTCTGGCTTTTTGTAATTTTAATCCTCGTATTTTTAACGATAACTTTGTCCCGCGATATTAACAGGCCTTTTTGCGGTCTGCATAGCTGGGCACAGGCCAGCGGAGCATGGGCGGCTCGGTCTCACGTCAAATACGGATTGGACTACACAAAAGGCGTTTCCACATGGGCAGTAGGAATGCCCCCTGTCGAAAACCCGACACGCTATTGGGACCATCCCCAGCTAAACGTTCTGATAGCGGCAGGTTTTATGAAAACATTCGGCATAAGCGAATGGGGGCTTCGGCTTATGGGCGTTCTTGTCGCTGTACCTGCGATGCTTGTGTTTATTCTCATGGTTCGGGATATTTCAAACGACTTGCTCGCAATTCTCTCGGCGGCAATATACATAATATTTCCCATTACAAGTTATTTCGGTATGGGCAGTTGGCCGGTAATGCTCGGATATCTATCGATGTGGATATACCTTATAATAACAGGTTATACCCCCAAAACCCCAAAAAAATACCATTATGTTATTTTGGCAATAACGCTGTTTTTGGGGGTACAATTTAGCTGGGTCGGGTTCTTCTTCGCAATGGGTATTGGCGTTCATTATGTTTTGGCCTGCCTTATAAAAAGAAAACTGCCGAATTGGCCTTTGCTGATAATACTTGCTGCCGCTCCTTTATGCAGTATGATTTTAAACTTTGCCGTTATGGCAGCAGGTTACGGCTGGGATATAAATAAAATAACAGAATTGTACAAATGGCGTTCCGCAGAAGGAGAAATGCAGGGTTTCGACTGGGGTAAATGGTTCGCACAAATGTGGGAATTTGCTGTCACGAATTTTACGGTCATCGGCCTTATCGCCGCCATTTTCTATCTGACAATCGGACAGCTTTTCGTTTTCGCAGCGCCCAAAGACAAAAACGGAAAAAGGGATTTGCAGTTCCCCTGTTTTTGGCTGTTTTTCCTTATCCCGTTTTTCCAGCTTTTCATACTCAAGGGCTGTCTTTGGAGACACCAAACGTGGGAAATGCCTCTGACTCCCCTGCTCGCCATCGCGATAGCGTTGACTATTATCGGCATAGGCCGGCTGCTCGGCGAAAAACTGAACAAGTATATTGCTGCTGCCGGTCAGTTAATTTTTGCATCTGTATTTATAATTTCCTGTATCATAGGAACAACTTATTATTATAACATCCGCTGGCAGCCTGAAGCCAAAATAGAGCTTTTTAAAAAACTTAATCAGCAAATCCCTCCGGATAAGGCGCTGTTAAGCTTTGAGGATTTCATCGTCAATCAGCACGAGTCCAAAGGCAGTTTTATCAGGCCCGAAATCGCCTGGTATCTCGATAGGGATATAACTCCTGCCCGTACTATCGAGGCAATTAAACAATTTGCATCTGCCGGACGCTACTCCTATTATCTTATACCGGCGGTAAATGATTTATCGCCTCTGATAAACCAGCTCAAACAAAATTATCAATACGAATATATACCCAGCGTTTCCGGTGAATCAACAAAAGACGGTAAATTCCTAAAAGCCGGAATGTATCCGTATCTTATCTTTAACCTGAAGAATTGACTGGAAATGATATGCTGCTCACCGAATTTAAAACATCAGCAAAAGAGGAAGGTCTAAAAAAGGCCTGCCTTAGAATACTGAAGGTAATCTCCCTGTCAATACATCGCTTTTTCAACAACATACCCTGCGCCCTCAAAGGACTGGTTTCTGAATCTGTAATATGTGATATAAACGGCTATAAAATGAAACTCTATTTAGGCGATAAAGGCATTGCGAGGGAATTATATACTTATAAAAAGAGAGAGACTCTTACTACCACATTGATGCTTGAAGGTAAAATAATCGGCAAAGGTGATGTCGTATTAGATGTTGGAGCCAATATCGGATATTATGCTCTAATGGAAAGCGCTTTAGTAGGCAGCAACGGCACTGTTTACGCCATAGAACCATCGCCTCCAAACTTCAAAGTCTTAAATGAAAACATCGAAATAAACAAACCCGGCAATATCCAGACATATAATCTGGCCGTCGGCGATATTTGCGGCAAGGCTCAAATGTATATATCCAACAAAAGCAATTGGTCAAGACTAACTGACAGGGGACTGCCTGACTATATCACAGAAAAGATTGAGGTCGAACTTGTAACCGTCGATAATTTCATTAAGGACAAGTTGGCTCCATCTATGATTAGAATGGATGTCGAAGGCTATGAGATAAATATCCTGAGAGGAATGACTGAAACGCTCAAAAATACAAATATTAAAATTTTTGTTGAACTTCATCCGCATCTGATGAAAATGGAAGAGATAGAAGAGTTTTTCAATATCCTCGAACAAAACAATTATAATATCGGATATTGTTTTTTAAATCCCTGTATGGAACAAAACATATTCACAGAATTTGCATACAATCGCCTGGGGGAACATGGCGATTACAAAGGTATATTTATGGATTTCGATCTCCCACAGGCGCGAAATTGGACTTTGACTCACAAGTTTAAAAGACTGCCGCACTTTTTATTTCAAAAAAAACAACGCTTAGGGCGATGACGATAACGTGAAAGATAAAACAGAGAAGCTTAATTCGTTGATTTCAGGGAAAGCCTACATTGAATAAAATCAAAAAAATATTAAAACTCGTAATATTTCTCCTGTGCGCAGGCTATATTATAAAATACTTCTACACCAACTGGGATTCGCTGCAAATAACGTTTAAAATCGATAAAATCACAATCTTCTTAGTCGTGCTTTTTTCTTTCACTACTCTATTGACGTATGCTTACAGATTTAAAATTATAATGTTCAAATGCAGCGGCATAAATCCTCCGTTCTGGAAATGGTTCAAAATAATAATACTGGCGAGATTTTACAATATGTTCTTCGCGCCGTCCGGAAACATTTACAGAGGAATCGAATTCAAGAAAAAGTTCGGAATTTCATATACCGATTACGTAAGCGCGGGGATTTCATTCACCTGGATGGATTTGGGCCTCGACCTGATACTTTCTTTTTTGGTTATCGTCGCAGTCGAACCCGATTTCAAATTAGGCATCTTCAAGGCATATCAGTTAGTGGCGGTAATTACAGCCGGAATTATATGCCTGCCAATACTTGCCGATATCTTATTAATAAGGATACCGGTCAAAGCCCCCGCCCTGGTTTGGATAAAAACAAAATTAACCACCGTAGTCTCGACAACATTAAACAACATCAAAGACATATCCTATCTTTGTAAAATCATAGTGTGGGGGCTGCTTGTTACTGTTCAAGCACTCGTCGTCTATTATCTCGTATTCATCAGCTTCAATTTTAAACTGAGCATTCCCGTATTAATGCTCTTCTATTCGCTGCTGAAAATCTCTCACGCATTTATCATAATTCCCGGAAATGTCGGAATACAGGAGATTGCCTTCGGTTTCTTAAGCAGTCAGACAGGCGCGAGTATGGCCGAAGGAATACTTATTTCAACTGTTATGCGAATATTAAGTACGACACTAATAATTGTCCTTGCCGTACTAATCGGCGGCACCAGCTTATTCCCAAAAAACATAAAAATAGAGGAAATCGCCGATGGCAAACAATAACGAGACGATTACCATCGCTATTGTCAATTGGCATTCCTGTGGGTATCTGGAGAATTTATTCGATAACCTGCTCAAAAAAGCGCAGCAGCCGGACAGATTATGCTTTATCATCGTCGATAATACCAACGGCAAAGACAACCTTGAAAAATTTAAAAACAATTTTCAGAATATTACCATAATCAGAAACGCTCCCGGTCAACTAAAAGGCTCATCCGCTCACTCGTCCGGCTTAAATGTCGTAATGAAGAACATCAAAACGCCTTATGCTCTAATTCTCGACCCTGATGTTTATATCTTTAAGAAAGACTGGGACAGTTTTTTAATAGATTTATTAAATCAGAACGATATTTTCACGCTCGGCGTCAGTTTCCCTCCCTGGAAGCTCGGTATGTATCACAATTTCCCGAATCCTGTCTTTTGTTTTTTTAGAACAAAGCCGTATCTCGAATTTTCGCCGGACTGGTCGGCCTATGACGTAAATAAATTTGTTCTCTGCTCGGATTTTATCAGAAGAAACTTGCTGAGGCTCGGCATTCTCATCGGCAGAAGGTGTTTTGAAAATTCCGAATTAGTCAGAACACTCTGGATGCGTTTCGAAAAAATCATCGGCCTTTGCAGCAGGGATACAGGCTGGCGAAGAGCGAAAAAAGCCGAAAAAACCGGGACAAAAACCATTATATTTGAGCCTCGAATTGTTTCCTCGAGCCAATTCAAGCCGGACAACCCCTACTCGGTTATAGCAAAATATTTCGAGCTGTACTGCTGTCAAAACGAACCGATACTCACCCATAAATATTCGACAAACTCCCTCGTATTCAAAACCGGCAAATCGGATAACAGTGATTTGTGGAAACAATGCATCGAACAAATCGAAAAACAGCGATAATATCAATTCCCGACTATTTGCCGGACTATTCCGAACATAAACCCGTTAATATCTTCGCTTTCATCGAGCAGTTTCTGCCATTTTTTTAATACCTTAAAACGATATATTTCTTGTTCAGTACCGTTCTATTGTCTCAACCATATATTGGGCAACATCAATTTTTTCGCTTAAAAATTTTTGCCGGGCAATGCCGCACCTGTTTTTAATATCTTTATCGGTCAGAATATCTATACACATCTTCAATGCTTCGTTTGTATCAGTTGTTTGTTTTACAAGCCCGTATTTCTCATGCATATCGATATAGCCGAGATTGAGCGTATTTATATAAATCGCGGGCACACCAAGCAGTGCCGACTCAGACGCCATCGTCGCGCCTTCCGTAACGCACAGCGACGCGAAAGCCATTAAATGATGTATCTGATGAACGGGTATTTTTAATCGATATTGCTCCAGTGCCGCCGGCAGATTCCCTTCGGACGTAATATAAACCTTCGCATATTTGCTGATTTCATTGACAAACTGTATCTTTGAGTTTTCCGCAACACCGTGCTGGCCAACATCGTGATGAGCCTGCCAGCTTACGAACCGAACCAGACAGTAGTTTTCATCGGGATTAACGCCCATATCTTTCAAAACATTCTTGTCAGGCGTAAATCTATTCGGATGAAGGTATGCCAATTCGTGACAGCCCGCATAGCGAACCTGTTTCGAACCCAGATTTATCGAGTAGCAATCCGGCGTATAAACCGCCTTTGCGAAGGGAAACGTCATCATATGAGATAGTTTTGCATGTTCTGTGTCATCCCATACTATTATCGGCTTTCGGCAAAGAAACCCGGCGTGAGCGGCAAAAACACCGCCTATCGCCGTCAAAACATCGGGTTTAAATTCCCGGCAGAACCGCCAAAGTTTATAATCCCTTTTAACAAGCTCTGAAAGCAGCGACAGCTTGCCCTTGCCGATACTCGAAAGAACCGTATGTTCTATCCTGTACAGATTCAAAAGCTCTATTACTATTTCTTTGTCGCGCGCCGTTACCGCCACTTCGTGGTCGTGTGATTTCCAGATATTTATTGCGTTGCGAAAAAAATGAACGTGAGCAGGATGTGTAACCTCGACAAGTATCCTCATTTCAAATCCTTATTGGACTCCATATCGAACCACATCGCGAACAGTGTAAACTGCGCCGCTGTGATAAAGCTGAACATCGCCGCCAGTGCGTTTATCGGCGGAATACGTCCGTCGCCGAACCATTTACAAAACAGCCTGATAAACAGTGCAACAGTCGCGATATCGAACAAAAATCCGAAAGTGTAAAAGAAAATCAGCGGATGAAAATCCCTGATAATATATTTTTCCTTCATCCGGTAGAGAAAGCATCTCAGCAGCAGCCACGAAAGTTTCGGCACAACCGCGTGAATTCTTATTCCGCTGTCTTCGCCGATATTATAAATCGGCTTTATCGGCACATCACGAACCTTCATATCATATATATTGAGCTTTACCAGCAAATCGTTAGGCATACCGTATCGCTTGTATATCTTGTCGATATCTATAAGCTCCAGCGCTTTAAGATTTATCACCGTATAGCCCGTCTGCGAATCGGCAATGTGCCAGTATCCGCTGGCGATTTTCGTCAAAAGAGAAAGAAATGAATTGCCAAGATACCTGACCTTGGGAATAATATTCCACGCGTTGCCGGTAAACAGACGGTTGCCTTTAGCGTAATCCACTTCGCCGTTTACGACAGGCTCGAGCAAAGCAGGTAAATCTTCAGGGTCCATTTGTGCATCGCCCGCCATTACCGCCGTCGCGAATATCTTATTTTCTTTCGCCCACTTATAGCCCGTTGCAATCGCCGCTCCGACGCCCTGATTCGTTTCGTGAACTATCAATACGATTCGGCTGCCCTGTTTTTCAATATACTCTCTGACAACTTCAGCCGTTCTATCGCTGCTTTTATCATCCACAATGACAATCTTATCTACGAAACTCGGCATCGTCTCGATTACCCGGCATATAAGTTTTTCTTCGTTATAAGCGGGCACTACCACGCAAACTGTCTTATCGTTATACATACCATATCCTTTAAAGGAAATTTTACTTGTCAAAAAACACCCTGATAATATCGTTATACGTAATCACTACGAACAATAACCCTATGAGTGCAAGGCCGATGTATGTCAATCCTTCCTGTATTTTTATATGTACAGGCGAGCCTTTGATTTTCTCGATTATCAAAAGTATCACAAGTCCGCCGTCGAGTATCGGCAGCGGAAGAAAATTTATCACCGCAAGACAGGCACTGATGATGCCCATAAAGTGCAGATATCGCGTATATTCCTTCTCGGCTATAATGTTCGAGCTTGCCGCAATCATACCTACCGGCCCCATCAGGCTCTTCGGACTTACATCGCCCACAATCAGCCCCTTGAGTGTCATATACGTCTCAGCGACAAATTCGACTGTTTTTCTCGTACCCATTTTAAGAGCATCACCAGTCCCTGCCGCCCTGTAAAGTTTTGTCATCGGCTTAAACGGTATATCGTAGAAAGACAAAGCCCTCATATTCAGCAACTCGCCGCCGCTCGGAACAGCCAAACGAATCTCGCCGTCTCTAAGTATGCTGTGATAAGCGACCTTTACCGTCTCGCCGCGGTGTTTTTCAAGTGCCGCCGCGATATCGAAATAATTATTAACTTTCTCGCCGGCAACGGAAACAATTTCCGCGCCTCTCGGCAACTCGCCTGACACCGGCGAATTCACTTCTGACGCTATCGCTGTACTGTCAACATCAAGACCGACGCCGATTCCGATTACTACCCTGCCGTCCGACGCCTTTCGCGGTCTTGCTGTAACATTAACGGTTTCATCTTCACGCAAAACTACCATACTGAATTCTTTGCCGGCATAAGCTATCGTCTCTTTGCGTAATTCCTCGTAGGTAGGATTAACCGTATCGCCCGCCTGTACGATAATATCTCCGATTTGCAGTATCTCGTTCACATCGGATTTTTCGATAGTAACAACTTTCAATCTCGGTATCAGTCCGCATACCTGCGCAGGCACGAAATCCCCGCCGTCCTCGTATTCGATATAGCCGACATATTCGAGCTTATTTGAAAAAACTATCGGCTCGGTTTGACCTGCTCTCTGAAATTCAAGTTCAGCCGTCGGGCTAAAAACGCCTTCCATTTTATCGGCATACTGCCAGAAATGTTCTATTCTTTCGCCGTTGACAGCAGCCAATACATCGTCCGCCTGCAAACCCGTTCTTTCGAGCAGCGCATCCGGCTCCTTGACTTTCGCGATGGTAATCGTACTTGCAGGCAGTATGCCGAACCCTTTGAATCCCAGTCCCGGCATATCCTCCGCAACAACAGAAAAATCCTTAATACTGCCGTCTCTCCGCCTTACTTTCATATTGACCGCTTCGTCTTTACCGGAAAAAGCCGCCGCTATCATTAAGCCCCTGAAATCCGGCTCTGCTTTGCCGTTGACTTCGATTATCTCATCGCCCGCTTTCAATCCTGCCTGTGCCGCAGGATAACCCGGCAGACAATCGCCGATTACCGCAGGCGGCATCTTAATCCCCACCGTAAAAACGATGACAAAAAGTATCGCCGCCATTATGATATTCATCGTAACCCCTGCCGAGACCGTAACGAGCCGTTTCCATATCGGCACATTAACGAACGAACGCGGGTCGTCGCTGGGCTTATCCGCTCCTACATCTTCCTGCCCCAAAAGTTTAACGAATCCGCCTATCGGGAAAATCCTGAACTGGTATTCCGTCTCGCCCGCCTTACAGTTAATCGGCAGCTTTATACAAAGCAGACCCTCTTCGTCAGGGTCGTTTTCTTTCAGCAGAATAGTCGGCAATATCCTGAATCTCAGATAATTTTCGCATTTCTTAACGCCTACCACGACCGGCCCGAATCCTATCGCGAACGCCTCGACCTTGATGCCGGACAGTTTGCCCGTGATGAAGTGTCCGAATTCGTGTACGAATATCACCAGACCAAGTCCGACAAACGACAGTATTATACTGCTGCTTTTGCCGAGGTCTTTAAAGACATAATGGATTATCAAGCCGATTATCAGCGCCAGCACCAGCGTGTTTACTAAATTTTTGCCTTTTACGTTGTTCTGTTCTGCCATTCCTTTACCTCATTTCTTGCCCAGCCGTCTGCCGAAAGCAAATCGTCGAGCGTTGCGTCTGTTTTAACTTTATGTTTACCGAGACAATATTCGATAATCTCGACTATATTAACAAATTTTATCTTTCCTTCCAGAAATTCTTTAACCGCCGCCTCGTTTGCCGCGTTGAACACCGCCGCTGCCGTCCCGCCTGTCTTTGCGACTTCGTAGCCGATTTTCAGCGCCTTAAAAACCTCCATATCGGGCCTCTCGAACGTCAATTTGCCGATTTCTTCCAGCCGCAGGTGTTTGGTTATCCCTTTTACCCTGTGCGGAAACGTCAGCGCGTATTGAATCGGCAGGCACATATCAGGCCCGGACATCTGTGCGATTATCGAACCGTCCACGAACTCTACCATCGAATGAATTATCGACTCCGGATGTACGAGCACCTCGATTTTTTCGACGGCCGCTCCGAACAGCCATTTCGCCTCGATTATTTCAAGTGCCTTGTTCATCATCGTTGCCGAATCTATCGTTATTTTTTTGCCCATATTCCAAGTCGGATGAGCGAGCGCCTGTTCGATTGTCGCGTTTTGTATTTGTTCTTTCGTCGCCCCTCTGAAAGGCCCGCCGCTCGCCGTCAGGATTATCCTGTTCACTTCTTTAGCGTCTCCGGCCTGCATCGCCTGAAAAACAGCGGAATGTTCGCTATCGACCGGCAGGATTTTAGCACCTGTCTCTTTTGCCGTTTTTGTCAATAACTCACCTGCTATAACCAGCGGTTCTTTATTGGCGATAGCGAGTATTTTTCCTGCCTTCGCCGCCGCCAGAATTGCCTCAAGCCCCGCCGCCCCGACAATCGCCGCTATAACAATATCAATATCGGTTTCCTGTATAGCCTGTTTAGCCGTCGCCGATACGGCGACGCGTTGCCCGTCAATTAGTTTTTTGAATTCCTCGATTTTTTTAGGATTGGTAACTACTGCTATTTTTGGTTTATATTTTCTTACCTGTTCTGCGAGCAGCTCGATGTTGTTATGCGCCGTCAGCACGGCTACTTCGTACTTGTCTTGAGCGCAGCCGAAAGAATCCGCACCGAGGGCGTCTATAACGCGCAATGCGTTTGTCCCTATTGAGCCTGTCGAACCGAGTATTGCTATCCGTTTAATCATATCTGAATTTCGGCCAATTATACATTATCGAATGAATTTTAGCACCCTTTTGCTCAAATTGCCATAAGTCTTTTTAATGAAAGAAATTAAGCCCGGGAAATCGCGAAAAAAGAACAAAATTGTTTATTATTAAGCGGATAAAATAGGTTGAGTTCGAAAAGAAAAAGAGATAAAATTTAGTATACATCAAGGAGCAGCCGCTAAAAACAGAACTCGAATACCATATTATAGCAATAAATCTTGTCCTCGAGAAGCTGTCATCATGCCTGCCCCAGCGTGTCTTAAGCTGGGGGTTTTGCAACAGGGGAAAGGCAGGTGAAGGAGCAGTGTCCAACATCGTAAACGTGGTGTTGTAAGTAAATAATTTTTAGCATATAGTACTAACGACCAAAGACTAAATACTAACGACTAATTTGATGGTGGTTTTGTAATTGGAATAGCGAAATGGAAAAAATGAGACATGTAAAATTCATCCTGTCAATTTTCTTCTTACTATCAATCGCTTCTTGTGTGGCTAAGGCTGATACAGTTGCACAAAAACACCCCCTATCGGAGCAAACAATAGGAGACATAGATTACAATTCTTCCGACCCAAATTTTGCAATACTTTATGGTGGAACAAGCCCTGGGGACCCAAATGCCACATTAGAACTTGATGATATAGAAGAGGACAGTTACGAAGCAATGCTTAAACATGCTATTCCCCTTGCTAAATACTTTTTGTGGTTTTTAGCAGGCGTCTTAGTAATTTATATAATCGGTGGTTTTATATGCTGTGGCAAGAAAGAATATGATTTAGGAAATAATGTTTTTGAAATAGATAAAAAAGTAAATGATCGTAGTACTTTCCTATCTGTCCGTCGTTATATAGGTTCGTTGCTTATTTATATGTTTTATAAACCCATGTTTATAGGTGCAATGTCATATACTTTTGCAAGAGACGCTAGAAGTGAAGGAAAGGGCTGGGGGGACCATTATATTCTATCTCTGATTGCGGTAATGATTGCTACTTTTTGTGCAGCTTTTTTGGTGGGAGCCACTTCCAAGAAAAAAGGTGGTATTGTTGCAAGCATATCCAACATTCCAAGTATATTATTCAGCATAATATGTCTTTATTTTTTCTATAAAAATATTATAGTAGTTGAAAGCATTATAGGATGGAGCGTTTCTATGGTATTGGCAATAATTGGCTCCATTGGTCTTGCTTATTGGGGAGGTAAAGTTGGCGAGAAAATACAAAACCAAGAGTTTGAAGTTAGTACAATATTGGGCATTCGTCCCTTTCACTGGTCTTGGTTATGGTTTATGAGCTTTATTTATATAGCGTGTATATTCTCTGTAGCGCTACGCTGGTTGATTATTAATAATATCACTGACTTAGACCTAATATCGGCAATCCCCGCTTTATTAGCACTTATCCCAATTATAGCTTATTGGTATCCTATGTTTGTGATGTATGAAATCTTAAGTGGCGCAACGCTTGCAGAAAAACATGCAATAATAAAAGTATTAGCTTTTATAGGCGTTTATGTTGGCGGATTAATCTTAGGTGCTGGTACGGACTTTATATGTAGTAAAATTCTTGGTTTTATATTCCGTTTTATATCCTGAAGTTATCGAGAAAGGTTATTTCGGTCAAATCTGGAGACACCACTAGAAATACCATACGAAGTTTTTGACAGGATAACATGATAAAAATAAATGTAAAACATAATCAGAAGTTAGAAGAAAGGAAAATATGAAATGGCAAGGAAAGAAGTTGTAACTAAAGTTATTGATGGCGATACATTTAAGACAGGCAGCAGAACTCGACCAGTAAGACTGGCAAATGTCGATACTCCTGAAAAGGGACAGCCGGGTTGCGCAACAGCACGAAAAGCACTTGAAAATAAGATTCTCGGAAAAAAGGTTTCTATCGATACAGTTGCCCGGGATACTTACAATCGTGCCGTTGCTAATGTGAAGGTCGGAAATAAGTCTGTGAACAAAGCAATGAAACGATACGAGAAATAATTTCGACCCAAAAAAATGCTATTTAAAATAAAAGGGTATGAGCGATTGAGTTTTTCTGTCTTACTTAATGGCGTTGCTGGCTTATATTATGACGTTGTCGCTTTACATCAAGGCATTGTTAGTTTACATTGTGCCATTGTAAGGCTACATCGTGGCATTGTTGGCTTGCAATGAGGCGTTGTAAACGGCTCCAAAGGTATATAAATCGTTGATTTTAAGGCAGTTAGGCAAAATATCTTAAGAAAAGAATTGCAAATGGGAAATGAAACTATAGAAGACATACCAGAAGATTGGTGGAAAAGCGAAATAAATGCTCTAAAACTTAACCTATGGTTTAAAAAACATATTATTGCGCTTCATATTGGCTATTTACTTAAAGATAAACCTTGTGATTTCTATGCTTCAGGATTTCTGTTTTCATACCAAGAATATTTTCTGTGGATTACTGCGGGACATGTGATTCAGGATATTGAAAAGCTTTTTCAAAACGATGGGTGTGATGTTAAGCGTACCGCGTGGATTGATAATAATGAGGATAATATTCCAAGCGTTCATAATCATAATACTATTCCTTTTGATTACTTGCAAACTAAAAAATTTTACATTGATGACAAAACAATGGATTTAGGGGTAGTTAGATTGAAAGGATTGCACTTGCAAACAATTCTAAGAAACTCTTCAAATCGATGGTTTACTAAAGAATACTGGAGAAACAACAACTTGTCGAATCCCGAAGGTTTCTTCTTGGTGGGTTACCCAGACGAGACCAAAGTCTGTAAGAATGAAAAAAAAAGTGATGGGAATTATTCTGTAAGCAAAATTAGCTGCATTAGCATTCCTGTCGAAAGAATTGCAAGAAAAGAATCCGATGAAAATAAATTCTGGAATTTTCCTGACTGCTTTTATGGTCAAGTCTTACCGATTACTCAAGATGGTTGCACTAGATTAAATGATATTAGGGGAATGAGCGGAGGTCCTATATTAGGAGTTGAAACAAAAGCCGATGGTAAAATTAATTATAGACTCATTGGTATACAAAGTAGTTGGCTTCCAGAAAGTAAGATTTTGCGAGCAACGCCAATAGAAAGTGTTATTAAACTGATAGACGAAGCAATGATGATAATTAAAAAATCCCCCACAACGAAACGGGGAGAAAAAGGATTGTAACTTATTTATTTTAAGGAGATTATACAAAATTGTGAGATTTCCAATGCCGTAATGGCTTGGCCAACCCTGTTCGGGAGGCATCCCCAAGCGGAGGACACCTGCCTGCCGGCAGGCAGGGAAGCGGAAGTAATTGCATTAGCGCTCGCCTCGATGACGACCCGAGTCGCAGCGGGCAGACTATGGTTTCGGGACTTACCGCCAATGCGGTACTTTACCCAGCGCCTCCGATATTACAGGCAGCGGATAAATAAACTGCGATTTTATTTGAAAAACTCCTATATATCGCTATAAATACCTGTATGAAATCAGTTTATTACAGTGTTAATCCGTGTAAATCCGCGTCTGAAAAACCGTTTAAATCCGTGTCTAAAATCCTCTGTGCGTTCTGTGGCTAAAAAAATTCGTGCCTTTGTGCATTAGCCTGTCCCGCCATAGTCCCTTTGGGACGACGGCGGATGAACTCTGTGGCTTTGAAAAATCCACGTTAGGAAAACTCCCACATCCCCATCCTGACGAAAGGCACTTGTCTGCCAACTCTATCCTTTCGGGTTCAGCAATAAGCCTCCGCCTTGATGGCCTTGCTTTGGTTTCCTCTAATACCAATTTGGGCGGTATTATACCAAAAAAGACACAAAAGTCCAGAAAAATAAAAAATAGGATATAGAGGACAGTGCAGAGGAATTCTCGGCAGTTCATTAAGGCTGGCAAGTCTTTCCTGCTTATATCTTGTCCGCCATTTACGGATGGTTTTTGGTGTAGTATCGAAGAGTCTTGCAGCAGGTTTTACACCGTAGGCGAGAGCAGCTTTTACGCTCCGTAATCTTAAATCGAACTTGTCAGATTTGTTTTTCATTCGTATAATCTGTTCAACATAATTAAAAGGTTTCATAGTAGCCTCCGAATGGATAATTGTTTCACAATTATAATTTCGATTCGGAGGCGAATTTTTAATGAGCAAAAACATACGACCTTTCAGGTCGGAAATTCGCAGGGGTTAACCCCTGCCCTGATGCATCTTCATTAAATGTCTATACTGCTCATAAGTCATACACCTTATTCTTATCAGGGGGATACGATGTACCTTTCCCATTCCAAAAAAAGGATTTTTTACTTGACACGAAAAACAGGTTTAGTGTAATTTGTATAATGAAGGTATTTCTCAGGATTTAGAGTGTGTTTTTTGTGTCCAGTAGTTATGTATAATGGATGACGGATAGCAAAGAGCAGCAACAGGGGCACATTTCCAACCACAGACAGACGTTGATTGTTCACGCAGGAAGCACTCATACGAATCACGAAAAGGACTGTTGTTGTGATATATCGTTATGTAAAAGGGTTTATGAATCTCTTGAAAGGCACCGCCAATCCGGAAAGGAGGTTAATTATGTGCAAGAGCAGGGTTCGGCGTGTTCAGATTCTTTTCCGTTGTTTCAGCAGCCCGGTTCTGATGAGCCCGGGCCGATACGGGAAAGAAAAAACAGCAGGTGTTTTGCCGCCGAGTGTGTAGCTCAGCAGAGCAAAGCATGGGGGATTGAAGTATGAAAGGAAAAAAAATGAGAAAGATAATAGAGATGAAGAAATTATTTTCAGAAGTCTTATTTGAGAAGGATTTTGTCGTGAGTGTAAGGGGCATCTTAAGAATTGGGTTACTTACGTGTTTTGGATTTATGGTTATGGCAATTGCGGCTACGAGGAGCGTCTCGGCTTATGGTCCACCATCTGATGGAGGTGGTGGAGGTGAACAGGTTAGTTGGGATGAGGTTCTCCATGACAGCCGAAGTGATTCTTATAGAAATCCTGGTTGGGGAACCAGCGCCCCATATCGAACGGGAGCTGTACCCGTTGACACGACCGTGACGCTGCGTATCCGTGCCAAAGCAGACAATCTCACTAAAGCTGATATCCGAGTATGGGATAATGATGCCTCAAGCGAAATTATTATTCCCATGTCTATTTCAAGTAGCGATGCTGCCTATGATTATTGGGAAGGCACCGTTACTTTTAACAAGCCCGTTGATACCTACTATGCCTTTTGTTTAACAGCCGGTGATGATGTTGATTGGTATCAGGACGATGCAAAACAAGATGGTGGTGTAGGAGAGATGACTGATAATCACACTTATGAGAATGATTACTCCATTGTCTGGCATACTTCAAACTTTACCACCCCTTCTTGGCACAAGGATGCTGTGATTTATGAGATTATGGTTGATGGATTTTATAATGGCAATGCCGATAATGATCCGGCTGGTAATAGCTCAAGTGGAGATGTTGCCTGGTGGGAGTGGGATAGTAATGGTGATGGAAAATTCGATCGTCGGGACTCTCAAAGAAGCTGGATATATAAGAAACCCTGGGGAGAGGAGCGTGCCCATGGTAATGATTTTTACGGTGGTGATTTTCAAGGTATCAAAACAAAGCTGCCCTACTTGAGTGACCTAGGGGTGACAGCTATTTACTTCACGCCGTGGTATGAAAGTCCGGATTATCACGGGTATGCGGTCAATGACTATAAATCTGTACATCCCTATTATGGAGTGATTGGCAGCCGGCTAAAGCATGACACAAAAACTGATGTAGTTATCAATGACACCGCAGGGTCATTGGCAGTTTTTGATGACATGAGGACAAACTTGAATGCCGCCGGCATTAAGGTGATTTCTGATCAAGTGCTTAATCACACGGGTGCTCAATCGCTGTATTTCCAGCGCTTTGAGCATATCAATCCAGATCTTGGAGTGCACGATTATTACCCCAATGATGATGGGGCATATGAATCGGAGTCGTCATACTGGATTGATTGGTTTCAATTCAATACCTGGAATCACGACTATCAGGCTTGGTGGGGATATAAGAATATTCCTGAAATTAAGTATGTGAGAGATGGAACACAGACAACTGCTTTGAATGATTTAGTTTCAGGGAGCAATTCGGTGTTCGATTTTTGGCATGGACACGAGGTGGAAGGATATCGGTTGGATGTGAATAATGAATATGAGGATGAACAAAACAGCCGTTTAGTCAACCGGGAGATTCGCAAGAAAGTTAAGGGGCTCAACTCAGATGCGGTAATTATTTCTGAAATTTGGGGCGAAGCCTCTCCGTGGTTGGCTGGAGATATGTCTGACGCTACCATGGATTATCGTTTTCGAAGTGCGGTTATTGACTGGGCAAAAGATACGACAACGCTTACAACAGATAATTTCAACCAGCGCCTGCTTGTACTTCAAGAAAACTATCCAGTTGAGGCGCAATACGCCAATTGGTCGCTTTTAGGAAGCCATGACACTGATAGGATTCAAACAGTTTTAGGTTCTGCGGAAAAGCAGCGGCTTGCGGCTATCATCCAATTTACCCACATTGGTCCGCCAATGATTTGGTATGGAGATGAAATTGGGATGACTGGTGGGGGTGACCCGAAAAACCGAACCTCAATGGACTGGGGTTCTGTTGATGGAAATGCTCTCCTTGATTTTTATAAGGCACTGATCAGCGCGAGAAATAATAATCTTGAATTACGGCAAGGATGGATTGTTACCTTGCTTGTGAGTACGGATGTTTATGCGTATGGTCGTGAGGTTGGAGAAGGTACAAGTGCCGAAGATGCTGTTGTTGCTGTTAACCGTTCTACTTCTTCTCAGTCAGTCACTATTGATGTTAGTCCATTGCCGGAGCTTCAGGCAGGTGAAACCCTCACCGATCAGCTAACAGGTACAAACTATACGGTAAGTGACAACTTTACCATCGACATTACCGTACCCGCAACTGGCGGGGCGATACTAACGCAATAGAGGTGGCTGCGGTTACCTGAATAATCAATTGAGGGCATCGTTTGCTTTCGCGTCCCGAAAGGCTCTGACGGGCCTGATGTGAGCGTGATTGTGGCGATGCCCTTTTTTTACGGCTCACCCAATACGTGGAATAGTTAGCCGTTTTGCTTAGAAATCAATCATTTTGACGACAAATGACCTTCACCCCAAAAACTATACCAGTTTTTGGACTTAAATCAGCGAAAATGCGTAATCCCGCCATCATTATTTGTCGATTTAAGGGTATATGACAAAATTCGACCCGACTAAAATGAAGGACTGGCAAATTGCCGAGGCCGCCGAGCAGGACGCAAAACCCATCGCTAACCTCGCTTCACAGCTTGGCTTAAAAGACGATGAGGTTATTTCTATGGGCAGATTGCTGGCCAAAATCGATGCCAGAAAAGTCCTCGCCCGTCTTGGCTCTTCTCAAAGGGCAAAATACATCGATGTTACCGCAATAACTCCCACCCCTCTCGGCGAAGGCAAAACGACTACTACTATCGGCCTTATTCAGGGCCTGGCAAAGCTCGGAAAAATATCCTGCGGCGCGATTCGCCAGCCAAGCAGCGGCCCGACTTTCAATATCAAAGGCTCCGCCGCAGGCGGCGGCCTTAGCCAGTGTATTCCGCTCGTCCCGCTTTCAACAAGGTTCACAGGCGACATCGATTCGATTACAAACGCAAACAACCTCGCTATGGTCGCCCTGACAAGCAGAATGCAGCACGAGAACAATTACGATGACGCAAGACTCGCAAAAAGCGGCTTAAAGCGTCTCGATATCGACCCAAAAAAAATACAAATGAAATGGGTTATGGATTTTTGTGCTCAAGCGCTGCGAAACATAACCATCGGCAAAGGCGGAAAAATGGACGGCTTTGAAATGGATTCAGGCTTCGAGATTTCCGCATCCAGCGAGCTTATGGCTATTCTGGCAATCTCCAAAGACCTCGCCGATATGCGAAATAGAATCGCCAAAATCGTCGTCGCCTATGACAAAAATGGAAACGAAATCACAGCCGCCGATTTGGAAGTTGACGGCGCTATGGCCGCCTGGATGACAGAAGCGATTAACCCTAATCTCATTCAGACCATCGAGGGTCAGCCGATTTTCGTCCACGCAGGCCCATTCGCAAACATCGCTATCGGCCAAAGCTCTATCATCGCCGATATGCTCGGCACTAAACTTGCCGATTATCACATAACGGAAAGCGGCTTCGGCGCAGACATCGGCTACGAAAAATTCTGGAACTTAAAATGCCGTATGTCGGGTCTTGTGCCCAATGCGGTGGTAATAGTTGCGACAATTCGAGCGTTAAAAATGCACGGCGGAGGCCCTGTCGTCAAACCCGGCGCCGCCCTAAGCGATGATTACACAAAAGAAAATCTCAAGCTTGTCGAAAAAGGATGCGAAAATCTCATCGCCCACATCGAAATAGTCAAAAAAAGCGGCATCAAACCCGTCGTATGTATAAACAGCTTTCATACCGATACGAAATCCGAAATCGAACTGGTCAAAAAAATCGCCGCTCAAAACGGCGCCTTCTGTGCCGTCTC
The DNA here is from genome assembly GCA_964449435.1 of uncultured Planctomycetaceae bacterium. Lineage (GTDB taxonomy): Bacteria > Planctomycetota > Phycisphaerae > Sedimentisphaerales > UBA12454 > UBA12454. The sequence continues at coordinate 51,952 of CAYUYR010000002.1, read as the reverse complement.
CGACCATTGGCTAAAAGGCGGAAACGGCGCAATGGAACTTGTTGAGGCTGTCGAAGCCGCTGCTAACGAAAAAAACAATTTCAAATTCCTCTACGAACCCGACGCCCCGCTTCGCCAAAAAATCGAAATCATCGCAAAGCAAATCTACGGCGCCGATGACGTCGTATATACCCCTCACGCCCTAAAAAAGGTCGTAGCCCTCGAAGCCGACCCCCAAAGCCGAACACTCGGAACCTGTATGGCAAAAACTCATCTTTCACTCTCGCACGACCCCCATCTGAAAGGCCGACCAAAAGGCTGGACATTGCCCGTCAAAGATATTATGATTTACAAAGGTGTGGGTTTTATCGCGCCTGTCGTCGGCAATATCAAGCTTATGCCCGGCACAGCATCAAACCCCGCATTCAGAAACGTCGATATCGACATCGAAACGGGCAAAGTCAAAGGACTATTTTAATTAAATTATTTTCTCTGTGTTCTCTGTGTCCTCTGTGGCTTATAATTACATCTTTAATTTTCTCTGTGGCTGAAAGGTTTTTCAATGAGCGCAAAAATCGTTGACGGCAAGCGAATTGCCTCTGATATCAGAGCGGAACTGAAAATCACTGTCGAAAACCTCAAGGCAAAAGGCATAACCCCCGGCCTTGGTGTAATCCTCGTCGGCGCCGACCCCGCCTCTATCTCTTACGTTACCGCTAAGGAAAAGGCCTGCGCAGATATTGGAATCTACTCCGATGATAATCGTCTGCCCGCTGAAACAAGCGAAAAGGATTTGCTCGCTCTTGTAAATAAGATGAACAGCGACCCGAAAATCAACGGTATCCTTGTTCAATTGCCCCTGCCGAAACACATAAATGAGCAGAAAGTCTTATTGGCAATCGACCCTGCCAAGGACGTTGACGGCTTTCATCCCGTAAGTGTCGGCAAAATGGTCGTCGGCCAAAAAGCGTTTCTGCCCTGCACACCTCACGCCGTTTTGCAGCTTCTTCAGCGCAGCGGCGTAAAAACCGAAGGCGCCGAAGTCGTCATCGTCGGCAGGAGTAACATCGTCGGCAAACCGCTCGCCGTTATGCTTATGCAGAAAGCCCCCACCGCAAACGCCACTGTTACCGTCTGCCATACGAGAACTAAGGATATTGCTTCGCATACTAAACGTGCCGATATAGTTATAGCTGCTGCCGGCAAACCGAACACTATTACAGCCGATATGCTCAAGGATGGCGCTGTCGTTATTGACGTCGGTATAAACAGGGTCGATGACGCAACAAAGAAAAGTGGTTATCGTCTCATCGGCGACATCGATTTTGAAAGTGTCAGCAAAGTAGCATCGCTTATTACTCCGGTGCCTGGAGGGGTTGGGCCAATGACTATCACAATGCTATTATATAATACTGTCGAAAGCGCCAAATCCGCAAACAACATCATTTAGCCCCCGTTACATTGTGATTCTTCTGCTTTGTTTTTGCTAAAAGCAGGAAACGGAAGGGAGAGGATTCGAACCCCTGGTGCGTTGCCGCACAACGGTTTTCAAGACCGCCACCTTAAGCCGCTCGGTCACCCTTCCGATAACTATAATTTACAATAAATCCGCGTTTTCTGCAAGGATATTTAACACGCGGCTTTGTGCCTATCGGTTGCGACGCTCATTTCAAAAGGAAGCAAGGAAATAAGGAAATAAAGAGGCAAGGAACGTTTTAACGGTTTTTTCCTTACATCCTTGTTTCTTTACATCTTTACTTCTCTTTTTATCGCCCAGCGGAATTTAGCCGATGCGCATCGCGGATTCGTCATAATTTCCTGTCTTCGCGGCACAATCGCGTTTTTAGCCGCCGACTGATATACCCCTGTTTCAACTCCGTCGCGAAATGACTGCTTTACGAGCCTGTCTTCGCCGCTGTGAAAACTTATTATACCGATTCTGCCGCCCGGCCGCAAACAATACGGCCCAATTCTCAAAAGCTCTTTAAGAGAACCAAGTTCATCGTTTACCATTATCCGCAACGCCTGAAATGTCCTTGCCGCAGGATGAAGCGAGCCGAATCTAGAGCTGCGCTGTTTCTTCTTCCAGCTATTGACCGTCATGCCCTTGACGGAGAAAACCAGCCGAACAAGCTGCGAAACCGTCGTAATCGGCCCAACACCTCGCTGGGCGACAATCGTTCGGGCAATTTCTTTACAATCAGGCTCATCGGATAACTCCCAAAGAGCATCGGCCAATTCTTCTTCACAAAGACTGTTGAGTAAATCCGCGCCGGTTTGTTTGAGTCTGTCGTCCATTCGCATATCGAGCGGCCCTTCGTTTTTATAACTTATGCCTCGCTCGGGATTGTCTATCTGCATACTCGAAACGCCGAGGTCGGCGAAGATAATATCGAAGCCGTCGAGTTTTTCTTCTTTCAGCGCCTTGGCGATGCCTGCAAAATTGCTGTGATAAAAACTAACGGGCGTTTCCACTTTGCCGAGCCGTTTGCGGGTACGTTCAAGTTCAGCTCCATCGACATCGAAGGCAATCAACTTTCCTGTCGGTCCGATGTGTTTGATAAACTCCGATGTGTGTCCGCCATAACCGACAGTGCAGTCCGCAACGATTTGGCCGGCTTTCGGTTTGAGACAGCCCAAAACCTCTTCTAACAAAACAGGAATATGACTGCCGGCGGGCGTTTTGCCTTTGGCCCGCAGATGAGTTTTCAGTTCCGGATATGCCGTTATGTTATGCTCCTTATATTTTTGCCGGTAGTTCTTCGGATGTGTCCCGCTGTACCGAGGCCGTCGGCGATGATGGCCATTGCTGCCGGCTTGCTTGCTATTCATACATAAACTCCGCAAAAATTAATGGATTAGTCCGCTTTCAATGGCTTATATATGGTCTTTTCTCGATTGTCAAAGACTAAAATCTTAATATATTAAGGCCAAAAAACCTCCATTATCCTGCAAAAACCTGCGTTTTTTGACATTTTATCACGTATTTATTAAAGACTTACTGTGTCTTAAATTCATAATTTTATATCGTAAACAAAATTGGTAAAAGGAGACTTCAAAGTTGCAATTTGAAGGACATTTTGATATTATGGTGTCTCGGAAGGCAGAAGAATGCTTCTAAAAGTGTTAAATGTAAAATCTTATTTAGTACTGGTCCAGGTGTTCACAATAAGTATCTCCTGCCTCACACAAAGCAGCGATGCTAAAGTCATACCCAATGCATACATCGTCCAGGTTGCCGATACTGCTGACGTGCATCAGGTAGCCGGCGATGCGGCAAGATTTACTGGCGGAACCGTAGGGTACGTTTACAGCAAGGCCCTGTGGGGATTTTCCATCCGGGTACCTCCGGGCATAACGAAGGCTCAAATACTTGCCCAGCCGGGAGTGATACTGGTCGAACCCGACATCGAGGTCGCTATCTGCGCCCAGACGCTTCCGACAGGCGTCAACAGAATCGACGCCGACATCAGCAACGTTGCAAAAATCGACGGTATCGATGAGCGAGTGGACGTTGACATCGCCATAATCGATACCGGCATCGACATTGACCACCCTGATTTGTATGTCGTTGGCGGCAGACGTTTTTACACCCGCGGGATTAATGTCCAGCAGGACGACAAATACGATGATGATAACGGCCACGGCAGCCACGTCGCCGGCATTGCAGCGGCCCTCGATAACGGTATCGGCGTGGTTGGGGTTGCACCCGGCGCCCGGCTTTGGGCGGTCAAGGTTCTTGATAAAAACGGCTCGGGTTCCTTGTCGGGCGTCATCGCCGGAGTGGACTGGGTGACCGACAAGGCCGGCCAGATTGAGCTGGCGAATATGAGTTTGGGTGTTACGGGCACGAGCAGTTCATTTCGCACCGCCATCCAAAGCAGCGTTGCCGCGGGAATCGTACACGTCGTTGCAGCAGGCAACGATGCAGAAGACGTCTATGGCTCTGACGGGGTTTTCGGTACGGACGACGATTTTATTCCAGCCGCTTATCCCGAGGTTGCCGCCATTTCGGCGATGGCTGATTCCGACGGACAGCCCGGCGGTTTAGGCAGTTCGACAAGTTACGGCAGTGATGATTCCTTCGCCTCCTTTAGCAACTTCAGCCGGACCGTTATAGCCGATAACCCTGTAATTTCCCCCGGCGCGGCCATCGACCTGCTTATGCCGGGCATCAGCATTTACTCCACAAACATGGGGGGTGGGTATACAACCAAAAGCGGCACGAGTATGGCCTCGCCGCACGCCGCGGGACTGGCGGCCCTGTATATCACCGTCAACGGCAGGGCAACTGACGCCGCCGGCGTCTATGCCGTTCGACAGGCACTGATAGACAGCGGTGTGGCCCAGAATAGCGACAGGGGTTTAGCCAACCTTAACGACCCCGATGCCAACTGGGAGAATATCGGCTGGGCAGGTACGGAGTTATCGATTTCCGGCTATGTGGTTGAGTTTGATGGTAACACGCCGGTTCAAGATGTGCTCATAGCGACCGATGATATCAATGCGATGACCGATGCAAACGGTTATTACGAGCTGTTGGTTGACTATGGCTGGTCAGGTGTCGTAACGCCACAGAAGGATGGTTACACCTTCGATCCGAACAGCAAGACATATACCACTGTTCTTGAAGACCGGACAGGCCAAGATTATACAGCTTGCAACATCTATGACCTTGACTGCGATGGCTTGATTAGCTACGGGGATGTTGCGGTAATAGCCGAAAACTGGCTTGCGACCGGCCAGGGTATTCTCGGTGATTTCGACGAGGATGAAATTGTGAACTTCCTCGATTTTGCTGAATTTGCCGAGGTTTGGTAAATTTATTACAAAATAATTGACAATAATAAAGGACTAAAATCTTAACATATTAAGGACGAAAAAACATCCATTACCCTGCAAAAACCTGCGTTTTTTGAATATTTTACGGCCTGCTTATTCAAGACTTATTATGACCTTAATTTATAAACTTATATTATAATTGCATATGCCGAAAATTACTTGACTTTTTCGATACAACCTCGTTAAAATAGGCAATGTTAGATAATGTCTATTGTTTAGTATAGGAAAATGGAGCTGGAGGAGGAAAGGATGCGGCTAAGTTGTATGTTTGTTGGGGGCTTTCCCGCTCGCCACAAGGGAAAGCAGTGGGAGTCTATCCCCAAGTTAACAGCCCTGCCGATTAATCTTTCTTCAGCAACTCTCGTACAAACCGGTAAAACTTAATCAAAACCAAAGCATATTCAGGCTTTGGTTTTTTGTTTTGATATTCACGGACGAATTGGCTGGAGAGGCGGCAAAGTCCTCATAATCCAACCTTAATTTCCAGACAAGGATGATAAGAATGTGAATGTATCGGTTTGTATTGTGATTGGGCCGATTTAAAAAAATTGTTTGTATATACAGAATAATAGGAGGAAAGTGGTAATGAAACGGTTATTGACAATAGCTAAAGCAAAAACAGTAGTTAATCTTATGGTTCTGCTGGCGGTAGTGGTACTCGCACTGCCCGTTAGCGCAACGGCCACTACCAATGACGAATTACAGGCAATCCTCGATGCCAATTATCCCGAAGGTTTGCCGCGATACATAACTCCTGAAGAGCAGCAATGGCTCGAAGAGCAGCAGGCCCTCGGCCTTACGGTCGAGACTTTTGCCGCAACGGCACCGCCCTCAACAGCAACATGGTCACCGGGTGAATATGAACCGCTCGGGGGTATCCTGGTCCGTTGGACAACGGGCTCATCTTATGACACTGCGCTGCGGGGATCGGTTGCCGAGGCCAGCCGAGCCACCTATGTCTGGTGTGCTGTCGAAAGTTCCTCTGAAGAAACCGCTGCCACTACCGCGTTCACCGATGCCGGCGCAGATATGAATAACGTAGGTTTCCTTAGATATCCTAATACAGATAGTATTTGGATTCGCGACTACGGCCCGAGATATTTTTATGCCGGCACAGGCCATGCCATAATGGACCATACGTACAATCGTCCAAGCCGTCCGAACGACGATGCTTTCCCGAGCTGGCTCGCCGGCTACTGGTCGGACCCGCTTTATGATATCGGCCTAATTCACGGCGGCGGAAATTATCACTGCTTTTCTAATGGAGACGCATTCTCCACTACCTTAATCCTTGATGAGAATCCCGGATATACAGATACACAAATTAAAAAAATCTTCCGCGATTATTTTAATGTCAATCTGACAATTTATCCTCGACTGACCCTTAATGTTGATGCAACAGGTCATCTTGATATGTGGTTCTTGCCTCTTGGAGATAACAAAGTCCTGATTTCAGAATTCCCTACAAACCATCCGATATCAAAAGCTATCACGGACGCTGCCGCTGCGGATATGGCGGCAAGGGGCTATACCGTCTATCGTATCCCGGCTTACAACAGTAATGGCGAAGGCAGCAGCGGCGGCACCCATTATACCTATACTAACGCTATTATCGCAAATGATAGAGTCATTATTCCAAAATTCGGCGGCACAGAGGCAACCAATGACACCGCTGCACTGGCTGTTTATCAGTCGGCTCTTCCCAGCCATACGATAGTTCAGGTCGATTGTTCCTCAATTATATCTTTGGCAGGCGCCGTCCATTGCATTATGAAACACGTATATACTGCTACTACGCCGGTTCCGATTATCGAAGTAACTTCACCCAATGGCGGCGAAGGTTGGCTGCCGAGCACAGAACAGTCGGTTCAGTGGACTGCTGCCGATGATGTCGCTGTTACATCGGTAAATCTCTATTATTCTACCGATAACGGCGGCTCCTGGAATCCCATAGCTACCGGCCTCTCCGATACCGGCTCTTATAACTGGACAACTCCATCCGTAAATTCTACACAATGTCTCATCAAAGCCATTGCTTACGATGCGGCCTCGAACTTTAGAGAGGACCTGTCCGATTCTACTTTTACTATTTCCAACAGCGCACCGCCGGCTCCCGATTCACTGCCGGCTCTTTCAGACACTATCACAACTAACTCATCGTCCAGCGGCCGAACAAGTGCAACTTTCTCACATACGGTCCCGTCAGGCGATGACCGTCTTTTAGTCGTCAGCGTTATGATTAAGGGCAATGGTATGGTTGGTTCCATCACTTACGCAGGCAATAATCTCATAAAGGCAAATACTTCAGGCATACCATCTAACGGCAGCAGCGGCGTCAGAGTTGAAAATTGGTATTTGGTCGCACCGCCGGTCGGAACGGCCGATGTCGTCGTAACCTTTGCCGCTTCTGTGGACCCGTCCTTTATCGCAGCGGCAAACTTCACGAACGTTGACCAGGACAATCCTCTCGGACAAGGCGGGGGTATGAACAAAACTTCCGGTACGTCCATCACTACAGATGTAACTACATTAAACGATTACTCTCTTATCTTCGGAGCGGTTTCAGCGTATGGCGGCGATACCGACCCATTCTCGCCAGGCAGCGGCATCACAGAACTTTGGGACAATGCTACCGGCACGAGTCCTGTTTCAGATATCGGAGTATGGGGCGGCTCAAGACCGGCAACTACAGCCGGAACCTATACGTTTAACACGACCGCCAAGGCCAGCGATGATTCGGCTATCGCAGCTCTCGAAATCAGGGCAAAGCCTGTTGTTTCCTGCACTTCGCCGGAGGCAGCGAGCAGTCCGACGCCTTCTGACGGCGCAACGAATGTAAGCACAACGCAAGATTTAAGCTGGACGGCAGGAAGCGGTGCAGCTTCTCACGATATTTATTTCGGAACTACAGATCCTCCGCCGTTTATACAAAATCAAGCCGGTACTACTTACGACACCGGGACATTAAGCTATAATACAACCTATTACTGGCGCATCGACGAGAAGAACGATTGCGGTACGACTACCGGCATATTATGGAGCTTTAATACTACCGCGCTTGTGCCGGATGTGGTCGGTATGACTCAGTCTGATGCAAACACGGCCATCACCGATGCAGGCCTTATCGTCGGTGACGTTACTCAGGAATGCAGTAATACCGTACCGGCAGGCAGCGTAATCAGCCAAAGCCCAATCGGCGGTACAACAGCGCCCTCCGGCTCAGCAGTTGACCTTGTAGTATCTTCGGGTCAGCCTTCAGTGCCGGATGTCACCGGTATGGATGAGGCCAGCGCTATAGCCGCCATTGACGGCACTGATGATATAAGCTACGGCTCTTCGACTACACAGTGCAGCGATACCGTACCGCAAGGTAATGTAATAAGCCAGTCGGCAGCAGGCACAGTTGCCTGCGGAACCGTAGTTGATTTGGTAATCTCAAGCGGTCAGCCTTCAGTGCCGGATGTCACCGGTATGGATGAGGCCAGCGCTATAGCCG
>CAYUYR010000002.1:0-43535 GCA_964449435.1 uncultured Planctomycetaceae bacterium | reverse complement strand
CAGTTGCCTGCGGAACCGTAGTTGATTTGGTAATCTCAAGCGGTCAGCCTTCAGTTTCCGGCTATGTTACCGAACCTGACGTTAATACACCTGTTGAGGGTGTATTTGTAGAAGCCGACAATAGCGGCGGCTCGGATACAACCGATGCGAATGGTTATTACGAATTTACAGTAACGTACGAATGGTCGGGCACGGTTACTCTAAGCAAGGAGGGTTATTCATTCGACCCGAATGGTATGGTGTATAACAACGTTACTGCTAATCTGACCGATGACTATACAGCATATATGGATGTCTTCTATATTTCCGGTTATGCTGTTGATTCTCAGACTCTCCTGCCGCTGAGCGGAGTTTCCATAACACCAGATAACAATGGCGGTCCATGGACAAGTAAATATTACGGCGGCGGCAGTACCGTAACCGACGATTACGGATACTACAGAGTGGTCATCGACTATAACTGGTCCGGCAGCATTGTGCCCTCCAAATATGCTTACGCTTTCCAGCCCGGCAGTATAACCTACACCGATGTTACTGCAGATATAACCGAGACACAGGATTACGCCGGCACATTATTGACGTACAAAATTACAGGTTCCATTAAAAATGTCTGTGAGGTACCGATAGAAGGTGTAGTTGTCGAGGCCGACAACGGCGGTAATTCGGATACAACCGACGCCAACGGCTGCTATGAAGTCTGGGTCGATTACAACTGGTCCGGCACAGTAACGCCGAGCAGGAATCTGTACGTCTTCGATCCGAACAGCAAGACATATACCACTGTTCTTGAAGACCGGACAGGCCAAGATTATACAGCTTGCAACATCTATGACCTTGACTGCGATGGCTTGATTAGCTACGGGGATGTTGCGGTAATAGCCGAAAACTGGCTTGCGACCGGCCAGGGTATTCTCGGTGATTTCGACGAGGATGAAATTGTGAACTTCCTCGATTTTGCTGAATTTGCCGAGGTTTGGTAAATTTATTACAAAATAATTGACAATAATAAAGGTTCAACGGCCTGCGGGAAAACACCTGCAGGCCGTTTTTTTCTATCGAATTCCGAAACTTTCACAGAGATAATCGCACATCAAAAAAACCGAATATAGGGTTGTGTTATACGCCTTGCGCTATGCAAAAACCGTATTATCAGTACTGATAATCGGCTTCTTGGAGTTTTAAAACGGCTTCTCATATCATTATGACCCTTTTGTAATTACTCCTCAAAAAAATATTCAGCTTTATCTCCCATAATTCTGATAAAAATTCCAAAAAATTCCCATAAAATAGTTGACTAAAGTTATTGATAAAGCCGATAATAAAATTATAGTGTATAGTCTCATAATATTAAAGGCGTAAGCAAATAAATATGTGTGGTCAAGAAGAAAGACTTTAGTCGATTAGGAGAAGAGCAGCACATAATTGAAAGGAATTAATTATGTTCGTACAAAAGCAAATAAGTTGGTTTTCATTTTTCTTGGTGTTAGCGCTGATTTGCTGTTTTAGTGCAGCATTTGCAGCAGAAGAGAATGCCCCGAATAATAAAGAAAATAAAGATTACTTCGAGATGTCTCTTGAGGAGTTAATGAACACTGAAATTTCCGGTTCAGGCTCTCTGACGAAGACGACTCGAAGAAAGGTCCCTGCAACTATGACCACTATTACCAAGGAAGACATCCAGCGAACGGGCGCCCGCAGTCTGGACGAACTCCTGCTGATCACAGTGCCGGGACTCCAAAAACAATTCCACCGGTATGAGTATGAGCATATAGGCATCCGTGGCATTATGAGTGACCGTGACGATAAATACCTGCTGCTCGTTAATGGCAGGTTGATGAATGAGCGGTTTTTCTATGGCGCTATGGCCGAGCGCGATTTACCCATGCTGAAGGATATTCACCACATTGATGTCATCCGCGGGCCTGGTTCCTCCATATACGGTCCCGGTGCAATCGGTATGGTAATCAATATCACCACAGATAATGCTCTGACATTCGAGGGTCTGGAGGCTACAGTCCGATTGGGTTCCATTGAAGAGTATTACTCTGGTGAACTCAAATACGGTCATCGAATCGCCGACGACGAGGGTGTGTTCTTATATGGGGGCCTTAGCCAGTACCCCGGTGCCAGCGGGGATGATGCCCAACGCGTATACTCGGACTGGTACCGTGAAGGTGAGAAGCTCTACGGCAGTTACGGCTTTGGGAATCGGGGCACCATACCAAAGGTCAAGGTACATGCCCAGTATAACAGGGGCGGGCTCGAAACATGGATACGGTACACGCAGGGCGGTCATTATCGCTACACCGCGGACACTGTGTGGGCGCCCGCAGCCGGGCAGCCAACAGAATACCCACCCGATGCGGACGCATATCGAAAACTCACCGGCTATATCAGCAATCGCTTTGAAATCAGTCCGACACTCGCGGTAACCCCCTCTTTCAGCTTCGACATCCACGAGGATTATGAGGTGTACAGGATGAGGAAAGCCAATAGCTGGGGGCGCAATGACTTCGATACTAAGTTGATGTTAGATTGGACACCCAATGACAACCATCAAGTTACGGTCGGGGGCGAGTGGTCGCACGCTATCAACAACAAGCAAGGGAGCTGGAAGGATGCGATTGCTGATGGCGATCTTTCCGACATTGGGGACAGCCCTTTCTATACCGATTTGATAAGTTTTATGGGTGAGTACCAATGGCGTATGTCTGATGCATGGACAATGTTTTTGGGCGGACGCCTTGACTGGCATAATTACATATCTGATAAGCTGTTCTCCCCGCGAGCGGCATTAGTATGGACCCCTGACGAGAAGAATACGGTCAAGCTGATGTACACGAAAGCTTCTCGCGCCAATACCGATTCGGTGTTGCGTCAAGGATATATCCTGCATGAAGCCGATAACAGCAGGTCAGACCAGACTGATGTTGAAACCCTCGAGGCCTACGAACTGCGCTACGAACGTCAGCACACCGATAAACTGTGGCTGGCGAGTTCTCTGTTCTATCACATCCACAACCCCGTGGCATGGGGAGACACGGCGACTGGGGGCAGGGTACTGCAACTGGGCGAGATGAAGTCCATCGGCTACGAGCTTGAGGCGATTTACCGCACAGACCGGATGCGCATCATCTTTTCGCACAGCTATACAAAGCTGCGCAGTTTCTCCCAGGCAAGCGGTATCACCAAGCAGTATTACTCGGCTGCAGGGATGGGCTTCGGCAGTATGGACTTTTCCAACTATGACAATCACAGCACCAAATTACGTGTTGAGTATGACGTTACCGAACGCTTGAGCATCGATGGCTCAATGCAGGTCTATTGGGGCTGTCCAGGCAAAAAAGGTTGGGTCGAGGTGCAACAACAGTGGTGGGGCGGGGTCACCCATTCAAAACCCATGTATAACGGCGGTGCGTTTCTGAATCTTGGCGTTCAGTACAAGGCGAACAAAAACCTCCTCGTACGATTTGACGCCTATAATATCCTGGGCTTCATCGACAAGGACTACAACGCCGTCAAGGTACACACTGAGGGTAATGAGGAGTACTGGACAGTGGCGCCGGCGTTTGGCGTATCCGTAACCTATACATTCTAACAGCAACTGCCGGGCATAAAACCGGCATCTGTCATAGCAAAAAACCATCGGTTTTAAGCGGTGGTTTTTTGCTTCCTGAAAATTTTCAGCGATTTGAGTCTCCTGGAATATATTTTCAACTGTGCTATCGCCTTGATAATATTCAGCTCAAAAATGCTGTTCCCCTCCACGTTTATTACTGCCATCAAATCGAGAACCTTTTCTGGTCTTTTCGTCTTGAGATAAACCAGCAGCACATCTCTGAAAAGTTCATAATTCGCCGCATCAAGTTCGAGCGCATAATCTAAAAACTGCTCGGCGTCATCAGCCTCGCCGCGAACGGCAAGCGCTTTGCCGAGATAAAAATAATTCATCGCGTCTGCCGAGCCCATTTCTGAAACCCGCAAGAAACAATGCGTCGCGTAATCAACCTGTCCCAGCTCTATCATCATCACGCCGATTGCTTGTAAAATATCCGGCCGGCGGATATCAAGTTCGAGTTCGGCTGCAAGAAGCGAAAACGCCGCATCTTTCTGCCCTCTCGCCAGCGCAAGCTGCGAAAGACGGAACCTCGGCCCCGCCATATTCCTGTCGAGCTTTACAACCTCCAAATACAGCTTTTCCGCCTCTTTTTGCCTGCCTGCGTTTAATTCTATTTCGGCAAGATAAAACACCGCCGCCGCGCAGCTCGGCTCGATTTCGAGTATCCTGCGGAATTTCTCAGCCGCCGAAACGACATCACCGCAGTGAAGCAGAAACAGTCCGAAATCGAAAACCACTTCCTTATCGCCCGGATTTTTCCTCAATTCCCTGATAAAATACTGCCGCGCATTCTCCTTCTCGCCCAGATTCCAGTGCCCCTGTGCGATATGATAATTAATCTGTGGATGTTCCGGCTCCAGACAGGCTGTCTTTTCCCAGCACCACACCGCTTTTTTGTAATTGCCCTGAATGAAGAATGAATTGCCGATATTGTAAAAGCACAGCGGACAGGCGTCGTCAAGCTGCTGGGCAAGATAAAACATCTGCTCAGCCATTTCGTAATTGCCCATCTCCGTATAGGTAATTATCCTGTTGCAGTAGCCCGGTTCGAAGTTCGGGTCGATTTCTTCAATCTGCCTGAATATCTCAAGCGACAAATCGTATTGACCGACGCGGGTATAATCCACCGCAAGGCAGTTAAGTATTTCAACATCGTGCGGATTCATCTCCATCGCGAGTTTATATTCCTCGATTGCCTGCTCGAATCTCTCCATCGCATCGAGCGTAAGAGCCTTATTGAAATGCCATCTGTCGTTGGACGGACTTATCTCAATCGCCTCGTCCATCGCAGAAAGAGCTTCGCTCATTTGCCCCTCTTCATAAAGCTCGTAAGCCCTTATGGCCTTTCGTTCTGCATTGTCCCACGAATTAAACTGTTCGAATTCGCTCTCGAAATTCATATAATTTCCCTGTAAATAGAGATTTATCCGCCGAAGGCGGACTTATCCAAGAGCCAAATCGGCAGAAAACCCGCCCCTGTTAATGCTTAAAATCAGGCTTTTTTTAAATCTAAACAAGACAGTTCGTAAAGTCCGCTGTTGTACATAAAGACTTTTTAAATAAAGACTTATAAAAATTTTAAATTTTAAATTTTAAATTTTAAATCCCGTTTTGCGCCTTTTTCTGGAAAATAGTTGGTTTTGGTCTTATAATGCTCCAATAATTTTAAGGTTTATCCGCAGATGGCGGACTTGAAAAAGGAGTAATCGATTATGATAAAGCAGATACATGGAAAGCTTGCCGCTGGTAAGGCGAAATTCGCTATAGTTGTAAGCAGGTTTAACGAGTTTATAACCTCCAAGCTTTTGGCCGGTGCTATTGACGCTTTGCAGAGGCACGGCGCTTCTGACGAGCAGATTACCGTTATTTGGGTTCCCGGCTCAATCGAAATCACGCCTGCGGCAAAGAAGCTCGCCGCAGGCGGTAAGTTCGACGCCGTAATTTGTATCGGCGCAATTATTCGAGGTCAGACTCATCATTACGAATATGTCGGCCAGCAGGTCAGCAGAGGTATTAGTCAGATTAACTACGATACCGGCGTGCCGACTATCTTCGGCGTTCTCACCTGCGACACTATCGAGCAGGCTATCGAACGTGCCGGCACTAAAGCCGGCAACGCCGGCGCTACTGCCGCTGCCAATGCTATGGAAATGGTTGACGTGCTCTGTCAAATATAAAAAGAATTTCGGATTAGTATGCCTACAGCCGACAAAAGAACCCGGGCAAGAGAGCTTGCGATGCAGGCCATATGCCAGATGGACGTTCAGGGCGATGCCGCTTTGGATATGCTCGGAGTTTTCTTTGCCGAAAATACAGACGAGTCCGCTATCAGCCAAATGGCTGATAAATGGGCCAAAGGCGCATGGCAGGCTGTTGCCGATTGCGATTGTCTTATCGCCGAGGCAGCCGTCAAGTGGGAGCTGTCGAGACTTAACCAGGTCGATAGAAGTATCCTTCGGCTCGGCGCCTACCAGTTAAAATACTGCCCGGACATACCGGCAAAAGTGGTTATTAACGAGGCGATTGAGTTGGCGAAAAAATTCAGCGCAGAATCGTCCTCATGCTTCGTAAACGGAGTGCTGGACGCAATTTATAGAAAATTAAGAACGGATTCGGACAACCAATGCGAAAAATAGCGATGCTAAACCAGAAAGGCGGCGTGGGCAAAACCACTTCTGTTGTCAACATCGCCGCCGCTCTTGCTCAAAGCGGCGCAAAAGTCGTTGTCGCCGATTTCGACCCGCAGGCCCATCTTACAATCCATCTCGGCATCGAGCCGGACAACGTCGAATCGGGTACATACAAATTATTGACCGGCTCTGTGGATTTTGACGACGCCTTAATCGAAGTAAGACCTAATCTGTTTCTGCTCGGAGCAAATATTCATCTTGTCGGCGCCGAAAGCGAACTGGTCAGCGTCGTCGGAAGAGAGACTATCTTTCGTGAAGCCGTCTTGAAATCGAAATTAAATTTCGATTATATGATTATAGACTGCCCCCCTTCACTCGGCCTTTTGACCCTTAATGCACTTGCCGCCGCGCAGGAGGTAATCATTCCACTCCAGCCGCACTTTCTCGCTCTTCAGGGTCTGGGCAAACTTCTCCAGACCGTAACCCTTGTCGGCAGGAGAATAAATCCATCGCTCTGCGTAAGCGGAATCCTTCTGTGTATGTTCGACAGCAGAACATCGCTGTCCGAAGAGGTCAAAAACGATATCAATAAATTTCTCACCGGAGCAAGGGAATCTGATTGCCCCTGGAGCAAAGCGCAAATTATCCCCGTCTTCGTACGAAGAAACATCAAACTTGCCGAGGCTCCCAGTTATGGAAAAACAATTTTCGAATACGCCCCCTCCTGCCACGGCGCCGAAGACTACAAACTCATCGGCGATTATCTGAATAACGGAACAATTCCTCCCGCCCCCGACAACCGGCAGGACACAGCAGCCTTAGAATCCCGAATATGAAAAGATTTTTTTGTGATTCGATTCATCGCGATACCGGCACAATCCTTACTGATGTGCAGTTTCGCCATTTGACAAAGGTTCTCAGGCTAAAAATCGGCGACTCTGTCGAGCTTTTCGACGGCAAAGGTGCTCTCGCACAGGCAGTTATTGAAAAAATCGAAAAATCTCAGGCGGTTTTGTCCGTTAAAACAATCGAAAACTATCCGCAGCCTTGGCAGCGAAGAATCATCATCGCTTCGAGCATCGCCAAGGGAGACCGCTTTGAGTTTCTTGTCGCCAAATGCACTGAATTAGGCGTCGATAGAATCATACCTGTCATTTTCGAGCGAACTGTAAAACAGGCTCTTCAGCCGCGCAGGCTTGAAACAATTGCCCTTGAATCGACAAAACAGTGTCAGCGTTTATTCCTGCCGGAAATCGATTCGCCGATAAGCCTGTCGCAGGCGATTGAAAAACTGCGAGCCGACTACCCAAACGCAAAAATCATCTTCGGCTCTTTGTCGGCAGGCTCAAAATCCATTTTAAATATAGAGTTTGATTCTAATGATTTGCTCGCCTTTATCGGCCCCGAAGGCGGTATGACACAAATCGAAGAAAATATGCTCGAAGAAATAAACGCCCGCCCTGTCAGGCTCACCGATACGATATTGAGAATTGAAACGGCGGCAATTACCTTCGCTTCTGTCTTGGCGGTTATGAGAAACAAATAATTCGGCTTTTAATCCGCAAGAGATTTGAGGAATTCTATCTCCGGCTCATTAAGCGGCCTTTTTTGAATTCGTTCAGCCTTGTCGATTGTTTCCTGCAAATCGAACTTGCCGGATTTGAGCATCCATATAGCCGCGAAACGTGCCACCCTTTTTTTGCCGCTGCTGTCGTGCAAAAGTACCGGCAAATTGGCCTTATCGCTCATTATTTCAAGAAACTGCCGGCACGATTCCGTATCGCCGACTTCATCGATTGAAATACGTTTTCCTGCCGGAAGTTCTATATATTTTACGCCGTTATCCCTCATCCATACTATCTCTTCGTTGTACCAGTGGCGTTCGCGATGTTCGTCCGGCATTCGCAGGTTTACGAACGCAGCGATATGATATTTATATAAAAGCCGAGTATAATCCATCCCGCGGGGCTGGCCGCTCGTATAAAGCACTCTCGGCTTTACCACGTTAAAATTCCTTATATGGAAATCTCTGACAAGTCCCGTTATAAACAGAACGATTATTATCAGCCATACCCATCCGATAACGGAATTTTTCTTTTTTTTCATCCGCCCTGTTTCCTGTAAACATTTCTGACCGCGTAAATTTTTCTGTCGGTCGCCTCGAAATACACCCTGCTTATCATTTCACCGATAAGACCGGTCGAGACAAAGCCCAAGCCTATCAGAAGCAGAACCAATCCCGCCGCTGCTATAGGCCCGTGAGCCTTTAATATAGGCACGTTAAAATAAAATTTATCGAACAGAACGTAAGCGAAAATCACACTTGCCGCCAATACGCAGTAAAATGCCGCCTTGCCGAAAAAATGCAGCGGCCGCGTAATATAGCCCAAAATAAATCGAAGCGTTATCAAATCGAACGCTACACGGAACGTCCGCGATATACCATAATTGCTCTTGCCCGCCGGCCTTTCGATATTTTTAATGGGGAGCTCGATTATTTTCGCCCCGCCGAACGATACAATCGCAGGTATAAAACGGTGCATCTCGCTATAAAGCTGCAAATCCTGAATTATCTGCCGCCGGTACGCCTTAAATGTCGTCCCGAAATCGTGGATATCGACTCCGCTCACTTTCGCCGCCAGCCAGTTCGCCGCCCTGCTCGGTATCTTTCGCATAATAAGGTTATCGACACGGTTTTCCCGCCAGCCGCTCACAACATCGTAGCCTTCGTCTATTTTCTCCAGAAAATTCGGTATCTCTTCCGGCAGATGCTGCAAGTCCCCGTCCATACTTATTATTATTTCGCCTTTCGTATGGTCGAACCCTGCCGCCAATGCCGGCGTCTGTCCGAAATTCCGGCGAAGCTGAACAACCGCCACGTGCTCGTCGTCCTCGGCGATTTTCTTAAGTTTTTCGAGCGTCGAATCGCTGCTTCCGTCATCGACAAGCACAAGCTCATAGCTCTTATTCGTCTGCCTCATCACTTTCGTCAGGCGTTCATAAAGCTCCTGCACAACAGATTCCTCGTTGTACAAAGGAATAACTACCGAATATTTAACCGCTGTTTCAGTCATTTTCACTTCCCGTCAACTTCATCCGCCTAATGCGAAATGACCGTAATGAATAAGCTCTATCCCCGCCTCGGCGACAATCTCTTTTACCCGCGGCTCGCAGAGCCATTTAAGTTCGGCCTCTCTTTGCCCGACCAGCCTCGTATTCCCAAGGCCGTCTGCGTATCCCGGATGCGTCATAACCTCCGCTACGCCCGCGAACTGCGTCCTGCCTATCTCTTCCCAGAATTCGCCGTCGATTCTGCCCGTATGAGCCGTTCCGAAAAATATATTATTCTTTATAAATCTGCTGTCTATCTTTTGGCACTTTAACGTCATCTGCCTAATCAGCAAGGCCCGCATTTTGTCCCCAAGACCGACCCTCGGCCAATCTCCGCTGCAAACCGTCGCCGGTTCCCAAGGCCAGCGTACCGCGCCGATGCCGGACCCGTCCGCCAGAGAGCATACTATTTTATATATAGGCCCGAAGCAATGAAAGTGCTTATGCGAATCCAGATGGGTCGGCTTTATCCCCTTATTGATTATCGACTCGATTTGGGCGGTAAGCTCGGCCTCTATCGCTCTCAGCAGTCTTTCGTTGACGGCGCTTTTGGCCGCCAGTTTATAAACCGAATATTTGAACTCCCCTTCTGCATCGACGAGAAGTTCTACAATCGCCTCGGTCGATATCGGTCTGCCTTCGGTTAAATTAAGATGTATCCCAACCCCGAGACTCGGCATTTGCTCGGCGAACGCTATCGCCTGAGCCGTACTCGGTGCATTGGCCATCAGTGTTGCACTGGTGAGCACGCCTTTGCTGTGGGCTTCGGCCACCGCTTTGTTCACGCCCTCGCAAAGTCCGAAATCGTCCGCATTTATAATCATTTGTTTCAGCATAAGACATAAAAGCATAAGACATGAGGGCATAAGAAACAAGAGTAAAATTGCCCATCTGCTTACAGTCCGAGGCTGGCTTTTATTATTTTTGTTGCAAAAATACTTTATTTGACGAAAATAACATTGGTATTGTTATGGTATTTATTCTGCACAGATATATTTTTCGGGAATTATTCAAGGTCTTCGTCCTCTCGACGATAGCTTTGGGCGTCATTATGAGTCTGGGCAGTCTGCTTCGGCCCGTTCAGGAGTACGGCGTAGGCCCAAAACAGGTCCTCGATTTGCTCTATTATTTTATGCCTATTACTTTGACGTTCGTTACGCCCGTTGCCGCCTTGTTCGCCACTTCGCTCGTGTACGGCAGAATTGCCGCCGATAATGAGTTCGACGCCTGCAAGGCAAGCGGAATCAGTCCCGCTATGTTATTTTATCCCGGTCTTATCCTGGCCCTTATTGTTTCGATTGCTAATCTGATTTTGAGTTTTCATGTCGTGCCAACTTATGTCCACCGTGCCGAAACCGCCATAAAATCGGATGCCAAGCAGATATTGTTTCAAAATATTCAGCGTCAGGGCTACTATCGCCTCCCCGGCGGACATTTCAGAATTTACGCCGACGCCGTAGATATCAAAAATTCAGCCCTCCTTGGCGTCGTTATTGTTGACGCCGACAGAATCCGCGAAAAGAGGCTCATCACCGCCGAGTCGGCAACTGTAAATTTCGACGACATCGAAAAAACCAATGAGGTTAAGGTCTTTGCTCAAAACGCCTTTCAGTTCGACCAGTATGGCGGCGCCTTCTTCAAGGCCATCTCCGTACTCGGAGAATTCGAATCGCTTATGTCCGACCGTGTAAAATTCCGGAAAATCGACCAGCTGAACGCTATTAAAGCCTCGCCTATAAAGTATTATCCCGTCGCCCTCACCGCATGGAACGCTTATGAACAGCTCACTGTGGAAATACTCTTCCAGGAAATAGACAAGGCCGTCAGTGCGGAATCGGACCACTTCTATCAATTGCACAACAACGAATCGCTCGTCAGATTCACCGGCGAAAAATGCGTTCTTGACGCCGACCAGAGAACTATCGAAATCCTCGGCAAAGTCATCTTGTTCGAGTATGACAAAAACACAGGAGAACTTACAAAAAGCTATCGCGGTGAAAAACTCGTCCTCCAGCTCTCTTCGGAAACAAAAACAAGGCCGAGTACAAAAATCGTTCTTACTTTCCCCAACGCCGTCTGGCTTGACAGGGGAATCGAATATATGAAGCCCAGATACATTGCCAAAGCCCTCGTCCTGCCGGATTCGGTCGCCGCCAAACTCGGAGAAGACATCATCGACACCGCAAAAAATCATACCTATCTCGAAAAGCCATCTGCAAGACTCATCGCCCTCGTCGCTGAAATGAAACGCAAAACCCTTGTAACTCTCGCCGAAATCAAGGCCGAAATTCATACCAGACTTGTCTTCGGCGTAGGCTGCATTACCCTTATCCTTATCGGCATTGAGCTCGGCATCAGATACAGAGGCGGCCATCTCCTTACCGCCTTCGGTTTCAGTTCTATTCCCGCTGCCTTTTTGCTTGTCTGCATTATGGCGGGAAAAAATATAACTAAGAATCAGCGTTCCGGTTTCGGCGACGAAATCGGCGTGGCATTTATGTGGCTCAGCCTCCTCGTTCTCTCAATTATCGCCGTCGCTCTTTACAGAAAAATACTAAGAAACTGAAAATGAAAATACTCGACAAATATGTAACGAAAACTTTTCTCACAGGCTATCTTATTGCTTTTCTCGTGCTGATGGGGCTTAGGATAATGATTGACCTGTTTGTCAATGTCGACGAATTTACGGAAAATGTTCATCTCGGCACTATGCGGGTATTGGCGAACATAGCGGAATATTACGGCAGACACAGCCTGCTCTATTTCAGGGACTTTGGGGGAATAATTACCGTCGTCGCCGCCGTATTCTCGCTCGGAAAAATGACAAAAAACAATGAGCTCGTCGCGGTTATGGCATCCGGTATGAGCCTTAAACGCGTCATCGCGCCTATCCTGTTTTTGTCGCTCGCCTTTACCGGACTGCACGTAATCAATCAGGAATTTTTTATTCCCCCGATGGCAGACAAACTCGTCCGTTCGCACGACGCCGTTGACGAAACGCTCACTTATGATATGTGGTTCATTTCAGACAGTCAGGGCAATCTTTTCTGCTCGCCGCAGTTTAATGTCGGCGAGGCCGTAATCCAGAACCCGACGATAATAACCAGAACAAGACAGGAAAATCAGGCCCTGCTTTGGGATGTTGTCGGCGTCATAAAGGCCGATTCCGCGCATTACGACCACGGCACAGAATCCTGGATTCTCAAAAATGGTATGTTTATGGCCGTCTCCCGCGAATTGTCGGACAAACCGTACCAGACCGTAGAATCCTGTAAAAGCGACCTGGCCCCAAAAGATATTCCCGTCAGGAGAAAGTCAACTTATATGGATTTGCTCAGCTCGTACGACCTGCTCAAACTCGCCCGCCAGAACCCAAAAGACCTCGCAAGACTTTACGCACAGAAAAACTTCAGAATTACAGACCCTATTATAAACTTCATTATGCTGCTGATTTCATTGCCGATTCTTGTCTGCAGAGACCCAAAAGGCCTTAAATCCGCCGTCTTTATCAGCTTCGGACTCACCGGAGCCTGCTATATTATGACTTTCCTCAGTAAAATCCTCGCTGCTGAAATTTCCATCGCCGGCAGAATTATCCCGGAATTATGGGCCTGGCTGCCTATCTTTATCTTTCTGCCCATCGCGTTTATCGAACTCGATGCGATGAAAACATAAATTTTCCCTTTGAAATCCGTGAAATTTGCGGCTAAATATATTGGTTTTGTGAGAAATATATATGACAGAATTCAAAATAGAGCCGTCTGAAAGAATTAAAAGGCTGCCCCCTTACCTGTTTGGCAGGCTAAACGCCCTCAAACTCGAAAAGCGGCAGCAGCAAATCGACATTATCGACCTCGGTATGGGAAATCCTTCCGACCCTACTCCGCAGGTCATCGTTGACAAGCTCTGTGAAGCCGCCCGCGACCCCCGCAACCAGCGATACAGCGCAAGCAAAGGCATTTTCAATCTCCGCAAAGAGGTCGCTATTAAATACGCAAAACAATACGATGTCGAACTCGACCCAAACAGCGAGGTTCTCGCCTGTATCGGCTCGAAAGAAGGCTTCAGTCATTTATGTCTGGCGATGCTCGGTCCCGGCGATACTGTTATCGTCGCTGACCCCGCTTTCCCAATTCATATTTACGCCGTCGCACTGGCAGGCGCTAATGTCGTTGCTGTCCCGCTCGGCAATACGCAGGAATCTTTAAACATCATTAAGGAAGTTTGCGAAAAACATTTCCCGCGTCCGAAAATGATGATTCTGAATTTCCCGCACAATCCGACCGCGATGACGCTTGACGACTTAAGCTATTTCGAAACCGTTGTGAACATCGCGAAAAAATTCAACATTGCTGTAATTCACGATTTCGCTTATGGCGACACCTGCTTCGACGGCTACAAAGCGCCGAGCTTTCTTTCCGTAAAGGGCGCAAAGGACGTCGGTGTTGAATTTTCCACGCTCAGCAAGGCTTATAATATGGCAGGCTGGCGTATAGGCTTTGCGACCGGCAATAAGCAAATGATTGAGGCCCTTGCAACAATCAAGGGCTATTACGATTACGGCATTTTCCAGGCCGCTCAAATCGCGGCTATTATTGCGATGCGCCATTGCGAAAACGATATGCTCGAGCAGAATAAAAAATACGCGCTCCGAAGAGACGTCGTTTGCGATTGTCTTTCCCGAATCGGCTGGCAGGTCGAAAAGCCCCGCGCCTCGATGTTTGTCTGGGCAAGGGTTCCCGACGAGCAGTTAAAGGGCAAAGGTACGATTGATTTTGCGATGGATTTGGTAGAAAACGCTAATGTCGTTGTCTCGCCCGGCAGAGCTTTCGGAGAAAACGGCGAAGGGTTTATGCGAATTGCGCTCGTCGAAAACGAAAACCGTCTCAGACAGGCATTTAGAAATATCAAAAAATACATCCAAAAAGGTTAATAATGTCATTCCCGACTTGATAGGGAATCCACAAATGGCACGGCATCGCTAAAAACAAACCGTTAAGCGATTGCGAGATAGATTATGTTGTTTTAGCCCTAACTGCCTGGATAAAAAAACAAATTGACAATTACCCGCCGAGCGGGTAGAGTAACCTGTTTCTATAACTGGGATTACAACACGTCCTGATTATTAACTAACCTTTTTTGAGATTTTTATGTATTCAGATTATATCCGTAATGTAGCGATAATCGCCCACGTTGACCACGGCAAGACGACACTGCTGGACAGGCTTTTGTATCAGTCCGGTATGTTTCGGACAGAAGACCTTGACAAGCTGGCTGGCGGCGTGGAAGGTCTGATTATGGATTCCAACCCCATCGAACGTGAACGGGGTATAACAATTCTGAGCAAAAACTGCGCAGTTAATTATACTGACCTGCAAGGCGAGGAATATAAAATCAATATAGTCGATACGCCGGGGCATGCGGATTTCGGCGGCGAGGTGGAACGCGTCTTAAAAATGGCCGATGGCGTACTGCTTTTGGTCGATGCTTTCGAGGGGCCTATGCCGCAGACAAGATTCGTATTGACCAAAGCCCTTGAAAACAAGTTAAAACCGATAGTGGTAATCAACAAAATAGACCGTGAAAACAGCCGGCCGCACGAAGTTGTCAACGAGGTATTCGATTTGCTCGTTCAGCTCGGAGCCAATGACGACGCTCTGGATTTTCCTGTTATTTACGCATCGGCGAGGCTGGGCTGGGCATCGACAGACCCCGATAAAAAAACCAATAATATGCAGGTTGTATTTGAAACTATTATAGATAAGGTTCCTCCGCCTAAAGTTGTTCCCAACGCTCCGCTGCAAATGCTCGTAACCAGTCTTGAGTATTCCGATTATGTCGGACGCATCGCGGTCGGCAGGGTTTTCGCAGGCCGGATAAGCGAAGGCCAGAACGTTACGGTAATTGATACCGATAATGTGCATACTTTACAAAAGGTGATGCATATACATTTATTCGACGGCCTTGGCCGAAAGCAGGTTCCGACAGTTTTGGCAGGCGATATATGCGCGGTATCCGGCCTTGACCCCGTTGATATCGCCAACACTATCGCCTGTGCGGACAAACCGTCGAAGCTGGCGGTTATCGCAGTCGATGAGCCGACGATGTCGATGACGTTCAGGGTCAATGACGGGCCTTTCGCGGGCAGAGACGGCAAATACGTAACGAGCAGGCAAATCGGCGAAAGACTCGAAAAAGAGCTTCAGCATAATGTCGCGCTGCGAGTCGGGCCGGGGCTGACGCCGGAGGAATATACCGTTTCCGGCAGAGGACTTATGCATCTTGGGATACTGCTGGAGAATATGCGGCGCGAAAGTTATGAAGTCTGCGTCGGCAAACCGGAAGTGATTTTGAAGGTAGTTGACGGCATACATCACGAGCCGATAGAACTGCTTGCGATAGATTGTCCGCTGGATTGTCAAAGCGCGGCAATGAGCCTTTTAGGCGAGCGGCGCAGCGAAGTTGTTAAGATGGACGCCAAAAGCGGGACAAGCGGTTTTATTCATATGGAATTTCTGATACCGTCGCGCGGGCTGTTCGGGCTTCACGCAAGAATGCTGAACGCCACGCAGGGCAAGGCGATAATGCATCATTCATTCGAAAGATACGAGCCGATGCGGGGTTCGATTCCGCAGCGGAAGAACGGCGTTATGATTGCGACAAATACCGGACAGGTTACCGCTTACGCGCTTGATGCTTTGTACGACAGAGGCACTTTTTTTGTTGAACCGAGCGAAATTGTCTATGAAGGTCAGGTAGTCGGCGAACACTGCAAGGATAACGACATACCTGTAAATCCGGTGAAAGTAAAACAGATGAGCAATATGCGGGCGTCCGGCAAGGACGAGGCCGCAAGGGTCAAAGCCGCAAGGAAGATGAGCCTTGAAATAGCGATGGAATATATTCAGGCTAATGAGCTTGTCGAAATTTGCCCCCATTCAATTCGCATCCGCAAGCGATTTTTGAAAGAGGAAGACCGCCGCCGAGCCGCCCGCAAGAACGGTCAATAATCTTTCCCGATTTGTATAAAGACGATTTCATTTCTTGAGCCTAATCTCATTCTCGGCCCCCACGTTCCTGTGCCGGACGTTACGTAGAGCAGGCTGTTTTCATATTTGTGCAGGCCTGATACGGGTTGATAGAACAGGCCGACGATGAAATTAAACGGGAAGAGCTGGCCTGCGTGGGTATAACCGCATAATGATTGGAATTTGTTTCCACCGTCAGGTGTCCTCCGTAGGGAGTCCATAGGACTGCGGAAGATTTCAGTATTAGGATTTCGGATTTTATCCTGTTAAAGACCCACGCTCAAATATTATAGCTTAAACAAGCTGAAAATCGACAAAAAAGCGACGGATTTTTATTTGGAGTTAATGCAGGATTGAAATTATAATTCTGCTGTGATGGACTCAAAGGCTCAAAGCGAACATAAAGAACGCGAACATTTTTTCAACGCCGCTAAGGTCGTGGCGGGCATAACGCTGATTTCACGCGTATTCGGTTTCTTCCGTGATATGGGCATTGTTTCGCTCGGTGCTACCCGCTACAACGATGCGTTCGGCCTTGCGTTTAAAATTCCCAATCTTTTCAGGCGTCTGTTCGGCGAAGGCGCGCTTGCCTCGGCATTTGTGCCGGTTTTTACCGATGTACACGAAAAAAACGGATTCGAAAAAGCCCGTCTGCTGCTTGCTAATGCGTTTGCCATGCTGGCTGTTTTTCTTGCGGTCCTGCTGGTTATCGGAGAGCTGATATTCTTTCTTTATTCGCTTGTGCCGGGGCCGAAAGACAGGGAATTTTTGATGCTGTTAATCATAATTATGTATCCCTATATGTTCACGGTTTGCCTGCTTGCGCTTTGTTCGGCGGCCCTTAATGCAAGAGGGCATTTCGTATTTCCGGCGTTTGCGCCGATAATATTCAATATATTCGGAATTGTCGCGGCGTGGTGGCTGGCGCCGCTTCTTAAGGAAAACCTTCAGCATCAGCTTGTCCTTGTGGCGTTCAGTGTAGTTGTCGCCGGCGTGGTGCAGCTCGCGGCGGTCCTGTGGCTGTTCAGGAAATTCGGGCTTTTTCTTCGTCCGCGATTAAAGCCTGTCGAGCCCGGAATCGGGCAGATAGTTAAACTTATTACGCCGATACTGATAGGCCTTGGCTTTTTGCAGTTCTCAGAATTTTTTCAGGACATCATCGCCTGGAATCTTACCGTAACGAAATTATCATCTACAATTAATATCTTCGGCTGGCCTATTACCCGTCCGCTGACGGAGGGTGTGATTGTGCGAGTCGGGGCGGCCCGCGCGTTTTATCAGTTTCCGATGGGCGTGCTGGCGATTTCGCTGGGCGTTGCGGTGTTTCCGCTTTTGAGCCGATATGCGTCCCGCGGCGATATTCCGAATCTGCGGGACAGCATCAATCGTGCGATACGTCTTTCATTGGTGGAAGGATTGGCGACGGGGGTCGGGCTTTTCATACTTGCCGAGCCGATTATGATGATTTACGCACGCCGCAGGTTTTCCGTAGATGACGCTATGCAGTCGGCGTTCGTATTGAAAACTTATGTGCTCGGAATGTGGGCATATTGCAGTTATCAGATTTTGGCAAGAGCGTTTTACGCCTGCAAGGACACAAAAACACCTCTTAAAGTTTCGTGCGTTCTGGCGGTTTTAAATTTAATATTGCTGCTGGCGTTTGTCTGGCTGCCGAGGATTGGGCCGGGTGCGTTCGGGCTTTCTACGTCGATAACCTTCGCGATAAACGTAATAGTTCTGATTTATATATTACACAGGCGGCTCGGACGTATCGGCGGGCGGAAAATCGCGGCAAGTCTTGTCAGGGCGGCGATTGCTTGTGCCGTAATGGCTGGGGTTGTGTGTTTCTTAAAAGGGTATATGAAAGATATGAATAATCTGGTTCTTTTGGGGGTATGTGTACCTGCGGGGGCCGGGGTATTTGTATTTATTTTATGGCTGCTCAAGGCACCAGAGTTAAAAGAACTTATGGGTGGAATAAAAAAGGACGTTCAACAATAAAAATGCGAGCGGAAAGAGTCGAACCCACAAGCCTGTAGGACGCAATAACCTAAAACTCGAAATTCTCCGCAGGACACCCGACGGTGGAAACAAATTCAAAATTCTAACTTTTAAATGTTCGAAATCGTTTTGAGCCTTTTGAATTTCGTGCTTCGGATTTAGCTATTTATATGCAGTATCTTCGCTCCTTCGAAGCCGTTGAATTTTGTCGATGATGCGACACTGTATGCCCCGATGTTCTCGGTATAAAGCAAATCGCCGAGCTTAAGACCCGCCGGCAATTGCTCCGAGAGCGAAATCTTATCGAAACTGTCGCACGTCGGCCCGACAACGGCGCAAACCTCCGTCTCGCAATCTCTGCCGCTGCTCAGCGGCGTAAAATTCGGGAGCCAATGGTCGTAAACAATGCCTGAAAATGTATGATAAACGCCGTCGTTAATATGATAGAAGATTTTTCCGCCCCTGACGGCCTTGCCGATAATTTCCGAAACGAGCACCGCTGTCGTCGCGACCATAAACCTGCCCGGCTCGGCTATAACTTCCACATCCGCCGGAAACAGCCTTGCAATTTCCGACTCTATAACCTCGGCCAGCCGCTCGAACCGCGGCACATTCGAATCGTAAGCCGCCGGAAATCCGCCGCCGATATCGATTATTTTCAGCTCGTAGCCTTTTTTGCGGGCATCGTTGAAAATCTGCGATGTTATTTGCAGCGCGACCGCGTAATTATCGAAATTCGTGCACTGGCTTCCAACGTGAAAACTCAACCCCTCGACCGCAAGACCGCAGTCGAACACCTTTTTTATCAGCGCCGCCGCATCGGAAGGCTCAGCCCCGAATTTCGAGTTCATCTCAACCTGCGAGCCGGTATCAGGCACTTTCAACCGTAAAACCAGACCAGCCGTCTCGCAGTTTTCCTTGATTTTATCGACTTCCTCTGCGTTATCGTAAGTAACTAACGGCTTGTACCTTTTGATTTTCTTTAGGGTGTCTTTGTCTTTAATGGTATTGGAGAAGATGATTTTGTCCCAGATAAAGAAGTCTTTTTCCGCTTTTTTAAAGCATTTTATCTGATTATAAATCTGCATAAATTCGTTATAGGAAGCGACGTCGAAACTTGCCCCTTCGCTGAAGAGGGTTTTGATAATTTCCTGATTAGAATTTGCCTTGACGGCGTAATAGGCCTGCACGTTCGGCAGGTTTTTCTTAAAAGTGCGGAAATTCTCCCGAATTTTGGCGTGGTCTAAAATAAACAACGGCGTTCCGTGCTCTTTCGCTAATTTTATTAGTTCGTCTTTCATATTATCTTCTGATTCCCTTCAAAAACCCAAAAAAGTCATTGCGAGCGTAGCGAAGCAATCTTATTTAGCCCCCGCCACTCGTGGCTGGGGTTACTCTTTTCTCTCACCACTGGTGAGAGTTTTTTGATTTCTGCAACCATTGGTTGCACTTTCTCGCACTACTTGTGCGAGTTTTACCGTTTCCTTACTTCCTTATATCCTTATATCTTTACCTCTTTTTTCTAACTGATAACCGATAACTGATAACTGCTGTAACAATAATATGCAGGGTTGATTTAATCAAGAAAAATGCTTGCCCTGTGAAGTGCTTAATTGTCATTCCCGCTTTCGCGAGAATGACTGCGTCATTTTGTTTTCAAATACTCATTAATCGCGGCGGCGGCGGTACGGCCCTGACCCATAGCTAAAATCACGGTCGCTGCGCCAAGGACAATATCTCCGCCTGCGTAAACGCCTTCAAGAGCGGTTTTGCAGTTTTCATCGACGATAATATTGCCCCATTTATTTAATTCCAAGCCCGGCGTAGTCTGGCCGATGAGCGGATTTGCGCCGTTGCCGATAGCGACTACAACAGTATCGACATCAATCGTAAATTCAGAGCCTTCGAGCGGCACAGGTCTGCGGCGGCCGGATGCGTCTGGTTCGCCAAGCTCGTATTTGAGACATTCGATTGCCGTTACAACGCCTTCGGAATTGCCGAGGATTCTTTTGGGATTACGTAAAAGATGGAATTCGATTCCTTCTTCCTTTGCGTGGTGGACTTCTTCGACTCTTGCGGGCATTTCTTTTTCGCTTCGGCGATAAACCAGATATACCTTTTCGGCGCCGAGCCTGACGGCTGTTCTTGCTGAGTCCATAGCGACGTTTCCGCCGCCGATAACCGCGACCTTTTTCGACATCGCAATCGGAGTATCGGCCCCTTTGCCGAAATCGTAAGCACGCATAAGGTTTGCCCTTGTGAGATATTCATTTGCGCTGTATACGCCGACAAGGTGTTCGCCCTCGATATTCATAAACATCGGCAGTCCCGCTCCTACGCCGATATAAGCGGCATCGAAGCCATCTTCTTCCATAATCTGTTTTACGGTTTTTGTCCTGCCGACGACAAAATTACAAACGATATTGACGCCCATCGCTTTGATCTGAGCGATTTCTTCCTGCACGATGGCTTTTGGCAGACGAAATTCGGGAATGCCGTAAACCATTACGCCGCCGGGCTTGTGAAATGCCTCGAATACCGTTACGCTATGCCCTGCCCTGCGGACATCGGTAGCGACGACGATACCGCCGGGGCCTGAGCCGATAACAGCGACTTTTTTGCCCGTCTTTGCGGCAACTTGCGGAATTGTATGTTCGTGCTGTTTTTTGCCCCAGTCAGCGACGAATCTTTCGAGCCTGCCGATTGAAACAGACATATCGACGTTCTTGAACTTTTTGCCAACCGTGCAGGGAAGCTGGCATTGTACTTCCTGCGGACAAACTCTTCCGCAAACCGCGGGAAGGAGCGAGTTTTCTTTGATTATATCGAGTGCTTTTTGGAAATCGCCCTCGACGATTGGAGCGATGAAATCCTTAATCTTTATTCTGACCGGACAGCCTGCCACACAGGGGGCGTTTTTGCACTGCAAACACCGCAGGGCTTCGAGCCGGGCCTGTGTTTCCGTATAACCGAGCGCAACCTCATTGACATTGCTGCGACGCTTGACCGAATCCTGCTGGGGCATAGGCTGAGGCGGAATAGCGTATCTGTCCGAAGGCTTTAATGTGCCGTCTTTATGTTTCTTCAAAAGCTCGTCGAGTAATTGCTGCTCGTTCAATTTATTACCTCATTATTTATCAAGGCCGATTTTGCATTTATGCTGTTTTTTGTATTCTTCGAGAGCCTGTGCTTCCTGTTTTTTATAGGCCTGCATACGCTTCATCATCAAATCGAAATTAACTTTATGGCCGTCGAATTCCGGCCCGTCAACGCAGACAAATTTCGTTTGTCCGCCTACTTCGACTCTGCACCCGCCGCACATTCCCGTTCCGTCAATCATAATCGTATTAAGTGAAACGACTGTCGGAACATCGAATGGCTTCGTAGTCGCACAGCAGAATTTCATCATTATCGCAGGGCCTATAGCAACGGCAAGGGCGGGCTTGTCTGGACGCTGACAAACTTTCTTTAACGGTTCTGTTACAAGAGCCTTTTTGCCGTAAGAGCCGTCATCGGTAACGATGATAATTTCATCGCTTATGGCTTTAAATTCTTCTTCGAGAATCAAAAGCTCTTTTGTTCTTGCGCCGAGGATGCTGATAACTTTATTGCCTGCTTTCCTCATCGCTGCCGCTATCGGCAGAAGCGGAGCGTTTCCAATTCCGCCGCCGACGCAGACAACCGTGCCGAATTTTTCGACATGGGTGGGCTTGCCAAGGGGGCCGAGGATATTTTCCACCTCGTCGCCGATATTTAAGTGGCCAAGCTCTGCGGTACTTTTGCCGACAGCCTGCCAGATAAGACGAATTGAGCCTTTTTCGGCATCAGAGCCGGCGATTGTCAACGGTATCCGTTCGCTGTAAGTGCCTTTTAGACAAACGATAACAAACTGGCCGGGCTTTGCGGCGGAAGCAACAAGCGGAACGGCAATATCGGCCATATAAACGCTTGGACATAACTGCTTTTTTGACAATATCTTATGAGACAAATTCGCTGCCTTTCGGTTGAATTTAACTTAAAAAGCGGGATTATTGCCGATTTTCGGCAATTGGTCAAGTAATTATACCAATTTTTCACATCAGAACGAAGCAAAAATAAAAGACCCCGTTTTTAGGCCGGTTTTTGATATATTTACTTAAAAAATCCTTTAAAAAAGTGCTTGCTGATTAGAAGTCTTTATTGTATAGTGGTTTGCGGTTTTTGAAACTGGCGATTCGATAAATCGACAATAACAAAAACCGGATTTAATAAACGTACGAACTTATTGGAGCTAAACAGCTTAGAAAAAATAATTCCTTAAACTCTCTGATGACACGAGGTACCATATGGGAACAGTAACAAAGAAAGAATTAATCGACCGGATTGCCGAACAGACCCAGGCCAAAAGAGTTGTGGTGAAGCGAGTTGTTCAGTTATTTCTCGATGAGATTATCTCGGAGCTCATCAGGAACAACCGTCTTGAATTCCGCGACTTCGGAGTCTTCGATGTAAGGACTCGTGAGGCACGGGTGGCCCAGAACCCAAAGACGCTCGAAAGAGTTGAAGTTCCGGCAAAGCGTACCGTGAAATTCAAGATGGGCCGGTTGATGAAAGAAAAACTTGGTGGCAAAATCTAATAAGCTGCCGGCGAATAAAAAAACCCGGTAATATCTTCTCACAGCTTAAAGATATGTACAGGCTGGATTTGTAGAACAGCCTGAAATTACAGGGGACTTTGTAAGGAATATTCGATGGCAGAGGGAGTTGTCAAATGGTTTGACCCAAAAAAGGGTTACGGTTTTATAGACGGCAATGGTCAGCCGGATATCTTTGTTCATCACACAAATTTTAAAAGCAAAGACCTGCGAACCCTCAATCAGGGCGATAAGGTCAGCTTTGAAATTATACCGGGCGAAAAAGGCCCGCGAGCCGATGCGGTAGTGCTTCAGAAATAAAGTGCTGCTATTCGTATTTAACGCCTGAAATGGATGAGTGAAGAGAGAATGATATTTATCGAACCTCAATCCGCTCTGAACTGCAACGTACTTGTACTCAACAAGCACTATATGCCGTTGCGCATCATAGACGTCAAGCGCGCTTTCTGTATGCTGTGCAGGGATTTGGCCGAGGTCATATCTTACGAACAGGGCCAATATTACAATTACGACTTTGCGGGCTGGAGAGACATCAGCCAGATGAAAAAATCTTTCGAGCCGGACGAACACGATTGGATATCAACGGTCAATTTTCATATAGCCGTTCCTCGAATAGTCAGGCTGCTTTTCTACGACCGTCTGCCGAGAAACGAAGTCAGGTTCAACCGTCGCAACATCTTTGCCCGCGACGCCAACCGGTGCCAGTACTGCGGCAAAAAATTTCCCACATCTGAATTATCTCTCGACCACGTAATCCCGAAAAGTATGGGCGGGACCGCCGCCTGGGAAAATCTCGTCTGCGCCTGCACCAATTGCAACGCCAAAAAAGGAGGCAGAACGCCCAAACAAGCGAGAATGACACTTGTAAAGCTGCCGGCAAAACCAAAACGCAATCCGACCGTTCACCTTCACTTGAGCAGTAAAAAATATCATAGCTGGAAACAATTCCTCGACCACGCATACTGGTCGGTAGAGCTCACATAAAAATCGCCGAGCAGGTCAAAAAATGGACACAAGTGGAACTTCGGCATACCTTACAAACTCAAACACTACCTTGATATTATAATCCAGCCGAGCTATACATCTTCCGCATCAGCCAGCGGTTATAAAGGCCTGGCAAGCGGAAAACCATTATGCATAATTTATTCCCGGGGCGGAAGTTACGATGATAATTCCCCGATGGATTTTCAGAAAAAATATCTCGACCTTATCCTCGGCTTTATCGGTTTTACGGATATAAAGACGATAGTTTGTCAGCCGACACTGGCCGATGAAAAAACCTCTGCCGATGCGCAAGCTGCCGCCGTCGAAGCCGTCCGAAAAACCGCCGATTTTTTCTAACGGCTATTTCCCGACAGCATAACAGCTTACGGCTGGACAATTCTCTTCTTTGGGATTAGAATAAGCCGACATAATTTTATACAGGAGCTCAAATAATGCTTATGACCGCGGTAAATTCGTTACAGTCGATTATAAATTACGAAGTTATAAAGGGCAACCCGCTGTGGCGGCTGGGACTGATGCTGCTGGCTATTCTGTTCATATTGGCGGCGGCAAAAATACTGCAAGTGATCCTTTATTCATATTCGCAGAAAATCAAGGCCAAGCGCGGCATAAACCTGATAACGCTCACCACAAAAGCCATCAGCAAGCCCGCTTGTGTGCTGATAATCGGAATCGGAGTTAGTATATGCAAAATGCCGCTGTATTTCAACGATGAGCTGGGCATAAACACGTCTATTGCAGGCAAATGGGACAAGGTCGCCGAGGCGGTAATCGCCATCGCTTTGGCTTATGCGCTGTATCGTATGGTAGATGTCGCCGAATATTACCTGCAAAAGGCTGTCGGAAAAACAGAAAACAAACTTGACGATATGCTCGTGCCGGTACTGCGGAAAAGCATTAGAATAGCCATCTCCATTATAGCCGCTTTGCTGATTGCCGAAAATATACTCGGCGCAGATAACATAAAATCCCTAATGCTAAGCGCCGGAGTCGGCGGAATAGCGATTGCATTCGCCGCAAAAGAAACCATAGCCAATTTCTTCGGCTCGATAACAATTTTTGCCGACAGGCCTTTTCAAATCAACGATTTAGTCAAAGTCGGCCAGTACACCGGAGCAATCGAAGAGGTGGGACTCAGAAGTTCGAGAATCCGCACATTCGAGGGACATCTGGTTACCATTCCCAACAGTATGATGGCAAACGAAACAATAGAAAATATCGGCAAGCGGCCTTTTATCCGAAGAACATCGGATATAACAATCACTTACGACAGCGGATTCGAAAAAACACAAAAAGCAACCGGCATAATCAAGGAAATACTTGCCGGCATACCCGAAATAAACAGCGAACCGGACAAACCGCCAAGAGTGTATTTCAACAATTTCAACGATTGCTCGCTGAACATCTATATGTCCTATTGGTTCATCCCAGCCGATTACTGGAAATGGTTCGAGATAAATGAACGCGTCAATTTCGAAATCCTCAAAAGATTCGACGCTGAAGGAATCGAGTTTGCCTTCCCGACACAGACCCTTTACGTAAAAAAAGAAGTATAGAAACAAAAAAATGTTGAACAATTCGCTTGGAGACAGCCTACGCTATTGCGCAGCCTGATAAGGAAATCGGATTATCAGGAAACCAGGGTGCAGGATATCAGACTACCAGAAAATCAGTGCCGCATGGTATCCCATAGTGGAGAAGGTCAACCTGATATCCTGTTGACCTGATACCCACTACCAGATAACCAGATAGCCTGATAGCCTAATTCGCGAGCATCACAAAGGACAGACGAAAAATGCAATGTTCCTTATTTCCTTATATCCTTATATCCTTACTTCCTTTCCGGAACGCCGTCGGCAGATAATCCATAATATCTGTCGCGATTAAACTTATCTGCCCTTTATCCTTGGCCGCCAAATCGCCCGCAAGACCGTGAATATAAACCCCCAACACAGAAGCGTCAAATTGAGCAAACCCCTGTCCGTATAATGCCGTAATTATTCCCGTAAGCACATCGCCCGCCCCTGCCGTTGCCATTCCCGGATTGCCGGTAGTATTGACATAAATTTTCTCGCCGTCGGCGACAACCGTATTATGCCCTTTAAGAACAATAACAGCTCTCGCAGCTTCGGCAAATTCAGCCGCAATAGCCTCTCTATCCTGCGGCATCGGTTTTCGCAATAGCCCATCCCAAAGCCTTTTCATTTCGCCGGGATGCGGCGTAAGAATAAGATTTGCTTTATTTATATCAGGCCAGTTTTTCAAAGCGGCAAGATTATTCAAACCGTCGGCGTCAATAACGAGCCTTATTCCTTCGAGCCGCAAGAGGTTTTCAAGCACGGCCTTTACGCCGCCAGATATTCCAACGCCCGGCCCGAAAGCGACAACATCGTTTTCCTCGACTGCTTTCAAAACCGTATCGACTGCCTTTGCGCTGATTTTGCCAGTCGAATCCTCGGCAAGCGGAATTGTCGTATAACAGGGTTCGATTGCCGCAACGAACGGCAGGATACTTTTCGGCACGGCAAGTCTAATAAGACCCGAGCCGCTTCGCAATGCGCTTTTGGCGGCGATGGCCGCCGCTCCGCTGAAACCGATACTGCCCGCTATTATGCAGACCTTTCCGAAATCGCCTTTATGGGCATCGGCTTTACGAACAGGTAATTTCGGCACATCTGTTATCTTTCGCATAATATACCTTTCAATCTTCGCAACCAGCTTTTGCTTCGAGCATCATATCGGCGAACAATTCGGCTTTATATTTATGATATCCAAGAGAAGCTACCATAACCGCGTTATCTGTACAGTATTTTTTGGGCGCAACAAGCAGTTTTCTTCCTGTTTGCTGCGTCATTTTTTCTAGTTCTTCTCTTAAAAGACTGTTTGCCGCGACCCCTCCGCCGAGCAGTATCGTTTTTGCCCCGATTTTTTCCGCCGCCATCTCAGTCTTTTTCACCAAAACATCTATAACGGCCTGCTGAAACGAAGCGGCAATATCGGCAATTTCCTTTCGGCTCATTTTTTCGACACGATTTTCGCCTTTCATATCCTTGCCGCAGCAGTGGTAAAGAACAGCGGTTTTAAGGCCGCTGAACGAAAAATCGAGCGAGTCCTTGGCGAGCATAGACCGGGGGAAATTAACCGCTTTGGGATTGCCTTCTTTGGCGATTTTTTCGATACTCGGCCCGCCGGGATAAGGCAGATTCAAAATCGACGCGACCTTGTCGAATGCCTCGCCAGCCGCATCGTCGATTGTCGAGCCGAGCAGTTTAAGCTCAAGAATATTTTTACATTCATAAAGACTCGTATGTCCGCCAGAGACGACAAGAGCCACCGCGGGAAGTCCTAAATCCTTTTCATCCATCATAGCCGATTGAAGATGGGCGTGAATATGATTGATTGCAATTAGCGGTTTTTCAAGGACAAGCGCAAGCGTCTTGGCGGCAGTCAGTCCGACAATAAGGGCAACAGTCAGCCCCGGCTGGTTGGCAACCGCTACTGCATCGATATCGCTTTTATCGAGGCCGGACTGCTTTATCGCCTCGGCGACAATCGGATAAATTTTTTCGATATGCGCCCGCGACGCGATTTCCGGAACAACTCCGCCGTATTTTTGATGAATTTCCACCTGCGACGAAACAACACTCGAAAGCACCTCTGAGCCGTTGCGTACCACGGCCACGGCTGTTTCATCGCAGCTTGTTTCTATGCCAAGGATATTAATATTGGGATTCATCGGATGGAATGATAACGCAAAAACAATAATAAGTCAATTCAGACGATATTTAAGGCTTTTTGCCTGTTTTCATAAGTATCAAAATCTGCTTCAATATGCTTTTGGCAATCCTGACAGGCGTAAACATAAGCGATGTTAGTTTAGCAGGGACGATGTTTACTACATCAGCGGGCAAGGTTTCATCGCCGACAATTTGAATGTTTTTTTTATTCGTACAGCCAAAACCGATTTTTCGGGCAGTCGCAATCATAGGCAGTTGTTCAGCGGATATACCGATTAAATCGCAGCACACAATTTCTGCGGCAATCGGGTCAACGGCTCCGACCAACCAGCCGAGTTTTTTCGGATTTCCGCTTATCGGGCCGGAACCATCCATTATAACAACGCCGTCGATAATCGTTATGACAGGATTAAGCAGTTTATAAATATCTATAAGCATCGTGCAAAAATCGTCGAAAGTCGCGCCTTTTCTGTAATGCCAGATTGCCTTTGCCTTTCCGCTCACACAGCCGAACATATTCTTGACCGCAATCGTCGCGACAAGCTGCTGATGGGTCTTGAGCTTAGGCAGATTTATAATTTTATCCGCATCAAGGGCAACAGAGCTTATGCCGATTTTCACTCCCGAATGCTCGAGCCTGCGGCTGACGGGTTTCCTAAGCTGTTTTATCCCAACGCCGAGTTTACTCAGAGGTTCGACAATGCCGATTGCCTCCGAACATGCCTTCATATTCGCCCACGCGGGCGAATCGCCGACGAACGGCTTTGCGCCAAAATCGACAAGAATTTTTGCAAGCTCTATTATTACAGCAGGGTCGGTTTGTGTTGCGCAGCTCGCCGGTTTGGGAGCTATCATATTAGGCTTTATCAGAACCTTATCGCCTTTGCTTATGAACGATTCGAGCCCGCCGTGAAGCTCGAAATGTCTCAAAATAGCCGCCCGAACCTCCGCAGGCTCGTAATCGCCGCATTTGGTCAATGATACTTTTACTTGATTCATAACCAATACTTTATACAATTTACGCGATTGTTCAATATGAAAGAATTACTAAAAAAACTGATTCAGGCAAAATCGACGCCGGACACCGGCGAACTGAAATGCGCCAAAGTATTGGCCGATTTTTTCTCATCGAAAAACATAAAGTCAAAAGTCAATGTCTGGAACAAAAACCGTTCAAATATTACAGCAACTCTCAAATCCGCCGGCAAAAAACCCGCCCTTTTGTTCGTCAGTCACCTCGACGTTGTGCCGGCGGAAAACAATTTGTTTAACCCCATCGAACGAAACGGCAAAATCTTCGGCAGAGGCGCCTGCGATATGAAAGCCGGTATGGCCTCGGCGGCAATAGCAATGACCGAAATCCTTCGGTCTAAAGCCAAACTGCAAGGCGATATAATCTTTGCCGCAACCGCAGGCGAAGAAACCGACAGCGCAGGGGTTAAAAAATTTATCAAAACCTTTAAAAATAATAAACTTTGCGGAATCATCATACCTGAGCCTACCAATTTCGACCTTGTCATAGCCCATCGCGGCCTTTTATGGGTCAAAATCACCGCAAAAGGCAAATCCGCGCATAGTTCGATGCCGCAGCTCGGAATAAACGCCATCGATTCGATGAGACTGTTTCTGGACGAACTGGCAAATTATAAAATCTCCGGCACAAATAAACTGCTCGGCAAAGCGTCTATCAGCGTCAACAAAATTATCGGCGGCAAGGCATCAAATATCGTCCCCGATTTGTGCTCTGCCCAAATCGACATCCGCACAATACCCGGCCAGAATACAAAACAGATTGTCGCCGGCATTAATAAGATATTGTCTCGTCTTTCAAAACGAAATCCGCACTTTCGGGCGGAGCTGAAAGTCATTCGTGATTCAGGCTCGCTTCAAACCGATGAAAATTGTAAGTTTGTAAAACAAACTGAACGGCTTTTAAGGAAAAAACCCAAAGCCGTGCCCTTCACAACCGATGCACCGTTTTTGGCTCCTTTGAAGGCGCCGATAATTATCTTCGGCCCCGGCAAGCCGCAGTTATGCCATAAGCCTGACGAACATATTGCAATAAAAGATTTGAAAAAAGCGGCGGAATTTTACAAAAAACTGTTCCTGCACTTCCTTACATAAATAGTAAAAATAGCAAAATATCCCGTAAATCCAGAACGCTGCCTATCTCGCTGTTATCATAATCGAAAAGCCAGAAATCTTATGGCGCCGTTATTCGCCGTTAGGCATCCATTAGCGGACGAAACGGCTTTACTTCAATATTCAGTCTAAACCAAGTTCATCAAAATCTTGTTTGCTCTCTTTTGATTTGCAATCAGGGTGATATTAATACAATTTACCGGTCTCGGTATCCTCATAGTACTCAAAAACAACAGTGCCATCAACATTTGCAGGAATATCACCGCCATCCTGTGTGAGGCTTGAATTCGATTGCGGTAAATCAGGGCCGGTGCTGTCCCCTAATCCCCTGTTCACTCCCCAGGAGCCATCCATTGCGAACTTATATTCAATGGATTTAGCGTTGGCAAACGAAACTTCCAGCCGCCATGTCCGGTCAGCAACAAGTGTCATCGCATTATTCGCCCCGGCGGGGTCCCAGTTATCCAGCTCTGAGCAGTTACCCGGCACATAAACGGCGCTATATGTGCTTGCATACACACCTGTTTTTACATACCAATCCTGTGCAAGCAAAATGAGGTCGTACATGTCCACAACTCCGTCGTAATTGATGTCGCCAGAGCTGCCGGCAGGAACGGCCTTGAGCCAATTAGCGGCCATAATAGATAAGTCGAGTTTGTCCACATAACCGTCGCCGTTGATGTCGGGCTCCGGTGGAATAGCGGCTGCTAACAATTGACTTTGGGCAATGATCTGCTTGGCCTGGCTGGGGCTGGACCAACTCAGTTGAGCTGCTGCGTTGCCGCCATTCTCGTAGTACTCCATCTTGACGTCATACCACTGTCCGGCGGTAAGCGATATCGTTCCGCTATGTTCCGTCACAGCTTGGTCAACCCACCGATTGATAAGAGATTGGTCGTTGACCCAAAGCCGTACACCATCGTCGGTATTGGTGTAAAAGGTATAGGTATCAGAGTACAGCGGCTGCACCTTTCCGGTCCATCGCACGGAAAAAGTGTCGACACCGATAAGCGGGTCGGGTGAGCCGGTACCCCAATCAAAGTCAACGGTCGCATCAACACGGACAACCTTGCGGTTCGTTAAGTTCATATTGTCGTAGTATTCGCCCAATAAACCGTAGTCAACTTCAGCAGTGGTAATCTGCACCGCATCGCTCTGGGCGGACTCATTGCCCTGGGCGTCATAGGCGCTGACCGTATAGGTGTACGTAGTGGATGGTCTTACTGTATCCGTATATGTTGTGCCGACGCTGGTGCCTATCTGTATGCCGTTGCGGTAAAGCTTATATCCCGCAACGCCGACGTTGTCTGTCGAGCTATCCCAGCATAACGAAACCGAAGACCCTGTCACATCCGTAACCGTCAGGTTTTGCGGCACGCTGGGCGCCTCGGTATCATAGCTGCCGAATACCTCGATACTTTTCTCTTCCCCTGCGAACACCTTTACATAAGTGACCAGCCCATACATTTCCGTCGAGGTTGCATATCCCTCGCCCGCAGCATTCTGAAGAGCTTCAAGATTGCTATACCGGGTAAGCGCAGAACCATTGCATTTTACCTCATTAGCATCAGTACCCCCCCTGCCATATATCTTACACAGGTAGTATTGCAGCGCAGCAGTATAAGTCCCTTCTTTTGCACCAATGACAACAATTGAAGAGCTGCCGTCATCCTGTGCTGTTATCTCTTGTTTAAAATATACGCCGCTTTCATAATCGTATGTTACGCCGTCATCATCATAATATACGAAATCTGTCGCGACAGTATCCGGAAACACCGCAAGCGAGATTGTTGTTACCGCCGTTTCACCCACATAGTTCATAAACGGCTGGGTTGCAATTATCGCACCCTTTTTTATAAATAACGGCACATCCTCCCAGCTAACTGCATCGACAGAGTAGTTTATGGTCTGGCCGCCGTAATATACACTACCCTTGAAATAGTCTATCCATGTTCCTGCGGGCAAATAGATATTTTTTGACGTCTGCCCCTCGCCTACCACAGGGGCCACAAGCAGATAGTCCCCGAACATCCATTCATCAATCCTGTTGGCGACAACGCTGTCATCCGGATAATGAAGTACTAATGGTCTGACAAGACCAATCCCTGTCTCATAGGCCATTCGTTCGTAAGAATAGATATATGGGAGCAACGTATATCTAAGTTGCGCAACCGCTTTGGAGACAGATTCAGCCTGCACTCCGTATACCCACGGCTGCCGCTGTTGATTGTGGGAAGCATGCACCCTGAATATAGGCACAAACGCACTGAACTGCATCCATCGGGCGTAGTTCTCACTGTTTGGAGTTCCGCTAAATCCCCCTGTGTCCATCCCCCACTTGAATTGGCCGAGATTAATCGCAGAGAGCATTCGTTCCCGCTGGTTTGCCATGTTCGTAAAGCCCGAGTTGATATCTCCGGACCACATTGCGTATGCATATCGCTGGCAGCCGAGGTAAAAGTTTCTGTTTATTGACCACACTCTCTTATTTGAATATCCCCTCTGTCCCTCATACAAACCTCTCTGCATATTCAGAAAGCCGAAGTTGCCGAAACCGGCACGGTCGGCCTCATCATTCCACCAGCCGATTATTCCTGTGTCGAAGGCGTCTTTGGAATGCTCGAAGAACCAGATTCTGCAGCCTTCGCTGGCAAAGCTCAAATCATTTACCAGTTCGCCTGAAAAATAATCGGTATAAGGATCCTGTCCCGGTATCCAGTAATCGTGGTCGGTGGCATAAGTTCCCTGCACGGTATCGACATGTATCCTCGGCTTCATTATTCCGGTCAGCTTGATTCCCTTTGAATCCATCAATGTTTTCAGGTCGCCCGAAGGGCCGTCGGGAAATTTTGTTGTGT
Organism: uncultured Planctomycetaceae bacterium; assembly: GCA_964449435.1. Taxonomy (GTDB): domain Bacteria; phylum Planctomycetota; class Phycisphaerae; order Sedimentisphaerales; family UBA12454; genus UBA12454. The sequence goes on along the minus strand of CAYUYR010000002.1, from coordinate 10,770 downwards.
TCCATCTCCATTCGCCGTAGTTATCTTCGCCCCAGGCCTTCCAGTCAAAATCCAGAGTGAAATTATCGATAGGTATACTCTTAGTACGGTAAGTGTCCACAATCTCGGTTAGCTCGGTCTGGTCTATCCCCCATTCACTATTCGTAAAGCCCATTGCCCATTTGGGCAGCATTGGCGGGCTGCCGCTGATTTCAGCGATACCGCTCAGTATCTCCGGCGGCCCGCCCACTACAACATAGTATTTTACATTTGTTTTGGAACAGTTACTGAAGTTGAGCTCTGTGCTTGTAATACTAAAATTTCCGCCATCGGAATCTATCAGCACGCCGTAGCCCTTATTACTCCATACCATCGGTGCGCCGCAATCACCTTGCTGTCCTGCGTGAACGCTGCCGCCGCTGTTTCGCAGTATTCCGGCGGAGGAATCTTCCCACGCATCATACCCGCCTATGCCGTAAAAATTGTCTCCTGGGTTATGGATCAGTTTTAGCCCGTCATTATGCACGCCTTCCGCGTCTTGTTCCTTAATCAACAGACTGTCTTGAAGGTCGTACACTGATATTCTGCATGGTGTTTTGTTTATCTTTACGACCATTTTATCCGTATTAATAACCATTGGGTCTGTTGCCGTCTCGATAGATGCTCCGATGGGCTGCCAGACAGTATTTCCGACAATAAGCGTATCCGGACTGAACTGTCCTGAGGGCTGATAATCTACACTCAATATGTTGTGTTTGCACACATGCACCACGAGTTTGTCAGAGCCGATTGATATCGTGAGAATATCTCCATCTTGTGTAACATCAGTAACATTGCCGAGCGCTGCATAGCTGTCTGAAGCCCCAAACAGTGCCGCAACGGCTATAATTGCCGCATAAAACATGCATTGTGAACAAATCTTCTTTGCCATTTTTTTACATTCCCCTATTTAACAAACATTAAAACCTATGGCAACATCACCAGTATAATATTTTTTGCCTGACATTTCCCATTTAAATGGTTAAAAAACGCGATTTTCTCTGTACGATGCCGATAATTCTACAACAATCGACCTGAATTGTCAAGGTTTTCCTTTTCCGAAGTTGGAATGGGAAAGGAACATCGTAACCGCTGGCAAAGGCAAAGAACGTATCCGGCAAATACAGCTCGAAATATAAGGGTGTCTATCGCGCTAAGTGGGCCGGTAAATGGCGTGCTGCTATTTATCATAATGATGGCAAATGTATTCAGCTCGACTATTTCGATAATGAAGAAGATGCCGCTAATGCTTATGACAAAGCGGCAAAAGAACTGCATGGAGAATTTGCTTCTTTGAACTTCACCACCCCGATGGGATAGCAACGGCATCCCACGGGGTAAACTTCGACACAGAGAACATAGAGATAATATTGAATCATAAATCCGCGAAATCCGTGGAATCCGCGGTTAAAAATATATTAGCTTAAACGTCTCTTTTTTGCTAAAATTGTTCCTTTAAATCTTTGCGAATAAAGGGTATAACTGATAACCGATAACCGATAACTGAAAACTGAACTATGGAAGAATTATCAAAAATATACGAGCCGGGGCAGACGGAACAATTTGCCGATGCAATCTGGCAAAAAGGCAATTATTTTCATACAGAACCTCCCGCCAAAGGGGGAAGGAAAACCCCCGCTTATACAATCGTAATTCCCCCGCCTAACGTTACCGGCGCTTTGCATTTGGGGCACGCTATCGACCATACGCTTCAGGACGTTCTTATCCGCTTCAAACGAATGCAGGGCTTTAATACGCTCTGGCTGCCGGGGACAGACCACGCGGGAATCGCGACTCAATCGGTAGTCGAAAAAAATCTCAAGGCTGAAAAAGGCCAGAACCGCCACGACATCGGACGCGACAAATTAGTCGAACTGATTTGGGACTGGAAAAAGCAATACGGCAACAGGATTTTAGAACAGTTAAAGCGAATGGGGGCAAGCTGCGACTGGGACAGGACGCGCTTTACACTCGATGAGATGTGCGCAAAGGCTGTTAGGCATACATTCGTAAATCTATTTAAAAAAGGTTTAATCTATCGCGGCAAAAGATTAGTCAATTGGGATTCTGTCCTGCAGACGGCTGTTTCTGATGATGAGGTTGTACATAAAACTGTTCAGGGCAATTTCTGGTATATTCATTATCCGCTTGTCGGGGAAGATGGGTCTATAACAATCGCGACGACGAGGCCGGAGACAATGTTAGGCGATATGGCTGTGGCGGTTAATCCGAAGGACAAACGCGCCAAGCAATTCGTAGGCAAAATGGTACATTTGCCGCTGACGGGAAGACAAATCCCGATTATTGCCGATGATTATGTCAAGCTCGGCGAAGGAACGGGATTTTTGAAGGTAACGCCTGCCCACGACCCGAACGATTACGAGATTGGCCTTAGGCACAAGCTTAAGATGCTCAATATTTTGACGCCTGACGGTAAAATCAATGAAAACGGCGGTAAATACGCCGGATTGGATAGGTATGATGCGAGAAAATCTATTGTCGAGGATTTAAAGACGCAAAACCTACTTGAGAAGGTTGAACCTCACGAGCATGAGGTTGGCCATTCTGACAGGAGTGGGGACATTATTGAGCCTTATTTATCTGACCAGTGGTTTGTGAAGGTTGAGCCGTTGGCGAAGAAAGCGATAAAGGCGGTCGAGAGTGGAAAAATTAAATTTCATCCTGACCGTTTTGGCAAGTCGTATCTTGACTGGCTGTACGGCATTCGCGATTGGTGCATCAGCCGCCAGCTCTGGTGGGGACATCGGATTCCGATTTGGTATTGCGAAAAATGCGGACATAATAATACGGGCATTGAAGACCCGACGGAATGCGAAAAGTGCAAATCGACAGATTTACGTCAAGATGAAGATGTGCTCGATACATGGTTTTCATCAGCGCTTTGGCCGCATAGTACGCTGGGCTGGCCGGAAGAGACGGAAGAACTGAAATTCTACTATCCGACAAATACACTCGTAACAGCACGAGATATAATCACGCTCTGGGTATCACGGATGGTAATGCTCGGACTGGAAAATATGGGCGAAGTGCCGTTCAAAGATGTGTTTATCCACCCGACAATCCTCGACGGCAACGGCGAAAGAATGAGCAAAAGCAAAGGAAACGGAATCGACCCCATAGATATAATCGAAACATACGGGGCAGATGCGATGCGGTTCAGCCTCTGCCAAATGACGACCGAAAGCCAGGATTTAAAGCTGCCGGTAATAAAAGACGAACACGGCAAAAACATAAGCGAAAAATTCGATATCGGCAGGAACTTCTGCAATAAACTGTGGAACGCATCACGATTCGCTATGATGAACCTCGAAGGAATCGACTATGAGGCTTTCGACGCTGAAAAAATGACAATCACCGACAAATGGATTCTGTCGAGATTAGCTCAAACCGTAAACGAAGTAACAAACCTGCTCGATGATTTCAAGGTGAGCGAGCCGCTAATGGTAATTTACCGGTTCTTCTGGAACGACTTGTGCGACTGGTACCTCGAATGGTCAAAAGCTCGGATGAGAGATGCATCGCAAAAACAAATTCCGCAAAATGTGCTCGCGTTCGTGCTGGACTGCACGCTGCGACTGCTGCATCCGTTCGTGCCGTTCATAACCGAAGGGATATTCCAAAAACTTAACGAAATCGCGCCGAAAAGAGGACTGAAAAATATTATCGAACTCAATGTTTCCGATGCATTAGTTATCGCAGAATGGCCCAAAGAGATGGATAACTTTGCCGACAGGAAGACAGAAAGTCAAATCGAGGTTGTGCAGGAAGTCGTTCGGGCGATACGCGAAATAAGAAACAAATATACCGTCCCGCCGAGCAAAAAACTGAGCGCCTCGGCAAACGCACCAGCCGATATCTCAAAAATCCTAAATGACAACGCAGAACTCGTCTGCGACCGTGCAGGTCTTGATAAATTTGCCGCATCGCCGAAGGAAATTAAACCTGACGACGCGGCGGCGGCTGTTGTCGAGAAAATTCAGGTGTTCGTGCAGGGACTTATCGATGCAGAGGCGGAAAAACAGAGACTCGAAAAACAAAGAAACGAAATCCTCGCCGGCGTGAAAGCCAATGAGGCGAAATTAAATAATGAAAATTTCGTATCGAGGGCGAAGCCGGAGGTCGTCGAGCAGACGAAAAAGAGACTGGCGGAGCTGAAACAGCAGTTGGCAGTTGTGGAAGAAAACCTCGACGAATTGAAAATTGAAGAATGAAGATTGAAGATTTAGACGAACGTCCAACATTGAACATCGAACTTTCAACTTCCAATGAGGAAACGCCGAAGGCGGGAAAATATAGCGAAATTAAAATAGGATTACAATGGATATCGAAGTAGAATTATCACGAATAATCATAGATGAAGCCAGCGATCAGCAAGTCATCGTTCTAAAAGAAAAAAAGGGTGAGCGCTCACTGCCAATCGTAATCGGCATCGTCGAAATAATGGCAATCGACCGCCGACTAAAAGGCAGAACCACCATAAGACCCCTAACGCACGAACTCCTGAGTAATACCATCGACGTATTAGGAGCAAAAATAGAAAAAATAGTCATAAGCGATATAAAAAACCATACCTATTACGCAACAATCCATCTAAACAGCAACGGCAAAAAGGTCAAAGTCGATTCGAGGCCAAGCGATGCAATCGCAATAGCCGTGGCGTCAGATGTGCCGTTGTATGTGGCGGAACATATATTTGGGAATGAGTAAATAAATCCGAAACAAATTCAAAATTCTAATTAGCAAAATTCAAAACACCCCTTCAAAATCGCAACTATTATGTTTTGAAAATTTGAATTTTAAATATTCGAGATTGTTTCGAAATTCGAGTTTCGTGCTTCGAATTTTTTATTCTGCCTGCGTCCTATAACTTGCCCGATATCTGTTTATTCATCCCCTTTGTGTCCCATAACTAACCTGTTTATTTAAAACACACAATTAAGCAAATACCCGAAAATGCCGATTAAATAGGTAAATGAATGCAGATATTTTACGACGATTGAATACGCCGATGTTTTTTTGACAGGAAGTTTATGCAAAAGATACGTAATTTTACCGTTCTGCCGTCGCTGCCCGAACCGCTAAAGGGACTCCGGACAATCGCTCACAATATGTTTTGGTCCTGGAATCCTGAATTTATCGAACTTTTCCGTCAGATTGACCCTGAAAAATGGGAGCAGTGCGCACACAATCCGGTCAAAATGCTCGGCATTGTCAATCAGAGCAGGTTTGACGACCTTGCCTCGATGCAGGGTTTTATATATCAGCTCAAGCAGGCTGAGGACAAACTCAATCATTATTTGACTTCTCCCGGCTGGTTTGACGGCACCTGGAACAAAGATAAAAAACCTGTCATTGCCTATTTCAGTCTTGAGTTTGGAATCCACGAAGCGCTTCCGATTTATTCAGGCGGTCTCGGAATCCTTGCCGGCGACCATCTCAAAAGTGCTTCCGACCTGAACATCCCTCTTGTCGGCGTCGGCCTGATGTATCAGAAAGGTTATTTCAGACAGTATCTCAACGCTGACGGCTGGCAGCAGGAGCGATATGAGGACAACGATTTTTACAATATGCCTGCCGAGCTTGTCAGGAAAAAAAGCGATAATCCTTTGACTATTAAGCTTACCTTTCCGCAAAGGCAGCTCGTTGCCCAAATCTGGAAAGTCAATGTTGGAAGGGTAAAGCTCTTTTTGCTTGATACGAATATATCTGCGAATTCTCCTCAGGACAGATTGATTACTTCTGCCCTTTATTCCGGAAATTCCGAAATGAGAATCCAGCAGGAAATCCTTATCGGTATCGGCGGATACAAGGCGCTTCTTGCGATGGGGCTTGAGCCTTCTGTTTGTCATATGAACGAAGGCCACGCGGCTTTTATGGCTATCGAGAGAATCAGGCACCTTTGTTCTTCGAAGGGTCTGAATTTTGAGCAGGCCCTTGAGGCCACTAAGGCCAGCAATATTTTTACTATTCACACTCCGGTGAAAGCGGGAAATGATGAGTTTAGTCCTGAGCTTATGAACAAGTATTTTGGTGCTTATTTCCCGAAGCTTGGTCTAAACAGGGAACAGTTTCTTGCTCTTGGCAGAGTTGCCCCCCAAAAGGACAGCGAAACTTTCAAGATGCCTGTGCTCGCTTTGAAATTGAGTACTTGGCGTAATGGTGTCAGCAAGCTGCACGGCGGCGTCTCGCGTTCGATGTGGGCTGAGCTTTGGCCGAAGTTGCCGGTTGAGGAAGTGCCGATTAAGTCTATTACGAATGGAATACACGCCAAGAGTTTTATTGCTCCTGAGCTTGACCAGCTTTATGAACGCTATTTAGGTTTTAATTGGGATGAGGAGATTGCTGAGCCGCAGCTCTGGAACAATGTTGATCAGATTCCGGACGAGGAGTTATGGCGGATTCACCAGAGGAACAGGGAGAATCTCATTAATTTTGTCCGCAAGCAGATTAAGAAGCAGATGCAGCGAAGGGGCACGTATCATACTGAATTAGGCTGGGCTGAGGAGGCTTTGTATCCGGAGGCTTTGACTATTGGTTTTGCCAGAAGGTTTGCGACTTACAAGAGAGGTAATCTCTTATTGAAAGATCCGGACAGGTTTATCAAGCTTTTGAATAAAACGGACAAGCCTGTTCAGTTTATTTTTGCCGGCAAGGCTCATCCTAATGATGAGGAGGGCAAGGAGATTATTCGGCAGATTATTCATTTTGCCAATAGGAATGACGTCAGAAAGCGTCTTATTTTCCTTGAGGATTACAACATTGACATTGCTCGTTATATGGTTCAGGGCGTTGACATTTGGCTCAACAACCCCCGCCCACCTTTAGAAGCTTCAGGTACAAGCGGGATGAAGGCGGCGCTGAATGGAGCGCTTAATGTAAGTACGCTCGACGGGTGGTGGTGCGAAGGATACTCACTAAACGGAGGCTGGGTAATAGGAGCAGGCGAAACCTACGACGACCACGAATATCAGGATAAAGTAGAGTCAGAAGCTATATTCGACCTTTTCGAAAACGAAATAGTACCGCTGTTCTATACCCACTCAGCAGATAACCTGCCCAGAGCATGGATATATAGAATGAAAAACTCGATAAAATGGATAGTACCACGCTTCAATACCCACAGAATGGTGGCAGAATACAGCAATAGGTTCTATAAACCGGCAGCAGAACGATGGGACAGCCTCGTATCAGCCGGTATGGAAAAAGTTAAAAACGTCGCCAACCTGAAAAACCGCCTGAAAGAAGAATGGAAAAATATCAAAATCGACGATGTCGATGTCCAAATAAAAAATAACGGCGAAATAATATCCCTCAACGGCAACGCATCACGACTGCAAGTCGGCTGCGAACTGGAAATAACAGCAAAAGTAGAACTGGGCGGACTAAACCCGGACGACGTGGCAGTCCAAATATACCACGGCACAGTAGATTCCTGGGGCAATATCAGCCGAGGCAGTATCAAAGAAATGACAGGCTCGGCAGAAAAAACCCCACAAAATACCTGCACCTATACCGGCACTCTAAAATGCACCCGAAGCGGAAAATGCGGATTCGCAGTAAGAGTCCTGCCGGGAGTAAAAGACATGGCCGACCAATATGAGCCCGGTATGATTGCCTGGGAATCAACGAACGGCAATTAGAACAGGTAAGCAGGAGACCAAGGAAACAATTCAACTACGCTTACTGCAGGCAATTGAAGCCCACCTGTCTTATGGAAAAAAATAAAATTTGGCTTTTTTATTTTTTGCGATGAGCTAAAATTCTATCCTATGAGTGAAAAATTAAGACTTGTCGATATTGTAAATTTGGACTCCGGCTTCGAAGGTCAGCAGTCCGATTCGCCTGAAAACCACAGCCAAATCGACCTGCCGGAGGTTATCGGCATTTTGCCGATTCGCAACGCCGTCGTATTCCCCGGCACCGTTACGCCGCTTGCTGTCGGACGCGCAAAAAGCAGAAAACTGCTCGAAGACTCCAAAACCGGCAATTCCATAATCGGCCTTGTAACCCAGAAAAGTCCCGACATCGAAAATCCGACTATCAACGACCTTTACAAAATCGGCACCGCCGCGGCGATTCTTAAAGTCGTAAAGCTGCCGCAAGGCACGGTAAATGTTATAATCCACGGCCTGATAAGATTTCGAATCCTGAAAGTCGTTTCGACCGAACCGTATTTGAGAGTTAAAATCGCGCCGCTTACAACCAGAACTAAAATCACCAAGACACTCAAGGCCTTAATGGTAAGTGTCCGCGACGCCGCCAACAACGTCATCAATTTGAGCCCGAACGTACCGGAAGAGGCCTCTATCCTGCTTGAAAATATCGAGACTCCGTCCGCTTTGGCCGATTTCCTCGCCGCCAATCTCAATGTCTCTCTGGCCGAAAAACAGCAGCTCCTTGAAGAACTCGACGCCAAAAAAAGACTCGAAAAAATCTCCGTCGCCCTTGCAAACCAGCTCGACGTCCTCGAACTGAGCCATAAAATTCAGGGACAAGTCAAGCAGGCCGTCGAAAAAAATCAGCGAGAATATTTCCTGCAGGAGCAGTTAAAGGCCATCCAGTCCGAACTCGGTCAGGACGACAAAAGAACGCAGGATATTAAAACCCTCAAGGATAAAATCAAAAAGGCAAAGATGCCCGAAAAGGTCGAGACTGAGACCCTTGCCGAGCTCGACCGGCTAAGCAGAATACATCCGGCTTCGCCCGATTATGGCGTAATCAGGACGTATCTCGACTGGGTATGCGAGCTGCCATGGAACATAAAAACAATCGATTCGTTGAACATAAGAAAATCGCAGAAGATTCTCGAAACGGACCACTACGGCCTTGAAAAAGTTAAAAAGCGAGTTCTCGAATTTCTGGCGGTTAGGAAACTCAATCCTTCCGGCAAGAGTCCGATTTTATGCTTCATCGGCCCGCCCGGCGTCGGAAAAACCAGCCTCGGCAAATCCATTGCACGCGCGATGAGCAGAAAATTCATAAGAATTTCCCTCGGCGGAATAAGAGATGAGGCCGACATCAGAGGCCACAGACGAACTTATATAGGCGCCCTGCCCGGCAGAATCCTGCAGGAGCTTAGAAAATGCGCCAGCAAAAATCCCGTCTTTATGCTCGATGAAATGGACAAAATCGGCGCCGATTTCAGGGGCGACCCTGCAAGCGCACTGCTCGAAGTCCTCGACCCCGAGCAGAACAATACCTTTACAGACCATTACCTTGACCAGCCTTTTGACCTGTCGAGCGTAATGTTTATAGGCACCGCCAATTATACCGGGCCGATTCCTCCCGCGCTTATGGACAGGATGGAAATTATCGAACTGCCGGGCTATACCGAAAACGAAAAACTCCATATCGCAAAGAGATACCTTATCCCTCGTCAGTTATCCGAAAACGGCCTGAGCAAAAGCAAGCTCAAAATCACCGACGAGGCCCTCGGCCAGATTATACGCCGATATACTGCCGAGGCCGGCGTCAGGAATCTTGAGAGGAATATTGCGGCAATTTGCCGTTCGGTCGCTACTAATATAGCCAAGGGAAATAAACGCCCGACGACCATCACAAAAACGCATCTGCATAAAATCCTCGGCCCGATTAGGCACGAATCCGAGCTTGCTATGCGGACGGCTGTTCCCGGCGTCGCTACAGGTCTTGCTTATACGCCTTTTGGCGGAGAAATCTTATTCGTCGAAACAGCTTCGATGCCAGGCAAGGGTCAGCTTATTCTTACCGGCCAGATTGGCGAGGTTATGAAGGAAAGCGCACAGGCTGCCTTTTCAATCGTAAAGGAAAACTGTAAAAAGCTCGGCATAAATCCGTCCCATTTTTCAAAGCGGGATTATCATATTCACGTCCCTGCCGGTGCGGTTCCCAAAGACGGCCCAAGTGCCGGTACTGCGATGTTTGTTTCGATAGTCTCGCTCCTTACGGATACTCCTGCCCGTCCTGAGGTTGCGATGACAGGTGAGATAACTTTAAAAGGTCACGTTCTGCCTATCGGCGGGTTAAAGGAAAAAATCCTTGCCGCAAAGCAGGCCGGTATAAAGACCGTTATTCTGCCTTTCAGGAACAAGAAGGATATGGTTGAAATCCCCAAAGAGGCTAAAAAGGGTATGAAATTCGTCTTCGTGAAGAAAGCCGATGAAGTCCTGAAATACGCACTGCAAGAGAAATAAAAATCGGGGCGACAGGACTTGAACCTGCGACCTTCGGACCCCCAGTCCGACGCGCTAGCCAAACTGCGCTACGCCCCGTTTGGAATCTGAATTCTAACAAAAAAAGTTTTTGAATACAATCAAATTTTCGGTAGATAGATTTTATTTAAACAACAAAGATTTGATAATTTTCAGCCAACCAAAGTTTCCAAAAATATCAGCAATAATCACAACGCCGATAGCACATAACACCCAGATTATTACTTCCCAAAAAACATTTTTCTTTCCCTCCGTGAAAATATGAAGAAAGGGCATCCTTGGGTATAATAAAGTAAACCCATTACTTTTATACGAAAGGAGCCCTTATGAACAGTATCTATTATATCGGAGTTGATGTGCATAGCAATAATATTGAAATGGCAGTCAGGCATAAAGGCCAAATCAGGCAAAGATTCTCTCTGCCGACCACCATTCCTGCCATTTTAACCGCTCTCGACTCCATAAAAAGCCTAAAAATGGCCGCCAATCACTACTGTCCCGTTAACTTATAGCTAAATGATTGTAACGCTAATAAATATAA
>CAYUYR010000001.1:0-269221 GCA_964449435.1 uncultured Planctomycetaceae bacterium | reverse complement strand
AGGTCGGCGTTAGTTGATCTTGTTCCGTACGAACAGCGTACTTCGACACACCGATCAGTTCCCAAAAGGCCACAGTTTAAATTGTGCGCGTATGGTACGCGACTGTTTGTGAAAATTTGATAGAAAGGAATTTTAAAATGGTAAAGACACCTGCAAATAACGGAAAAGATTGGACAAAACCGGAAATAGCGAAACTTGAAAAGCTTGCGGATCAAAACACTCCTACAAGAATTATAGCGTTAAAAATGAAAAGAACGGTAGATTCGATTTACTCTGAGGCCAGCAAAGAAAATATCTCGCTTAAGCCGACAAACCAGTCACCGTATAACCGAAGAAAATAAAAAAAGTATATATTCGGCATAATAATTAAGTGCCATAGTGGCGGAATTGGCAGACGCCGATGGTTATCAACCATCTGTCCGGAAGGGCATGCGGGTTCAACTCCCGTCTATGAATATAATCTCAAATGTAGCGTTTGAGTTTTAAAGGAATTAAATATGAAAGTTTTAGGCTTTGATTTATCAAAAAATGAAATCCGATATTCTCTTTTAGAAGGTCGCATAAAAGAACCGGTGCTCGTTGAAAAAGAAAGACTGGTAGTTTTGTCTACCACCCGTGTTCCAGAACTTATGAACTGGTTTGAAACGACATATGATTCTTTAATCACTCGAATGAAACCAGACAAAGTAGCATATAGACTTTCTCTAGAACCTCTTAGGGATCAAATGTTTTATTTGATATATCCTTATGGAGTTTTAGAACTCTTATGCTTTAAACGTAATATTCCTATTAGTTCCCATACAAAAAGAAATTTTGCTCCCACAAAATTTAATTTACCTAAAAATTCGAATGTCTACAAATATTGCGATGAAGTATTTGGGATAAACAGACCCTATTGGGATGAAAAGCAAAAACATTCATTGTTATCTGCATGGTTAAATTTGAAATGATAGATTTTATTCCTAGAAATATAGGCAAGTATGAAATACAAAAAAAACTTGGCAGTGGCAATTTTAGTACAGTTTATTTGGCAAGAGATACCGCATTAGACGCAATAAAAGCTATAAAAGTCATAGATGTAAAAGACCCTGAATCGATAATGCAAAAATTAGAAGAGGCTCAATTATCTTATAAATGTCAACATAAATATATTGTTAAGATTAACAGTGCTACATCCCTAAAGAATGAAACGGGTTTATTTCAAATTATCCTTGATATGGAGTATATTAGGAATGGCTCGATAGAAGATTATATGAAAAACAATTTTGTTTCGGTTGTGGAAGCAGTTAAGTATATACGAGAGGTTTTATTTGGATTAGAGCATGCTCATTGCAATGGTGTCTTACATCACGATATAAAGCCGGGTAATATCATGTTAGATAAAACTGGGGCCAAGCTTGCGGATTTCGGATTAGCCGCTTTAATTAAAAAAGACCCTAAAGAATTTGAATACGGTTATTACCCTCATTACGCACCTGAGAGATTACTACAAAAAAAGGGTTCTATTGAAACCGATATATATGCAATGGGACTTACCTTTTTTAGAATTGTGTGTAATTTTAAAAAATCTGATTGGGAAAGCCACAAAAAACATAAGGAATATTATAATAAAATTAAAGAAGGAAAGATAGTCGAATTTGTAGGCTTTACACCACATATACCGAGGAGAATTAAAAGAATTATAAACAAAGCAAGTCATGCCGATTATAGGAAAAGATTTCATAGCGCCGGAGAAATGAATCAGGCATTGACCGCTTTAAAACCCCATATAGATTGGAAAATGATAAACAAGGATATATGGCAGGGAGAATCTACTGATGGTTCAAGTTATAAAATATTTTTATTTAAAGAAAGAAAGTTTAAAGTAGATTTAAAAAGGAATAACCGAAGAATCACTAAAGATTGTAAAATCTTTGATAACGAAAAAAAAGCTTGGAGATATTTTTATAAATATATCTCACAAACAACTTTTAAATAAATAGTGGCCATTGGGGCTGTTGAAAAACCGAATTGTTCAGACGGGGTTTTCTGAAAAATCTTGCCATTTAGCCTGTTTTAACCTAAAAAATAATTCATAAACCCTTTATTAAAAAGGGTTTAAAAAATTATTAAAAAATATCAAAAAATCCTTGTCAAAACCTGGGCTTTCTACTATAATAGTCAATAGATTAATGCTCTTTTTTTCTTATATATGGTTTTGGTTTCGCTGAAGCGAACTATTTATTTTATAACCCAATAGTTCTATATTATTAAACACGGGTTTTGCTTCAGCAGGCTCAGGTTCAAACCTGAGCCTTTTTTATTGCGCAAATTTTGTTATAGTAAGCCTGCCCGTTATGGAAATCGAAAAACTCAATTATGATTTGCCGCCCGAGCTTATCGCACAAAAGCCCGCACCAAACCGCGCCGGCAGCAAAATGCTCGTTTTGAATCGCTCTGAAAATTCCCTGCTCGACAGCGATTTTTCGCAAATCGTCAAATTTCTCGACAAAGGCGACTGCCTCGTCCTAAACGATACGAAAGTTCTGCCCGCGAGATTCTTCGCTCAAAAGAAAACCGGCGCAAAAATCGAAGGCCTTTTCATCGTCTCCGAAAACGACAAATGGAAAGTTATGTTCAAAAATTCCTCCCGTCTCAAACAAGGCGATACTTTGAACCTGCTCGACAGAGACAAAAAAACTTTTTGCACCGCCGTTATCGACACAAAGCTCGAGCAGGGCCGATGGCTCATTAAACCCGCTTTATCGCTGCCCTCGATGGAAATCCTCGAAACAATCGGTTTTGCTCCCCTGCCGCCTTATATCAAAAGACCAGACCCCGCCTCTGAATATCAGCTCGACACGAACCGTTATCAAACTGTCTATGCCCGCCAGAACGGCGCCATCGCCGCTCCGACCGCAGGACTGCATTTTACGCCCGAAATTCTCGAACAAACAAAAGCGAAAGGAATTTCAATCGCGAAAATCACTTTGCACGTCGGCGAGGGTACTTTCCTGCCCGTCAAGACCAAAACTCTCGAAGAACACAAAATCCACAGCGAGCAATATTTTATCGACGCTGAAAACGCGGAGATTATAAATAAAACAATTCAATCGAAAGGCCGAATCTTCGCCGTCGGCACTACTGCCGTCAGAACTCTCGAAACCGTCGCGCAAAAATATGGAAAAATTACCGCCGCACATGGCCAAACCGAACTGTTCATCACGCCGGGTTTTGATTTTAAAATCACTGATTGCGTAATTACCAATTTCCATCTGCCTAAATCAACCCTTCTCGCCCTCGTTGGTGCTTTTGCGGGACTGGACAAAATCCTCGCCGCATACAAACACGCCATTGATGAAAAGTACCGTTTTTACTCCTATGGCGATTGTATGCTGATTTTATAACTGCTTTAAATCCAAATACTTACGCCAAAAGCCCTGCCGGACAATTAAAGTGTTTGCCTTTTAGGCTCAAAACTTATAGAATTTTCACCTTGTACTTTTTTAAAACCTTTCTTAACGTACCGCTTTTAGTTGGAATGAGATTTTTGATATGATATTGACTCAGATTCTTCAGCCCGCCTGTGTTAAGGTTCCGCTCGACGGCACGGACAAACAGGCCGTTGTGGCAGAGCTTGTCGAGCTGCTCGATGCTAATAAGCTTCTTATCAACAAAGATGAAGTTTTGCAGTCCGTTATAAACAGGGAAACCACAAGAAGCACCGGCATCGGTTCAGGCATCGCTATTCCTCACGGCAAATGCAAAGGTGTTAAAGAGCTTGTTATGGCCATCGGCATTTCGCGTCAGGGAATTGATTTTCAGAGTATTGATGAAAAGCCTGTTTACATTATTGTTTTGCTCGCTTCGCCGCTCGACAAGACCGGCCCTCACATTCAGGCGCTTGCGAGAATCAGCAGGTTGATGCTGGACGAGGATTTCAGAAACAAATTACAAAACGCTCCCACCGCAAAAGACCTCTACGAGCTTATCAGTTCCAAAGAAGCCGAATAAAAGAGATTTAACTTATTTGCCCCAAAAGCGTCAACGCACTTGTTTTTGTGATAGCAATATCGACAAACTGCCCTGCCAGATTTTCCGGGCCGTTAAAGACAACGATATAATCTCCAGCGGTTCTGCCGACAAGCTGGGGATATTCTTTTTCGGTCGCACCGTCGAGATGGCCTTTTTTGCTCATACCTTCAACAAGAACTTCCACCGTTTTTCCTATGAATGATTTATTTAATTCGGCGCTTATTTTTTCCTGAACGGCAAGAAGCTCTATGTTCCTCCGTTTTTTGAGCTCCATCGGAACATTATCGGCGAGTTTGTCGTCGGCTCTTGTGCCGGGGCGAGGGGAATATTTGAAGATAAAACAGTTTTTGTATCGTGCTTTTTCGACAAGCTCAACGGTTTTTTGAAAATCTTCGTCAGTTTCTTCCGGAAAACCGACAATAAAATCGCCCGCTATGGCAATATCGGGTACGATTTCTCCGGCTTTATCTATAATTTCGAGATATTGGCCGCAGGTATAGCCGCGATTCATCGCCTTGAGGATTTTATCCGAGCCGCTTTGAGCGGGAATATGTAAATACCGACAGACTTTCGGCAAATCGACCATTGCCTTAAAGATTTTTTCGTCAAAATTCCTCGGAAAGCAGGTAACGAACTTGAGCCATTCGATACCGTTAATTTTACTTACCTCATAAAGCAAATCGGCAAAGAAAATATCATTATATTTATATGAATTTACCGTTTGACCGAGAAGTGTTACCTGTTTAATACCGGCATCGGCAAGTTTTTTAATCTGAGCGATAATTTTTTCAGGCGGTCTTGATGCTTCCGGCCCGCGGACATAAGGCACAACACAATACGAACAGAAATTATCGCAGCCGCGCATCACGCGAACATAGGCCTGGGCAGGCAAATTATCTTCCGCCGTATCATAAGCACACTCAAAAGCATCAAGTTTTTCTGAATCCTGCAATAATGGTTTATGTCTTATGTTATCGCTTATCGCGCCTTGTTTTGGAATATCGTTATTTACAAGATTTACAAGTTCCGGAATTTGCAGCGGGCCGCAGACGATATTGACCGCCTCGTGATTGAGTAAATCCTCTTTTAATCTTTGAGCCATACAGCCGAAAACGGCGACAATAAGATGCGGATTTGTTTTTTTTATGTGTTTCAGATGGCCAAGAAGCGACAGCACCCTTTCCTCGGCGTGATTTCGAACAGAGCAGGTATTGATAAGCACAATATCGGCGTCAGCGATTTGTTCGGCAAACTCAAAACCGGAATCTAAAAATGAATTAATCACCAGATTGGTGTCGAGCTTGTTCATTTGACATCCAAAACTGCGAATCAGTATTTTTTTAGGCATAATGAATTATAATAATGCAGAAATGCAAAAAAGGAAAGGGGCTGATAAATTTTAATCCCGCTGTCTTCCGGAGAGCAGGACAATATCTCTGAGCTGTTCGATATTCTTGGCGGCGAACCAGCGTTTCTCGAACTCCGGTTCGCTGACGATATGGGCAATCGACATAAGGGCTCTGAGATGATAGTTCCGCTCATCGGACGAGCCAATCAGGACAAACGCTGTTTTTACAGGTTCGTGCAGCTCGGAAAAAACGACACCGTCCCTGCATCGAACAAGCAGAACTTCAAAAATACTTTGACCTTCAACTACGATGTGCGGGATGGCAAGGCCGGGCTTTATAACCGTCGTGGATTCTTTTTCTCTCTGTATAAAAAGCTCATAAAGTTTATCCGCATCGATATTAAGCCTTTTCGACAGGGCCTGCGAGGCGGTGTGGAAAAGGTCGGTTGCGGAAATTTTTCCGGAGATATCGAGAATATCGCATTTTTTTACAAGCTCATCGAATCTGTCGGCTACCACTTCGTCGCGCTGCAGTGAAATATGTTTCAATTCATCTTCAAGGTCGGTGCGCTGAATGTGTTTTGAAACAATTGCTTTTACAAGATACACGATTGCCGATTTGCGGTCGATGCGCCGCTGAACATAAAACAGATACCAAACCATCGCGACAATCGCGAAAACACCGACTAACGCCAGCGGCACATAGCCCATCTCGAAAATTAAAAACAAGTATATTAAAATTGTGCCGATTTGGATCCAGGGAGTAAGAGGGGCTTTAAATGTCGGCCGATACGTTTGGATTCCGCTGTGCCGCATTATAATCACTGAAACGTTAATCAGCATAAACACAATAATCAGCATAGTAGATGCGGTTTTGACAAGCTCTTCGATTGAGAGGGCAAAAATCACGAAAAGCATAAAACCCGCCGTCAGTAAAAGCGAAAAATACGGCGTATGAAAACGCCTGCTCGTCTTGGAAAGAAACTGTGGTACAAGGCCGTCCCTGCTCATCGCCATAGGAGTTCTCGATGCGCTGAGCAGACCGGCGTTTGCAGTAGTGGCAAAAGCGAGAAAAGCGGCTATGCTTATCAGGATTTCTCCCGCAACTCCCGCAACAGCTTTGCCGGCAAGGGCAATCGGGGCAAGAGAGCCGCTTAAAACGTCCGGCGAAAGAACGCCGACCACCGCAAAAACCACCAAAAGATAGAGAATGTTGACCACAAAAAAGGATGCAAATATTCCGAATGGAATATTTTTCTGGCTGTTGCGCACTTCTTCCGAAACATCGATAACTTTCGTAAGCCCGCCGTAGGATACGAAAACCATACCGGCGACAACAAAAACGCTTTTGACGCCGAATGGCGCAAACGGCGAATACTGCTGCGGTTCGACAAAAGGCAGGGCCTTGACTATAAACGCAACAAGTATTGCGATAAGCCCCAAAACAAGGCCGGTTTGCAGGCCGCCGGTACCTTTAACACTCAAAAGATTTATCGTCAAAAAGAACAGACACGCCCCCGCCGAAACAAGTTTTATTGTCAATTCGCTGCCGTTTGGAAAAAAAAGCGTCGCCAAAGCACCTATGCCGACCATCGCAAAAGTCGCTTTGAGCGTGATAGCGAGCCAATTGGCAAAACCTGCAAAAGTACCCATAAGCGGACCAAGACTTCGCTCGACAAAGAAATAGCTGCCGCCGGACTTGGGCATCGCCGTGGCAAGCTCGGCACTGGACAACATCGAAGGAACCATCAAAAGACCGGCAAGAAAATAAGATATGACAATTGAAGGGCCTGCCTTTGCGAATGCAAGACTGGGAAGAACAAAAAGGCCGCTGCTAATCATAGCGCCGGCGGCGATACTGAAAACACTAAAAAGCCCCAATTGTTTTTTGAGCATAACCCGGCCTCAATAATTTGGAGGCAATAATAACCTGAAAATATTTCTACCGCAACCCCATAAATACCCGCGCCGGAAAAACCCGATTTATCCTTGACCGATAGACCGTATTGGTATATTAAATATACCAATTTTATATGAATAAAGAACTGCTTCATACGAAACTTGTACGCGAGCTGATTGCCTTTATAGCGTCCGGCAATTACGGCGACGGCGCCAGACTGCCTGCCGAGAGGAAACTCTGCGAGCAGTTCAACGTAAGTCGGGGCACGGTAAGACAGGGACTTTACGACCTTGAGAAACTTGGAATCCTGAAAATCAGGCCCGGCTCGGGCGCCTATGTTCAGAAGATTTTGCAAAAGAAACTGCCTGCCCTTCTTCTGCCGCTGGATTTTGCCAAAGTAACATTTTCAGATATTATTTACGCACGCAAGGCAATCGAAACGGCTGCAATAACACTTGCCTGCGAAAAAATAAACGCCCATCAGGTCGAAGAACTTCAGCGATTAACAGAAAAAATGGAGCAGGCAAAAGACAATTTTCTCGAATTTCTCAAACTGGACACGGAATTCCATCAAATTATAATCCATACGAGCGGAAATATGCCGCTGGTTAAGGCGTTTGAGTCCATCGCGGAATACCATAAATATTCGCAGGTCTTTTCAAGCCTTCACGAAAGCGAAGTGCATACCGCGATAAATTACCACAGGAAAATGCTTTCGGCGCTGAAGGGACGCAACGTCAAAAACGCCGTGAAGGCAATCGTAAGCCATTTAGAACATACGGAACAGATAGCAAAATCAGTTTAATAAAAATTATTGAAGGGTTTGTAAAATGAAACTTGAAAAATTTTCTTTCGGCGTAGGCGACAGATTCGCTCATCAGGGCCAGGCACAGCTTGCCGCTATTATGAAAGCCAAACAGCAAGGCTGCGATATAGTTCCGGTCTGGAATAAAAGTCACAGAGAACACACAACCATCGGCCCAGAGCCGGCAAGCCTTAGAAAAGAAGCCGATGAAGCGGTAAAAACGCTGGGCTGGAAAGATTCTTATTACGTCGATGCCGACCATATAAATATCAGCAATGTCGATTTGTTTATCGAGGCGAGTAATTTCTATACTCTCGACGTTGCCGACTATATCGGCGAAAAATGCGAAGACAAGGACTTGGCGGCCTTTGTCGAACAGAACAAAAAGTTCATCGGCAGCCTTTCTATTCCCGATATCGAAGGCAAATTAACTATTACACAGAACGACCTTGAAAAAATCGGTGCAAAATTTCTGCTCGCTATCAAAAAGGCCGGTGAAATTTACAGGCACGTCGCCGAAAAGAAAGGCAGCGAGAACTTCGTAACCGAAGTTTCCACCGACGAATCGAACCAGCCGTAAAGTCCGGTCGAGATGCTCTTTATCCTCTCGGCTATAGCCGCCGAAAAAATCCCCGCCCAGACAATCGCGCCTAAATTTACCGGCAGATTCAATAAAGGCGTCGATTATGTCGGCGATGTCGCACAGTTCGAAAAGGAATTCAACGAAGATACAGCGGTTATCAATTTCGCAATTAAAGAATTCGGCCTGCCTGCCAGTTTGAAGTTAAGCGTCCATTCCGGCAGCGATAAATTCTCGATTTACACACCTATTAAAAAAGCGTTAAAGAGATTCAACACCGGCCTGCATTTGAAAACGGCGGGCACAACCTGGCTTGAGGAAATCATCGGTCTTGCACTGGCCGGCGGCAAAGGCCTCGATATCGCAAAAGATGTGTACAGAGAAGCAATCGCTCATTTTGACGAACTTTGCAAACCTTATGCGACAGTTATCGACATTGACAAATCAAAACTGCCAAGTCCGGATGAAGTCGCCAAATGGGACAGCGCAAAATACGCCAATACCCTTCGGCACGACCAGAAATGCAAGGATTATAATCTGAATTTCAGGCAGTTAATCCACGTCGGCTACAAAATCGCCGCCAAAATGAGCAGCCGATATATTAACGCACTGGAAAAATACGAAGATACAATCGCAAAAACCGTAACTGAAAACATCTACGATAGACATATAAAGAGAATCTTTATCGATTGACGCTGTTTTCGAGCATTTTTAAAAGATTTTCTTTTGTGAGAAGTTTTAAGTCCTGCTGTCTTTCGACGAACGGGCGGACATCTGTAATGACTTTATCCCAGTCGTAATCTGAAATACGCAGGGCAGTTTCGCTTTGCCAGTTATCGCTCGTAACTGTCCTGCCCTGCCATCCGGTCTGTTTTAGGGCGTTGTTCAAAAGGGTAATGTTCGGCGCAGGCCAGTTTCTGTCGGACAGATACCAAAATAAATCGTAAATGTCTCTGCCTTTCACATATTTACGGCTCAACAACGCGTGTAATTTCCCGGCAAGTAATGATGCCCTGTCGTAGTGCTGTAAGTTTAATAGACAATATTTCCTGACAATGCTCGTCTCAAAATCAGCTCCGGCGGGCGGATTTGTATCGATTTCTACTTTGATGGAAATTGTCTCGGAACTATGGGGTGAAAGTTCAAGCTCATAAAGCAGACCCTCAAAATTTAGAAAGGCGTTTTTTACCGTCTTTTCAGCTTTTGCCCTGATTATCAGCGAATAACCCTCGGCGACAAAAATACTTTTAGTCCTTTTCATAATCTCTGTAAAATGATCTTCCCTGCCCGCGGCAGAAAGAGAAAAGTCAAGGTCTTCCGAGAACCGCGGCATGGAATAAAGAAACCGCAAGGCTGTCCCGCCGACAAACGCCCAGTTTTCAAAGGCACCGCTTTCCTGAAGGCTTTCGAGCAATCTGGCCTGTAAATATTCACGTACAATACATCTTGCGAGATTATTATCCGCGATTTTTTCAATAATTTGTTTAATATAATCCTTCATAGCTCACCGCCCTGCGATTCATCGAGCATCTTTTTAATATTCGACGCCGCCCTTTTGAGTTTGGGACTTTCGGATTTTTCCGCATATTCGCCAAGTACGTCTTTATTAAGCTGATTGAAATTTTGCAGCCTAAGCTCATCTATAAATTCTTTTCTATCTCCGCCGACAGTCAGATAAATCAGGTCAAGCAAGGCTTTCTCCGGTCCTGCTATAAACGCTTTTTGCTTCTGGGGCAATTGGATTTCCTGATAACCACAGAAAAAATCCTTTTTAATATATCTATATTCGAACCGCCCCAGCGGCGTTTCAACCGTTCGCGGCCTGCCCGATGTAACACTCGTAACAACCGGTACAAACTCCGGAATCAATCCATAAAAAGAAAGGGCAGACTGGCAGCTTACATAAGACGGCGATTCGATATTGTTGGCAATAGAAAATAAATTCGGTTTAATTTTTCGGTAAGGCTCGGCAATTATATACAATCCCTTGGATAATCTTATAATCCTGCCGCTTTTAACCCAACGGCTAAGCTGCAATCTCACTTGAGCCAGATTTTGACCCGCCGCCAAAAAACGAGACGTAAAACACGGCAAATCGACCGATTTTTTTAATAATGTTTCAAATTTCATAGCATAAATATATCATATATGATAAATTACTGCAATAATACTTTCGGCATATATCTGAATTATCTTTAGAAAAAATCAGTTTATTTTGGACTATATTTATCCTGATAGTTCAATGTTTCCCTTGCCTCATTTGTGTTAAACGCTATACTATCAGGTTTCTCGGCTATAACACAATACTTTGAAAAGGAAAGCTTTATGCCTATTTTTGAATATAAATGCGCCGATTGCGGCAAGGTGAGCGAGTTTTTGGAGAAGGCCGATTCAAAAGCCTCCCGCACCTGTCCTGCCTGCAGAGGCAAAAATCTAACCAAGCAGTTTTCAACCTTTGCCGCTGTGGTAAAGCAGCCCGCGGCAAGTAATTGCCTCTCCTGCCCATCAGGGGCAACTTGCCCTCATTCAGGACTTTAAAAACTATGAACGAAAATACAGGATTCTATAATTTTAACGAGATAGAGAAAAAGTGGCAAAATTACTGGGAATCCAATAAGACTTTCGCCGCTAACGACGGCGACAAGAGCAAACCCAAATATTACATCTTGGATATGTTTCCGTATCCCTCCGCGCAAGGTTTGCACGTCGGGCATCCGGAAGGCTATACGGCAAGCGACATCGTCGCCAGATATAGAAGGATGAAAGGCTTCAACGTTCTGCACCCGATGGGCTGGGATGCATTCGGCCTGCCCGCCGAGCAATACGCAGTCCAGACCGGCACGCACCCCGCCACAACCACCCAGCAAAATATTGACAATATGCGCAGGCAAATAAAATCGCTTGGCTTTTCTTATGACTGGGACAGGCAAGTCGATACGACAGACCCGAAATACTATAAATGGACACAGTGGATTTTCCTGAAATTATTTAACAGCTATTTCGACGAAAAAGAAAAGAAGGCCAAACCAATCGAGCAATTACCTATACCTGCCGGCCTGAGCGGAGAAGAAAAAAGGAAATATATTGATGAGCATCGTCTTGCCTACGAGGCTGAAGTAGCCGTTAACTGGTGTCCGGAGCTTGGAACCGTTCTGGCAAACGAGGAAGTCATCGGCGGCGTAAGCGAACGGGGCGGACATCCGGTAATACGAAAACCGATGCGGCAATGGATGCTGCGGATTACAAAATACGCTGACAGACTTCAGGACGATTTAAAACTGGTTGATTGGCCGGACTCAATAAAAAAACTTCAGACTGACTGGATTGGAAAAAGCATCGGCGCCGAAGTCGATTTCAAGGTTGACGGCTTCGATAAAATAATCACGGTCTTTACTACCCGTCCGGACACGCTTTTCGGCGCGACATATATGGTGCTGGCTCCGGAACATCCGCTTGTCGATGAGATTACAACGCCCTCTCAAAGAAAAAAAGTGCAAGACTATTGTGCCAAAGCAACCACTAAGAGTGATTTGGATAGGACCGACTTAGCTAAAGAGAAAACAGGAGAATTCATCGGTGCTTATGCAATAAATCCAGTTAACAACGAAAAGATACAAATCTGGATTAGTGATTATGTTCTTATAAGTTATGGAACAGGCGCGATTATGAGTGTGCCTGCCCACGATGAGCGAGATTTTGAGTTCGCAAAGAAATTCAGCCTGAAAATTATACCGGTAGTCGAGCCGGAAGATAAAGAACTCGCCGCCAAAGTCGAAAAAGGCGAGTATTGCTTCGTCGGTGATGGTATCGCGATAAACAGCGGGAAATTCACGGGCCTTTCCACCGCTGAATTTAAGGAAAAAATCACAAACTGGCTCAACGAAAAAAAACTCGGCAAAAAGGAGGTCAATTATAAGCTCCGTGATTGGCTGTTTTCAAGGCAAAGGTATTGGGGCGAGCCGTTTCCGCTTCTTCATTGCGAGGATGGCAGTCTAA
The DNA here is from genome assembly GCA_964449435.1 of uncultured Planctomycetaceae bacterium. Taxonomy (GTDB): domain Bacteria; phylum Planctomycetota; class Phycisphaerae; order Sedimentisphaerales; family UBA12454; genus UBA12454. Next base: position 256,578 of record CAYUYR010000001.1, on the reverse strand, counting down.
CGGCACTTGACGAAAAGGATTTGCCGCTGGTTCTGCCGGAGGTAAAAACTTACAAACCCGCAGGCACAGGCGAATCGCCGCTGGCTATGATAGATGACTGGCTGAACATAAAACTGCCCGACGGCAGGAAAGCAAAACGCGAGACAAACACGATGCCGCAATGGGCCGGAAGCTGCTGGTACTATCTGCGGTATCTTGACCCGAAAAACGACCAAGCCGGCTGGGAAAAGACAAAGGAAAAATACTGGATGCCCGTCGATTTATACATCGGCGGAGCCGAGCACGCGGTACTGCATCTGCTTTATTCGCGGTTCTGGCACAAATTGCTTTACGATTTGGGTTATGTAAGCACGCCTGAGCCGTTTAAAAAACTTATCAATCAGGGAATGATACTCGGCGAAGATAATCAGAAGATGAGCAAATCCAGAGGCAATGTCGTCAATCCCGACAAGGTTATTACCGATTACGGCGCCGATTCGATGAGACTTTATGAAATGTTTATGGGCCCGCTCGAAGCAACCAAGCCGTGGAATATGCAGGGCGTCGAAGGCGTACACCGATTTTTAAACAAAGTCTGGCGAATAGTTATCGACGAAGAAACCGGCGAGCTTAACAGCAGTATAAAAGACGTCGAAACCAACGATGAAACGCAAAGAATACTTCATCAGACAATAAGAAAGGTTACGCTGGATATCGACAATTTCCGTTTCAATACGGCGATTAGTCAAATGATGATTTTCGTCAATCATTTAACCAAACTCGAAACGAAACCCAAAAAGGCGATTGAGACGTTCGTGCTTGTTCTTGCTCCTTTTTCGCCGCACATTGCGGAAGAGCTTTGGCAGAAATTAGAACATACAAACACATTGGCCTATGAAAATTGGCCGAAGTTCGATGAAAGTCTTGCAAAAGAAAAAGAGATAGAGCTTGCCGTTCAGGTGCTCGGCAAGATAAAGGACAAAATCGTAGTTTCCGCCGACGCCGGCGAAGAAGAGATTAAGCAAAATGCTCTTGCCTGCGAAAAGGTCGCATCGGCAATAACCGGAAAAGAAATAAAAAAGATAATCGTCATCAAATCCCGATTAGTCAATATTGTTATAGGATAAGCCACAGAGAATATGAAAGTATTAAATTTAGCCACAGAGAGCACAGAGAACACAGAGATTTATAATTTAGCCACAGAGAGCACAGAGAACACAGAGATTTATAATTTAGCCACAGAGAGCACAGAGATAAATTGAAATGAACGATGAACTAACGGAAAAAATTATTGGGGCAGCTATTGAAGTTCATAATATACTCGGCCCCGGATTGCTCGAATCAATCTATGAAGAGGCTCTATGTTTCGAGTTTGTTTTAAGAAATATAAAACATCAAAGACAGGTTGGTTGCGATATTGTTTACAAAGGCAAAACCATCAAAGGTCAAAAACTTGATTTGCTTGTGGAAGATGAGGTTGTTATAGAGATTAAATCTTTATCAAAAATGCCGGAAGTCGCATTGGCGCAGACCCTTTCATACCTCAAGGCTACAAATTTAAAAAGAGGCTTAATAATCAATTTTGGTGAAAAGCGATTAATTGACGGCGTTAAGAGGGTATCCTTATGAAAACCAAAGCCGCAGAGATAAAAAATAATAATTTAGCCACAGAGAGCACAGAGATAAATAAATTAGAAAACTGAAAAAAGGATTAATGAAAAGGTTACATTTGTTATGGATTATAACATCAAAAGACTTTCTGATTACTCTGACGAAAGCTTATTAAATGAACTCAAAAGGGTAGCAAAAAAACTCGACAAAAATACTTTGACCCAGAGAGAATTTAATCAACTGTCCAAAATTAATCACAGTACTATTGCAAAAAGATTCGATTCTTGGAACAACGCGCTGAAGAAAGCAGGACTTTCAGTAAAAAGACTATCGAATATTTCCGACGAAGAATTGTTCGCAGAAATAGAGAAGGTTTGGAATCATATAGGAAGACAACCACAATATAAAGAAATGGAGCGATTGGGAAGCTTCTCACTAAAACCTTATGAAACAAGATTTGGGACATGGATAAAAGCTTTAGGAGAATTCATTAAATGGAAGGATAAAAACGGAGTTGATGGTTTAAAAGATTTAGAGAAAATTAACCCTGACATTTTACCTGACCAACAGAAACAACCTCGCCGTGCTAAAAAAGTAGAATATGGAGAACCAATTGATTTTTTGGGGCTTCGGCATGCACCTTTAAATGAACAAGGTGTGGTATATTTGTTTGGAATGTTAAGCAGACAACTCGGTTTTGTTATCGAAGTAGTAAGAACAGATTTTCCGGACTGTGAGGGAAAAAGAGAAATACGGGGCAAGAAAGGTAAATGGGAGCGGGTTGCAATTGAGTTTGAGTATAAAAGTTCAAACTTCGAGAAGCATGGGCATAATCCCGATGAATGTGATGTAATTGTCTGTTGGGAACATGATTGGAAAGAATGCCCCTTAGAAGTTATACCGTTAAAAGAAATCATGAAGAAAATTAAAGAATAATAAGAATAAATTAAGTAAGATGACAGATGTTGTTTTTTAAAAAAATATTATAAATTATATCTCTGTGGCCTCTGTGAGCTCTGTGGCTAAAAATAAAAAGAAAAAAACTCTGTGGCAAAGGGTAACGAATGGCTTTAGAAATAGAATTAAAACTAAAAATAGAAAACTTCGAGCCGATAGTGGAAAAGCTTAAGCGGCTCGGCGCCAAATTCGAGGGCGACTATATCCAGACTGACGCCTATTACGATGACAGCGACGATTCGCTTATCAATTCCGATAGGTGCCTGCGAATCAGAAAACATAAAAATCACCTCGGCGAAGCAATCGAGCTTACTTACAAAGGCGCAAGGGAAAATCACCGCTTCAAGACCCGCCGTGAAATCGGACTGAAAGTGGAAAAGGCCGAGGAGCTGGCAGAGCTTTTTGCCGAGCTCGGCTATAAAGAAAGACTGACGTTCGAGAAAAAAAGGGGCCTTTGGGATTTTCATAGCTGCAAAGTTGCTCTGGACGAGCTGCCGATGCTCGGAAAATTCGTGGAAATTGAAGGGCCCAGCGACGATGTAATCGAACAGGCACAGAAAAAACTCGGACTTGAAAACCTCAAACACACACCCCAAAGCTACGCACATCTGATGGAAGAAGCGCTCGCGAAAACCGGCTCGAAGAAAAGAAAGATATCTTTCGATTTAAAATGATTAAGCCAGAAAACGGTTATATATTCGTTATAATAAATACAAAGGCAGGTCCGTCCGGCGAGAAGCTGGTCGCGAAAAATTTCATAGAATACCTGCAGCGGAAGGGGCACAGGCTTGAGATTAGACATACCGAGTCTTTGACGCACGCACAGACTTTGGCGGCTGAAGTTGCAGTTAAATATGACTGCTCGATGGTCATAGTCGCCGGCGGCGACGGCACAATCAGAGAGGTCGTCCACGGACTCGAAGGCAGCGACAAGCCTCTGATGATTATTCCCTGCGGCACGGAAAACCTGCTTGCCAACGAGCTCGGCTACAAAACAACGCTCAAAAATATGATAAGCATTTTCGAGTCCCGCACTATACGGCCGCTGGATTTGTGCAAGGCGAACGATAAATTTTTCACTTCCGTCGGCGGCGTGGGTTTTGACGGGGATGTCGTAAACCTCGTCAATGCACAGAGAAAGGGAAATATCACACATCTTTATTATTTCTGGCCGATATGGAAAACTTTCTGGGCATACGATTTCCCGAAAGTAACTGTTGAGGTCGAGGATAAAATCGTTTTTTCAGACCGCGGCATAGTCATTTTCGGGAATATATCGCGGTATGCTTTAGGACTGCCGATACTGCGAGCCGCGAATTTCAGCGACGGCCTGCTGGATGTGTGCATTTATAAATGCTCCAGCCACACATCGCTTTTGCTTCACGCTTTGCTGACGGCATTCAAAAATCACCGCAGGAGAAAAAACGTCTTATACAAACAGTGCAAAAAGATTAAAATATATTCCGAAACTCCGATGATGACAGAGCTTGACGGCGACCCGGGTCCGGATTTACCGCTCGAAGTTACGATTATTCCCGAGGCGGTTAAAGTCCTTGTCCCGCCGGGCGGAAAACCCGTCGGAATGAGAACGAGAATACTCAGAGTTTTTAAATAATTTTGTTTAGCCGTCGCCGGCACGGCGACGCATTTGCCAGGAAATCAATATGTTCAAGATAGGCAATATTAAGATAGAGCCTGACGGCGGACTGTTTGTCATAGCAGGCCCCTGCGTTATTGAAACAGAAAAGATTTGCCTCGACATCGCACAGCGGCTGGCTGAAATCAGCGAAAAGACCGGCGTACCCGTTATCTTCAAGGCAAGTTTCGACAAAGCCAACCGCAGCAGTGTCGCCAGCTTTCGCGGGCCCGGCCTTAAAAAAGGCCTTGAGATTCTGGCAAAGGTAAAACGCAAAACCTCACTTGCCATACTGACCGATGTTCATGAAATCGGACAAGTTTCCGCAGCGGCCAAAATTGTCGATTGTCTGCAAGTGCCCGCTTTTCTATGCCGTCAAACCGATTTGCTTGCGGCCTGCGGAAGAACAGGCAAGCCGGTCAATATCAAAAAGGGACAATTTATGTCTCCTGAAGAAATGAAAAACGCCGTTGAAAAAGTCCGCTCGACCGGCAACAAAAAAATCCTGCTAACCGAACGCGGGACGTTTTTCGGCTATAACCGTCTCGTCAACGATATGACTGCCATACCGGCTATGAAAAAGCTCGGCTGTCCGGTCATTTTTGACGCTACCCACAGTGTCCAGCAGCCCGGCGGGTTAGGCAAGGCTTCAGCAGGGACAAGGGATATGGCTCCGGTTTTGGCCAAGGCCGCCGTCGCGGCAGGGGCTGATGGGCTGTTTATCGAGGTTCATACCGACCCCAAAAAGGCAAAATCCGATGCGGCAACGATTTTACCTATCAAATGGGTCGAAAATTTACTAAATATCTGCCAAAAAATCCATAAAACCATAAGAAATTAAAGACAAAAAAAGTCTTTAATTGCCTTTTTGGCCATAACAATACTGATACAACCTATAGTGTTTTCAAACTATAAACATGCCCTACGGATTGGGGGTGTCCGAACCGGCAAAAATCAGCTAACTGCCTTTTACTAAAAGTACTTATTTCAAATCTTTTACCTATCTTCCTAAAGTAAATATTTATAAATGGCCGATAACTTCTATATATCGACCCTATAATTAAAGAGTAAAAATTGGGAAAATTTTGAAGTTTTAGTTATCGGTCTGGCATATCAGACCGATAATTATAAGTCCCGATATAACACTATTTTTAGCGAAAGATTATGGACAGACATTCACGGCAAAATCTGAAACAGCTTATTCTTACCAAAGGCGCTGAAAGATTCGTATTCCGATATGAATCCGGCTCTGAGGACTTTCTGTTAGATGCACTTGTCGCCCAGGCAAAGGATAATCGAACCGATTTCGACTGGTTCGACGCAGCGGTACTGAGTTTTAAGCTCACTCAATCGCTGATAAGTGAAGCGGACAGACTTTTAAACGAACAGGCTCCGCAGGCAATGCTTGAAACTTTCGAGCAGCAGGAATGAAAAACTGAACACCCTCGTTATTGAGGCGATTTGGAGACAATAAATATGGAAAACTGTGTTATTATTCACGAGTTTCTGGATTATCTGAAATTTGAAAAGCATTTCTCAGAGCATACGGCCAAATGCTACAACGCGGACCTCGAACAGTTCTGCCGGCATTTAACCGGCGGCGAAACAGGTTCGTCGGACTGGCATAAAGAATCCGGCGGCGTAGCAACGCAGACCAGGACGAATGTCGAACAGCTTCTTTTGACGCTGACTACCGACAGCGTCAGGGTCTATATGGCACATCTGAACGACAAACAATACTCCAAATCGACAACAGCCAGAAAACTGGCAACCCTGAGAAGTTTCTACAAATTCCTCGTAAAAAGAGGACATATCGACAGCAATCCTGTTACAGCGGTCAGGACGCCGAAGCAGGACAAGAAACTTCCGAAATTTCTCGAATACGACCAGATAAAACGACTTCTCGAAACTCCGCCTGCCGACAGCTGGCTCGGAGCAAGAGACCGTGCGATTATGGAAACACTTTACGGCACAGGGGTAAGAGTAAGCGAACTGGTAGCCCTGAATATCGAAGATGTGGACTTCCTCGGCGAGGTGCTCCACGTAAGAGGCAAGGGTAAAAAGGAAAGAATATCCCCGATAGGCTCATCGGCGCTGCAGACGATACAGCATTATATGGAATTTCGAAACAGACGTGCCCAGAGCAACGGCAATTTCGATTCGAAGGTTCTGTTTGTCAATAAACACGGTAAAAGATTAAGCACCAGAAGCGTACGCAGAAAGATGGATAAATATCTGAAGATGGCGGGCCTCGACCCTTCAATCAGTCCGCATACGCTAAGACACAGTTTCGCAACACATATGCTCAATAACGGAGCGGACCTGCGAAGCGTTCAGGAGCTTTTGGGCCATCAGTCTCTGTCAACAACTCAGATTTATACTCACCTGACAACCAAAAGACTGAAAGAAGTCTATGACGGCGCCCATCCGCGTGATGAACAGGCCGACAAAATTCATAACAGCTAAACCAACAAAAAAACCCGCCGAAAAGGCGGGTTTTTTTATGCGATTTTTTCCGCCTCAATTATTATTAATCTTGTCGCCTATGAATTCAGGAACGAGCTGCTTAATAGCACCAACGATTTGTTTGTAATCCTGCGTATTGGCCGTTGAAACAAGGCCGCCAATTATTTGATGAAGCTGTTCTCTGCTGATGGCAATATTGGTTCCCCAAATTCCAATCTTGGGATGGCGTGTAGGCACCATATCTTCGCCTTTGATTGACAATTCCTCGAAAAGTTTTTCTCCCGGCCTGGTGCCTGTAAAGATAATTTCTATATCCTCTCCTGGCCGAAAACCGCTAAGGGTTATAAGTTCTTTCGCGAGGTCAACGATTTTTACCGGCTCGCCCATATCGAGCACAAATATTTCACCGCCTTTACCCATCGCGGCGGCCTGCAGAACAAGCTGCGATGCTTCCGGTATCGTCATAAAGTATCTTCTCATTTCCGGATGCGTTACGGTAACAGGCCCGCCGGCAGCAATCTGATTTTTGAATATCGGAACAACCGAGCCGTTCGAGCCGAGCACATTCCCGAACCTGACGGTTACAAAATGCGTTTTGCTTGTCATATTAAGGTCCTGAATATACAGTTCCGCAACACGTTTCGAAGAGCCCATAATACTTGTCGGATTTACGGCCTTGTCGGTACTTATCATAACGAAGTTTTCCGCCCCGTATTTATCAGCGGCATCGGCAACTGTTCTCGTACCAACGACATTATTTTTGATTGCCTCGCCGGGGTTGAGTTCCATTAGCGGTACATGTTTATGGGCCGCGGCGTGGATAACAACGTCGGGTTTAAACTTTTCAAAAAGCTGCTCAACCCGTACTTTGTCGGTGATATCACATATAACAGCTTCCATTGCAACCTGCGGAAAGCTTTTTTTCAGCTCCCTTTCGATAAAAAACAGGGCGTTTTCCGCCTGTTCGACAAGAAGCAATAGTTTCGGGTCGAAATAACAGACCTGCCTGCTCATTTCCGAGCCGATTGAGCCGCCGGCGCCGGTTACAAGGATAACTTTATCCGTGAGATATTGTTTTATTATATCGAGGTCAAGCTGAACGGCCTCACGGCCGAGCAGGTCGTTAATGTCCACATTTCTAATCTGTGAAACCCTGTATTTCCCGCTGGCGATATCCGTTACGGAAGGCACTGTCCGGAAGCGAACCTTTGCGCCTTCGCAAATCTGGACTACTTTTCGCAGCTGCTTTGCCGTTGCGCTCGGCATCGCTATCGCAATTTCGTCGATGTTTTGTTTTTTACATATTTGTGCCAGTTGGTCGATTTTACCCAATACGGGAATGCCGTGAATACTAACGCCCCGTTTTACCGGGTCATCATCGACAAAACCTATTACATCGTATTGCTCGACAGGCATACGGTGCAATTCACGAAGGAGAGCTTCGCCCGCATTGCCTGCTCCTATAATAAGAAATCTTTTCAGTTTAGCCGCCCGTTCGGTACGAAACTCCTCGTGATATAACCTGACAGCCATTCTCATTCCGCCAAGCAGAACAATCGTGGCGAACATATCGAGAATAAAAATCGCCTGACTGAAAGTGGTAAATTCACGTAAATGCCTCCTCAGCGGCTCGGCAGACAAGAACCCAAACCATAATACTACCAGAATCAACGTACTGACAAGCGAGGCTTTGACTATCGCCAACAGGTCTGAAATGCTTACGAACCGCCACCAGCCCTGAAACTGTCTAAAATAGGAAAAAACCGGCAGCTTGATTATTATAAAGCACAGCAGGAGTTTGGGGTACTGCTGAACGAGCCATTCGCCAAACTGCATATTGCTGACAAGCAGAAACGCCATCATCAGACTTGCGGCGAATATCAGGATATGGGCAAGTATGATTATCGGCCTGCGCAACCGCAACATCACCGAAGATGAAGATTCGTCAGAAGCCTGGATACTTTTATTTTCTTCTGTCATATTTTATTCACTAATTTCATATAAAAATTATTACTGCTCTTCATTGTTTTGCATTTGAGCCGATTGAGCGGTTTGTTCCGTACTTTCCGGTTCGGCGAACTGTTCAGCCTCAATGAAAACATCTTCAAGGGCGATATTGTCCGCTTTTTTCCTCAGCAGACAGTAAATAACGGCACCCGCTGAAAAATAAAAGCTGACGGCGAAAGCTATTACCAGTCCCGAAATAATAAATATCTCAAGGGCAACGACAAACGCGGCGATAGATTCTGTCGGATTTCTTGAGATGTCGATTCCGCCGCCCAAAAAGCTGAAAAATTCCGGCTCAGGCCAGATTGCGGCAAGCTTATCGAACTGTTCGGCTTTGCTGCTTTTGGTCAAAATACCCAACTGCAAAAACCATCTGCTCATAACAAGCATTACAAATGCGAAAAATCTGACGACTAAATAGCTGATTGCCCCATACACGGCGGCAAGCAGAGTATAAAATCCAAGACGCCAGGGTCTCGAATAAACATAATTAAACGATTTGCTGATGGCATCGAAAGTATCGGAATTATCGTAAGCAACCGCCCCAAACATAAGATTCAAGCCTGCAACGGCTTCTATAACCGCAAAAGCCATCAGCAGGCCCGCAAAAAGGATAATCACAAAAGTCAGCGATAGAACAAGCTCACCGAGCCAGGGAATATTTGTTATAAGGCCGAGCACTGAAATTATTACCAATCCGAGTAAAGCTACCAGCACCAGCGGAGCGGTCGGTGCACAGAAAAGAGGAAGAAATCTTCTGATTGCGAATTTTACACAGGCACTTATACCGACTTTCTCATCTTTCGAGAAATGCAGGGCCGCTCCTCTGCAAATTGCGCCGCCTGCCACAGAAAGAACTACGAAAGAAATCAGAAGAAAAATAATGCTGTAAGCAGTGTGATATTTGAGCAGCCAGATAAAGGACAAAACACAGCCCGAAATCGCCGCCGTTACATTATCCAGTTTTAACTGCAGCATCGAAACAACCGCCTGATTAAAATTCGCAAGACAGAAATTCGACCAAACTTTAAAAACGCCCTGTTTTTCCCCCTTGTCTTTGTAAATTTTGATAAAATTGTCCATTCTTTCAGGATTATTTACAAAGCAATGCAGTTCCGTCGGCCAGGTTACCGAGCCGGTCAACGCCGAAGTTCTGATCTGCCGCTGAGTGAGCTTGCCGGAAGCAACCACGGTTTTGCGGAAGTCCATCAGCCAGCCTGCGATGAAAATGATAGCCAAAGCTGAAAAAGCGGTTAAAATTCTGCCCGGCTGAATGGCTATTCTGAACAGCTTAAAAACGTGCGGGAAAAGAAAATTTCCGCAGCATTGACTTAAATCTTTTTGCTCTGTCATCCCTGAGCCCTTTCAAAAATCACGACAAATCTATGATTTTTATATAAGCTGTGTATGTTATCACTATTTAAGTTATTGTTCCAGCATATTTTCCGGGTCGTTTTCACTGTCTTCTTTCCGCTGCTGAACCGGCGAAGATATAATATATTCGCTCCGGAACCAGCGGTTAAGGTCAACCAATTTGCATCTTTCCGAACAGAAAGGGAAAAAGCCCGCCTGGCCCCCGGTTTTTGAGGGAGCAGGAATAGTTTTACCACATACCGGACATTGTCTATTCATAGCTGAATATTATAAAATAGGAAAAGGTTTGCTGCAAGATTTGCCTGCTGCACAGAATATAATGGGACAAAAACACCCTTTATTTGTGTATTTATATCAATTCGTCCAAATCAACATTTTCCGGCACAGGGTCGCCCTCTTTTATGATGCCTTTTTCAATCAGCCTGGCATACTCTATGCAGTATCTTGCCCATGGCCTTGCTTCAAGTCTGCCTTTTGATATACCTCTTCCGGTAACTTCACAAATGCCGTATGTATTGTCCTCGATACGCTGAAGGGCCTCGGCGATTTTGTGCAGAATTTTTCTTTCGCTGTCGAGAAGATTGAGTGCAAATTCCTGTTCATAATTATCCGTGCCGATATCGGCCATATGTATAGGCATACTCGAAAGGTCGCCTGTCGCGTCAAGACGGGATTTCTTCAGCGCTTCGCCCTCAATCGAATTGACATCGCCGATGATTTCCTGCATTTTCTCGATAAGCAAACGCTGGAAATGCTCGACCTCCTCTTTGGTAAGACATTCGCTTGTTTTTACATAGACAGGAGCAGCTTTTTTCCTGACGCTCTTCCTGTTCGCAGGCGATTTGCGTTTTACAGTTTCTCTCTTTTTCACAGCATTCTTATCCGTAGAAAAAATATTAATAACAGGGTTTTCCGACATTTGTACGAAAATTCGTACAAGAAAACCGAACTTTTAAAGAGCAGATACTATATTCAGCGACCCGTCTGTTTGCAAGCCATTTTATTTAAATTATAACCATTTTTCTCAAAAGCACTTACGTTCTTTTGAATTGTTTTTCGAGCTCTGCCAGTGAAAATCTTATCGTTGTCGGTCTGCCGTGGGGACATCTGCTTGCTCGCTCTATCGCCTCTTTATCGGCTAAAAGCTGGTGCATCTCAACCTGATTTAACTTCTGTCCGGCCTTGACGGCGGCCTTGCAGGCGGCCATATCGAGAACCTTATGAAGAAGCCTTTCAGCATCGAGTTTTTCCGCAGAATCGGTAAGTATGTCGAGAAGGTCTGTTATAAAATCCACCGGCTTGACCTTGGCCAGCAGAGTGGGAAAAGATTGTATCGCCCATAAGCCCGGCCCAAATGGTTCGATAGTTATACCGAGCCTTTCGAGAAGCCCGGCTGAATTATTCAGTATTTCCTGCCTGGCAGGATTTATTTCGAATGTCTCAGGTATAAGGAGCTTCTGCGATTCGAGTTTTGCCGCTTCGTCGCCGGCCAATCTCCTGCACAGGTCTTCATAGATTATCCGCTCATGAAGAGCGTGCTGGTCAATAATTAAAAATCCGTCATCTACCGGAGCTATTATATAGCTGTCGTGAATCTGAAAATACTCCGGCCCTGCCGGCGGCGAAGGAATATCGCTGTAAAAATTCTCCCGCTGACCGGCGGCAGAAAAATCGCTTCTTTTCGCGACTTTTGAAAAATCAAAACGCTGCTGTGAAGTCGGCGGCTTACTATGATTTAAAAAGCCCGCTATGGCATCGACAACCTGCTGCTTTACTCCCTGACCTTCGCCTGACGGGATATCGGGCAGTTTCACCTTTGTGTCGAGATTCATTGACAATAGTTTTTCGCGGAGCAGGCCGAGAACCTGCGAATAAATAAGGTTCGGATTGTCGAACCTGACCTCAACTTTTGTCGGATGGACATTCACATCGAAATCCTGAGGCGGCATTTTGAAAAATATGAAAAGCACAGGGCACCTGTCCGGTTCAATCATACCGCGATACGCTTCTCTGACGGCGTGCGAGAGAAATTTGTCGCGAATATACCTGCCGTTGAGGAAAAAATACTGAAATTTCGTGTTTGCCCTGCCGTTTTCAGGTCTGCAAATAAGAGCGGAAACCTCAAGATTCTTTTCCGTGCTGTGCAGTTCGAGCAGAGAGTCCGCAAGGTCGGCGGAAAACAAACTTCCAATCCGCCCCCTTATACCAAGCCCGCCGGCCAATCTGTAAAGTTCCTTGTCGTTATGAAACAGCGTCATCGAAATATTGGTATGAGCGAGCGCAATCCGGGCAAACTGCTCGACAATATGCGATATTTCCGTGTTCGCTGTCCGCAGGAATTTTCTCCGAGCAGGCAATTTATAAAACAGATTCCTTACCTCTATCGTCGTGCCTGCGTTTGCGCTGCAGGGCTTGATTTCATCTTTAACTCCGCAATCTACTTCGGCTTTATAAGCCTCGACGGTATCCGGACGTTTGCTGATAATGGAAACATTTGCGACCGAAGCGATACTGGCCAGAGCCTCGCCGCGAAAACCCATAGTGGAAATATTCAGCAAATCGGCGCTGGATTTGAGTTTGCTCGTGGCGTGGGCCTCGAAAGCGACGGAAAGGTCGTCGCTGTCCATGCCGCAGCCGTTGTCGATTACACGGATAAGCCTTTTTCCGCCGTCTTCTATGTGAATGGTTATATCCGTCGCGCCGGCGTCGATGCTGTTTTCGACAAGCTCCTTGACGACGCTGGCAGGTCTTTCGATAACCTCGCCGGCGGCAATCATATTTACCGTATTCTGGTCAAGTACCTTTATCTGGCCCATAGTTGCCCTATTGTACTCATTTCATAGTCAAATTGTCGAGGAATTTTACTGTTGAAAAAGGAACCGATTTTTATAAAATTAGGAAATAATTATGAAGCCAGAAATATTCAAGCAATGGGAAGAGGCGGTAAATCATTATAGAAGCATTGACGGCTTGCTAAAGGACAAAAAATTTGAGGAAGCGGAAAAGGTGGCTGGCCAAGCATAGGCATCAGGATGTCTGGCAATATTTAAACTTTCGGAAGAATTGAAAATACCCGAATTATCAGAAATTGCAAATAATGCGTTTAATGAATGGAATGGAAGGTTTCTTGATGGGTACAAAAGGAAAGGATTCCCCGAAAAACATTATACACCGAAGGAAAAAATTGAATGGTATTGCAGAACTCTAAAACGATTATCTGGATTATGTCCGCCTGATACACTTCCGCCATTAAGAGAATTATTTAGCTTTGGCAATTTTCAGAGCTTGTTTAGCAGAAACGCGGCAGGCTTTGCCATTACGTTCTATAATAACATATTGGCCAAGTAATGCTTTTTTATGCAATTCTTCCTGTACCGCTTTTTGGAGACATCTGCCGGCAATTATCGCCATTTTATCGGTTTGCTTTGTAGTCATCTGACTGCTTCACAAATTACACAAATAAATTTGAACACTGATTTCGCTGATGCCATTAAAACAAATAGGAATTGGATTCCCGCTTTCGCGGGAATGACATCCGTATAATCTGCGTAATCAGCGGTTAAAGTTTATTTTTCAAACAGTGACTTTCCGGTCATTTCCTCGGGCTGGGGAATTTCCATCATCTCGAGCATAGTCGGCATTACATCGGCAAGTCTTCCACCGCTGCGGAGTTTTTTATTTTTATTGAGTTCGTCGAAAACAATCAGCGGTACATCGCCGGTCGTATGCGAAGTATATGGATTGCCGTTTTCATCGCTCATTTTTTCGAAATTGCCGTGGTCGGCGGTGATAATCGCCGCCCCGCCGAGCTGTTTTACCTTATCGAGAATTCTGCCGACGCAGGTGTCGACCGTTTCAGCCGCTTTTACAGCCGCCTCGAGGATTCCGGTATGGCCGACCATATCGGGATTGGCGAAATTTATTACAATAACGTCATATTTGTCCGCTTCGAGCCGCTGCATCACAATATCGCAGACCTCAAACGCACTCATTTCCGGCTTCAAATCATAAGTCCGAACCTTAGGCGAGGGTACAATCTGCCTGTCTTCGCCGCTGAACGGGGTCTCGGTATAATCATTAAAGAAAAATGTTACGTGCGCGTATTTTTCGGTCTCAGCGCAGCGGAACTGCTTTAGCCCAAGCGAGCTGATATAGGCTGCGGCGATGTTTTTCATCTTCGGCGGCTTGGGAAACATAACCGGAGCCGGAATCGTAGCGTCATATTCTGTCATACACAGGTAATAAATCTTCGGCCTTGCCGTTCTGACAAATCCCGTAAACGCATCATCGACAAACGCACGGGTAATTTCTCTGGGTCTGTCGCCGCGGAAATTGAAGAAGACAATGCCGTCTCCGTGTTCAATTTTCGCCAACGGCTGGTCATCTTCATCGGAAATACAGACAGGTTCGATAAATTCATCGGTTACCTTTTTCTGATAGCTTTTTTCGACAGCTTCTGCTGCACTTTTCGCCCTGCCGCCTTTGCCCTGCGTCATACATTCATAAGCTCTTTGCACCCTGTCCCATCTGCTGTCTCTGTCCATTGCATAAAACCGCCCCATAACAGAGGCAACTTTTCCGACGCCGATTTCGCTCATTTGCTTTTCTATATCGGCCAGATAACCTTTGCCGCTATCCGGCGGAGAATCCCTGCCGTCGGTAAACGCGTGCAGATAAACTTTCGTCAAGCCGTTGTCTTTTGCGAATTTAAGCAGGCCGTAAAGATGTTCGAGAAACGAATGTACTCCGATATTGCTGCAAAGTCCGAGCAGGTGAAGTTTGCCGTTATCGGCCTTTAGAAAATCCACCAGTTTGAGCAGTTCGGCGTTTTTGAAAAAAGAACCGTCGCGGATTGCCTTACTGATTCTGACTGATTCCTGGTCAACAATCCTGCCGGCTCCGAGGTTTTGATGTCCAACTTCGCTGTTTCCCATAGTGCCTGCCGGCAGTCCGACGTCTTCGCCGCTGGTGTGGATAATGCAATTGGGATACTGACTCATCAGCATATCGTCCACAGGCGTATTAGCCTGTTTTACGGCATTATACGCATCATCTTTCGGATTGGGATTATGGCCCCAGCCGTCCCGGATAAGCAGAACAAAAGGCCTTCGCTTTAGACTTCCTTTTTCTTTAGTCATAATACCTCTATAATATTCGGTTCTTTGAGTTATAGATGGAGTATGTTAAGAAGATAAGATATGAAAGTCAATTTAAAAAGGATGTAGGGAAGCAAGGAAACAAAGAGGCAAAGAATCCACCTGTTTTTTCCTTACTTCTTTACCTCCTTATTTCCTTACTTCTTTCACTCATAATACATAAATCTGATATCCGCTTTCCAGGCGTCTTTTTCGCCCTTAATTTTTGTCAGGGTCGCGTTTGTGCATTGCAGATTCGACCATCGCATATGCATAGTCGAAAGAAATTTCGAGAATTTTTCGATATCGATTCTGTCTATCGTCATCGAGGCGTCCTGATTTTTCTGGCCTCCTTTTATCCTCCTAATGGGGCTCGAACTGAGCCGATAGCTGGTCGGCAGTATCTTACAAAGGCGCGTCACCTGATCGACCGCGGTTGTATAATCGAAATCTTCGCCGGTCTTTTTAGAACTTGCGTAATCAAGTCTTTGCGGATCGAGATTGAGTATTTCGCCGATAAGATTTCGGGCATCGGTATAATTTTTAATTTCTTTATCCAGATTCTTCTCGGCACCCGGGATACCGACGCTGAAAAGCCAAACGGGCCACAAGCCGATAACTATCGGCACAAGCACATAATAAAAAATCGGTTTTTTATAAATTTCTTTCATTGCAATTCTATAGTCAGCCTGAAATTGTCTCTGCCGTCCTTCGATTCATAGGTGGAGCTTCCCCTAACAAGTTTCGGATGTTTGTCTATCGCTCCGAAAAGCTGCAAATATCCTCCGCTGTTCGTACTGCCGATAATGCTCATAGTCTTTGTCGTTACGGAAATTTTTTCAATTTCGATATTGACATTCTTCGGTACGCTTACGAGCGCTTCGAGAAGAAAAGTGAGTTTCGCCTCTATTGAATCCTCGCCGCTGGCGCTCAGCAGGCCGCTTTTAACGTCTTTTATCCTGTTGATTTCGCTCTTGAGTTTCCTAACGGCCTCGCTGCTTCTGGTAAATTTTCCTCCCGACATAGCTACCACATAATCTGTTTTGAATTTGTCTCCGATTCGTTTGCAGTCTTTGCTGGTTTTGTAATACTGCATTTGCAGAAAAACTCCGAGAGCGACAAAAAATACGAGAAGACAAATACTGAATGTTTTTATGGTTTTCTCAAGGGCTGCTTTTTTGCCCTCGTAAGGCATAAAATCCGAGCGGAAATCGACCTTTTCGGTTTTTCCCGCAAGAGAAGCGCCCGCCCCTGCCGCTATAATCAAATCTATATCTTCAATATCTTCCTGAGGCTCAAAAGCTATACTTTCCGCAATGTCCAGAGTTTCTATTTTCAGGCCGGTCTGTGCGGCAAGAGTTTCAAGGTCTATCTGACCTGTAGTGTCGTATATCTTTACCGTCTCTGTCCGCTTTTCCGCACCGAACATAGCCATAGTCATCATTATCTCTCTTGCGAGCAGAGACATTTTATTTTGACTTTCAGAGGTAACAAACGAACGGACGGTCGCCTTGCCGCCGGGCAGCGGCGGGCAAAGAACAAAACATCTTGTTCGGGAAACAGCGGCAACTATCGCATCCTGACCAGCTGTATCGATGCCCCTGCGAAAACATATCGAATCGGGTTCAACAGATACAGGGTCAAGTTTGTTGGTTTGCAGCGATACTATTATTTCGGATACAAGGCCGGCAGGTGCGGCAAAGGTCGCAACTTCCGAGCCGGAAAGCTGCCTGCCGATAACTTCAAAAGCAACCGCTGTCTGGGCGGCATCGACCGCCAACGCTTCTTCAGCGTCAAACTTTATCGTCTGGGCAATCTGACGATAATCCGTAAATTCTGAATGAAGTTTCTGCTGTCGGTAGAGTCCGCAGTCAATCGCGACGGCAACATCGGAAAAAACAAGTTGTTTTTCAGCACAGATAGAGGCAATGGCCTGCGCGGTATCGGCAAAGCTGAAACTCTGCTGCTGGCCTTCCGGAGGCGGCGCAGCAGGAACAGAAAACCGCTCCAAAACCTCGATTCTCCCGTCTGTTTTGCTCAACAGGACGACGAACGTTTTGTCCGAAGCGATATATATGCCGAGATATCTGTTCTGTTCCAAAACGCTATAACTCCGAAAATTAAAGATTACCGATTATTCTATAATTATACCTATTTGCTGAATTTTTCCTTGTACTTTTTTCAGGCCCGCTGTGGCGCTAACAGCTGCAACGCCGCTAACCGCCTTTACACGAACCGAAAAACAATCGCTCTCTGCCGTAATATACGGCTTGGCCTTATCAATCGAGGCTGTATAAGTGTACAGTCTTCTTGACAGGTCATCTATATCTTTGAAAGGCTCTACCTTTCTCATAGTTATTATCTGCTCGGCAACTTCCACGGCATTTCCGCCGAAAGTAAAAGCCGCTTCGAGTATATGCCTCGGCGCCGTATTCACATTTATTTTTTGCACACCCCACAGACTGATATATTTCAGGGCTGATTCCGTACGGGTTTCATCTTTATTTACAGGCTTGGCAAGAGTCTCAAGATTGACCATAGGACTATGCAGGATTTTCGCGTAATCCAACGTATGGCTGATATCCGGTCTGGCCTGCTGAACGGTTTTTGCTCTTGCCGCTCGGCGGGCGGCCAGTCTGCTGCGCCTCAATCTTGCCCTTCTTTCGGCGGCGGTTCCCTTCTTTTTGTCAGTCGTATCTTCTGTCTCCGCCTTCGCTGTCGTTACGACCGGCTTAAGATTGATGCTGAACGGTTTGACCTCTTTTATCTGCTCAAGTTCGTCCATAAAAGGTTTAATGTTATTGGGTTCCATCTGCATCCATTCGCAAAAGGTTACAACCGCGGCTTTCGATTCTGATTCAGAATTCACGTCCGTGGAAATGCCCCATACGAGCGGCAATTTGGCGTTTTCATCGATGATTTCGATTGTCAAACGGGCGTCGCCGAACTCTATTTCAATAGGCTCTTTCACATAAGGCCAAGGCGCACCGTAAGGGCCTCGCACATACAGGCTCTCTATATCACAGGCATCCTTTATGCTGTTTGGCCCTAATAACGCATTAAAATCTATCGTTCGGCTGTTAGAATCCGCCAGCGATGAACTTAAATTCATAAATTGGGTTAGAAAATCATTTTTGCTAAGATTATTCGCGTCGATTTCTACCGCCAGTTTTTGCGCCCATTCGGCCATCATTTGTTTATATTCTTCATCACTCATAGTAAAAAGGTCGGAAAAGTCCGGCTCGTCCGGCCTTGAAATATAATCAGGTTTAACACCCTCGATTGTCGCGAGAGCATATTTAAGCCCGGATTCGCAGGCATATTTTGCCGTCTGGTAATCAATCATATATTGCATTCGATGTTTCCACTGGCTGACAGACGAACTCAATCGATATACCAGTGCAGTAAGCAGCACAAGTACGACCATTGTGAGTATCAGGGCCGCACCGGCTCTTCGAACATAAAAATTTATACGTTTTTTATCTTTGCCGGCGCTCATCTGTCTCTCGTTTCCAATTCACCTGAAACATTATTAACATCATCAGATTCGTTCGGCTCATCGGGCAGATTCATATCGGTGATATCATTAATATCGGGGAATCCTTTAGCTATGAACTGATAATTTATCTTTTTGAAGCGGTCAATAACAAATGTCCTCGTACTTACCAAATCTTCCGGAACAATCATATTGCCCAACGCGTCCTGCTGACGGTCGGCAAATGATATCGAAATCTTCACTGCCGGCGGCAGAGCCGTCGATTCCCAAATCTCAACTGCATTGCCGTCTTTGACCGCTTCTATCGCAAAAAGAGCCGCTCCGCTGCAAATCGGAACGAAAAGCTCTCTTTCATATCTCTCTTTCGGCTCTTCGAGCATTTTATCCTCCATCGTATAGCCGCTGTGCGAACGATAGACGACCAGCCCGTTGGCATCGACACTGACCCTGCTTTGCCAGATTATTTTTTCGAAAGTCAGCGGCTTATTGTCTTTGCCGTATATCCTGCTCTCGATAATCATCTGCGAAATTCTATATCCGCCGATGTCGAGCTTGTTTTTAACGGACATCGTGACATCGGAGCCGGGCATTGCAACTTTACTTATATCATCAGCTACTCTCTGGAGGATTTCCGCTGCGAGAAAACCGTCCTCAAGCCGTCTGTTTATCGACGATTCGGCCCGCTTTACTCCCATATAAATCCCCACAACGGATGCCATAACCATCGCGGCAATGGCAAGCGTCGCGATTGCCTCGGCAAGCGTAAATCCCGACTTTGGCAAACAGTATTTTTCTGTTTTATAGTATCTCATTTTTTGAAAAACTTTTCCATTATTGTCTTCCAGAATACATCTTCCGGCACCTGGCCCCAATTCTCATAACCGGCCGGCGGCGGGCCAATCAGTTTTCCCATCTTCTCCCATTCCTCCGCCTCTTGCTGCTGTGTCTGCGGCTTATCGAGCAACTGCTCGTCCTGCAAATTGATATCGTCGATACCCTCACCGGAGGCCTCGACCAATTCCTTAAGATATTCTTCCTCCAGCAATTTTTGTTTTAGTATCTGTTCTACCTGTTTTTTATTCGGCCCTGTAATCCAGTGGGTAAATTCGATTTTTTGTTCCTGACCGCTGTTATCCATATAACCGGCGGAGCATACCGCCCGAATCCAAAGACGATTCGATATCATCGGTTCATAAAACGACTCGACCGTCGTTTCCCAGTTTATATCGGGGTATTTTTCGCTCGTGCCGTATTCGACCACATCCGTTACCGACTGCTGCGCCAGTACTTTTTCCATATTTTCACGGGCGACCTCGAAGGCCCGTATTTTCGTCTGCCAGGCAACAACGGTATCCATAGCCCGATTGACAACGACCAGCACGGTCGCAGCGAGCATGCCGAGCAGAACCAGCGCAACCGAGACTTCCATCAGTGTAAATGCTCTTCGGCGCATCGACAATTTTTTTCTAAAATCCCATTTCATCCGAGGGCATTGGCATAATTATTTCCACATCGTTTTCGACAATATCAATCATTCTGCTCAACCTGTTAATTAAAATAGAATATTCTTTACCGTTTTCGTCCGTAACGACTATTTTCCCGCCGTATTGCCAGCCGCTTTTCCCCGCCCTGAAAAGGGCCGGCGCCTCATTTGTCCAGTCGCCGTCGTCGAATATCACATAAGACAACTGAAATTTATCGCTGAACTGTCCGGTCTGGATAATTTCTTCCTCCAGTATATCCTCGACAGCGACAAGGCCGGTGGTTATCTGCCGCAGCGTATAAGTATTCTGCACAAAATCCACGATTATTTCGTATCTTCTGCCTGTCTCGGCTGCGCTTGTCGCGGCCATTTGAAAGAGCTTTACGAAATCATACGCCCTGCTTTTAAAGCTGTCTCTGCCCAGCGCGCCGGAAAGATTTACCATAGCCATCATCGTGAACATCGCAACGATAAACAGCACCATAATAACTTCCGCCAGAATTACACCGGTTATTTTCGTGCTTCGGCTGCGGTTGCGATGCTCGTTTCGCTTTTCGTCTGTCGGCTGTGTTCTGAACGACGATTTACGATTGACGCAGCCGATACGAGCCGCGTTACCGCAACCGTTTAACGAAAAAACATTGTATTTACTTATATTCATTAATGGTTTCTTTTAGTTGCGGCCATCAAGCCCCGCCAAAAATCTCACTCCGCATCGGTGCTGTGCAAATCGGCATCATATTCTTCGCCGCCTTCCTGACCATCGGCGCCATAGCTGACAACTACGTACGGTTTGCCGCTTTCGGGATAGGCAATATACTCAAAACCATTGCCCCAGGCATCAGTCGGCAGCGCAGTCGAATCGAGATAACCGCCCGGCTGATAGCCTTTGACGTCGCTGGGCTGTTCAATCAAAACATTGAGCCCTTCTTCCTCGGTGGGATATCTGCCCGTATCCATCTTGAACTGGGCAACAGCGTTATGAAGCATTTTCAGATTTGCTCTCGTAGTTGTAACGCGGGCCTTGTCGGTTTGTCCGAGAAAGTTCATCGCGCCAATCGCGGCAAGCAGGCCGATAATGATAATTACCGCCATAATTTCAACAAGCGTAAACCCGGTTCGTTTTTTACTTCTCTTTATCATATAAAACCCTTCCAAAATTGAAGATTGCAGATTGAAGATTGAAAATTTCACGTCCATAATATCACCTTTTTTTCTTCGAACTTAATGTTTTACGAGCTGCAAAAAAAACAGCTTTTAATTCACTTGCTTCCTCAAGTAATGATTTTATTTTTATCTTCGATACCAGTTTTTCTTCGGAAGAAAAAACCATCCAAAAAATCGCTTCGTCTGTTTCTTCCAAAACTATACTCAATTTAGCGGTAAAAGCGGCTTTTGACTGAGCCAAATTGTATGCTCTGTAATTTGCCGCCGCTGATGTCGAACATCTTATTAATTGTCCCGATATATGATTGCCTAATTTCGTACCTTCCAGAGCGACTGCGAGTTTCACACAACGATGCGCAAAATCACTCGTCCGTTTTTCTAATTGTTTATATTTAACAATTTCTGCCATCGCTTATGTCTCCAATCTTCAATTTACATTCTTCAATCTTCAATTTTAAAAGTTTCCCGCGGAAAATCTCAAAATCGGCAGCAATGCCGCAAGGGCAATCATTCCGACAAAGAACGCCATTACGACAATAATTAACGGCTCCAGCGCGGCGCTTAACCGCTCGATAACGATGTCCGAGGACGATTCGAGGTTTTCACTTATACTCTGCAGCATTTTCGTAAGCTCTCCGCTTTTCTCGCCGACGGCGACCATGTGCGCTATTGCCGGCGAAATGACGCCGCTTTCCCGAAGCGGAGTGGCAATATCGGCGCCGGAAAGAATCCTGTCTCTGGCTTTCTTGACAGCGTCAGCCATAATAACGTTTCCGGTTACTTCCGCAACGACCCGCAGCGATTCTGCCATACTAAGCCCCGAACCGAGCAATGTCGATAGTGTCGAAGCGAATCGTGAAACGACCCGCTGTTTAATCATCGGCCCGAATATCGGCAAAGACAGCATCACCTTGTCCCGCAGAAATGCGCCTCTTTGTGTCTTGAGAAATCTCCTGGCTGCCCAAACAATCACGCCGATTACAATTACGACAATATACCAGTAATGTATAAGAAAATAACTAACAGCCATCAGGATATTCGTAATCATAGGCAGTTTCATTCCAGCCTTTTGTATCTGCACAATAATTTTTGGCAGAACGTAAGTCGTAAGAAAAATAATAGCTCCCATACCTATCGTTACGATACACAGCGGATAAATCATCGCAGTCATAATTTTCGATTCGATTCGCCGACGTTTTTCCATAAATCCGGAAATCGTTTCCATCGTTTTGCCCAGCGTACCTGTCGCTTCGCCGACTTTAATCATACTAATATAAATAACATCGAAATACTCCGTATAATCGCCCAGTGCATCGGTAAACGACTCGCCGGTAATAACCCTGTCGCGTATATCGGTAATTACATTTTTAAAACGCGCATCAGGCGTCTGCTCTATCATAACAGAAAGCGATTCGGTAAGTTTTATATCGGAATTGAGCAGAATGGACATCTGTTTGGTAAATTCTATTATATGCGATTTTTTCGTCCTGCCGAGCATACTGAGCAGACCGCTTTTGACTTCGCTTTCAGCGGCAACCTGCCGTATATCCGTGGCGTGAATGCCGCGGGCTCGAAGCTGCTTGCGGGCAGAATACGGACTTTCTGCGGTAACCGTTCCCTTAACGCCCTTGCCGCCCCCCGCTAGCGCTGTATATGAGTATCTTGGCATAGTAAAAACTAAAAACTCAAAATTTAAAACTCAAAACTATTTTACACATCCGCCTGTGTAACTCTCAAGACTTCCGCAATCGTCGTCGCTCCTGCCAGTACTTTTCTTGCTCCGTCCATTCTCAGCGTCTGAAGTCCTTTTTCAATTGCCTTTTGTTTTATCACGCCTGCGGTCTGGTGAACATTAACCATTTCACGGATTTGCTCGTCAAGCATCATAAGTTCATATATACCCGTTCTGCCCTTATAGCCGGTATTGAAACATTTGCTGCATCCTGCTCCGACATAAAACTCAACGTTTCCTCTGTCGCCGATACCAAGTTCGCGCAATTCGTGCTCCGTAGGTTCATATCTTTCTTTGCATTCCGGACAGATTTTCCTCACAAGTCTTTGCGCAAGCACGGCGAGAAGCGATGAGCTGACCAGATAGGGTTCCACGCCGAGGTCTAAAAGTCTGCTGATGGCCCCTGCCGAATCGTTGGTATGCAAAGTGCTGAATACAAGGTGGCCGGTCAGAGACGACTGTATCGCCATCCTTGCGGTTTCCTCGTCGCGGACTTCGCCGACCATTATCACATCGGGGTCCTGCCTCAAAACGTGCCGCAGCGCAGTAACAAACGTCATACCCTTTCGAGTCGCAACCTGCATTTGGCTTATGCCGCCAAGCTGATATTCTATCGGGTCTTCTATGGTGATTATATTTTTCTGCACAGCGTTCATTCTGTTAAGCGCGGCATAAAGCGTAGTGCTTTTTCCGCTGCCGGTCGGGCCTGTAACGAATATCACGCCGTGCGAACGGTCCAGCAACGAATCGAATATCTTAAGGTCGTCCTCCCACATACCCAGTTCGGAAAGACTGAACAAGCCCGTGCTCTTATCGAGCAAACGCAGCACACATCTTTCGCCGAAACTTGTCGGAACGGTGCTTACACGCAAATCGATTTCGCGATTGCCCAGCCGAACCGAGCATCTTCCATCCTGCGGCATCCTCCGCTCGGCTATATCCATTCCCGCCATAACTTTAATACGCGAAACTACGAGAGACAGAATATTGCGGTTAAGACTGAGCGTATCGTAAAGAATACCGTCAATTCTGTACCGAATTTGAATCTTGCCCTCGTAAGGATGAACGTGAATATCGCTTGCACGCAACTGCAAAGCGCGGAAGAGTATATCATTGACGAGCCTGATTACAGGTGGACGGTTCACGACATCGAGCAAATCGTCGGCGGTAGCGACCTCATCGACAAGCTGGTCGAGATTTTGAGCGTCAAGCTCCTCGGCAACCTCGTCGATAACTGTGGACTTTTGCTCATAAGCGACATCTATCGCCGCTGTTATCGCCGTCTTCGTGGCAAGGGCTATATTTACCGCCGATTTGGTAAGCCTTGAAACATTGTCAACCGATTCGCTGTCAAACGGCTTGGAAAGCACGACCGTAATTTCGCTCTCTTCGGGATTATGCTTTATGCCGATGAGATAATGATGCTGGGCGTAAACCGGAGGGACATTTTCGATAAACTGCTTCGGAACTTCAGCGGTATCAATCTCGGCAAGATACTCGATTTTTAAAACTTCGGCGAACAGCCGAAGAACGGAATCTTCGGTAAAATGCGGACAGGTAAGAAGCAGCTCGTCCAGCCGCATCGGGCTGTCAGTATTCTGCTCGATGAATTTGGCCAGAATATCCGCATCAACTATTCCAGTCCTTTGAGCCGTTTTTATTAAGAGATCTTTCATTAGACATATATTTAAAATGAGGTAAGGAAATAAAGAGGTAAAGAAGCAAGGAAAACCAATCCTTACATCCTTATTTCTTTACATCCTTATTTCCTTTTTACTGTTCCAGTACTCTTTCCGGGTCTATCGGCGCCTCATCTATACCGGGAAATAACTGGTATTTCTGAAATTGCGCTTCGGCTTTTTCAAATTCAGCTCTGTTTTCTTGTGAAATCTTTTTAATCTGAGTAACGCCTTCCGAATCTTCCGGCCTAATTATATTGGCTTTGACAAATATATAAAGCTTACTGCCTAAGTCGCTTTTTAATGAACTGCGGAATAAAGCCCCTGCAACAGGAATATCACCGAGCAATGGCACTTTATTGGAAGTCTTCCCCTGTTGAAGTTTTGTAAGTCCGCCTAATATAATAGTACTTCCGTCCGGAATCGTTACTATAGTATTCACGCTGCTCTTTTTCTCATTCAATGGACTTGCAATTTCATTAACAGTTGTACTTGTGCCTTCCTGAAAATCATTTCTCTGCATTTCTATAACCAGTCGAAGCAGCTCGCCTTCGCTGATTTGTGGTGTTATCTTCAGTTCTATTTTGGCCGTATACGGTGTAAATGTCGTCGATTGCACTACAGAATCTGTTGTGGTAGTTCCGGCGACAGTTGTTGATGTCGTTTGCCCAACATACCTTGTATCTTCCGTTGAAATCGTACCTTCTTCATTGTCGTTGACAAGTATTTTCGGTCTTGCCAAGACTCTGCCGTATTTATTCCTGTCAATCAAATCAAGCAGAGCTTGTATGCTGCCGGCATTGAAAAAACCTTTTGCGACTGAATCAGTACCTGAAGTTGCGAAATATCCGCCTTCAAAATTCTTACCCGCCGGTGAAGAAGATGGAAAACCGGAGTTAATTGTACTGCCGGTAATGGCTAAACTTTTTGAGACAAAACCGCTGGCGTTGGTTACCACATCAAGGTCGTACTGGAATTTATCATCCTGTGTAATTTCGACCAGCGAAACGTCAATCAAGACCTGCGGTCTGCGTTTGTCGAGGGATTTAATAAGATTGCCAATCCATTCCTGATTCTTTCTGCTGGCGTAAACAATAAGCGAAAAAGTGTTTTTATCCGGCACTACCACAATATTATCCTCGGTATATTTTACTGTCTGCTGGATTTTACCTTCGCTGTCCTTCACAGTTTTTTGTATGAGATTGTTAAGTGTTTCAGCCAAATCTTCAGGTTTTTGATTTTCGAGCCTGTATATCCTGTAAGGTATAGCTGTTTGCACCGCTTCTCGGTCAACGTACGAAATAACCTGCTGAATCTGGATATGCTGTTCAGGCGTCGCGTTCACGAGCAGTGAATTTGTTGATTCGAGCATAACAATCTGCGGCTGGTCGAGCGATGTCATCCCCTCCTCTGCGCCCGTCTCTGCGGCGGCAGGTGCGGCAGGCTGAGGCGGACCGGCCGTTGTCCTCGTGCCGGTCGTTCCGGTTGTGCTCGCTCCTGTTACTATGTTAAGCTCTTTTAACGCCTCAACAATTTTACTGATATCGACATACTGCATCTCGTATTCGCGTATAATACGCAAATCCTGCTGCGGCACATCGAGCGAATCGATTATATTGTCCACCGAAGATATTTCATCCGCAAGACCTATCATAAGCACACGGTTGGTTCGCTTGTCGAAATCTATATATACGCTTGTCTTGGCTGTATCCGTCATCTGCGGCTGTGGAGGCGTCGGTACCCTTACCGGACGCCCTCTCACGATGCGCGTCACAGCCTCAGGAACAGTTGTACCTACTGTTATACTAACCGTGCCGAGCTGTTCGGCAAGGTCTTTGATTTTCGGCACAAGACTCTCGGCCAATGTGTACTTTAAAACTCGCAGCTTAAATTCCCTCGGCGGACCCGGCACATCGACAAGCTTCAGCAATTCTTCTATACGCCGAATTCTAAACGCATACTCTGTAACGACGAGAGTGCCGGTTTCCGGAATTTCCGTGATATTCGAGCCGAGTTTCATCTCAGTCAATAGCCTTTGGGCCGCTGCGGTGCTTATATGGTTCAGATAAAAAACATTCGTTACGGACACATCGCCCGGCTTGATACCTGAATCGACAAATTGCGGGTCCTGGTCAAGCACTTCTGATGCGGGAGCAATCGTAACAAGATTGCCCTTTCTGCTCATTACAAAGCCGCGGAATTTCAGCACGGATTCGAGCAGACTGTACAATTCCCGAACGCGGATTTTACCCTGAACTTTCACGGTAACGCTGCCGGTTATTTTCGTATCGTCGTATAAGTAATTCAGATTCAACTGTTTGCCGACAAGGTCTATCAAAGCCACAACATTAAGCTTCTCCGGCAGATTAAGCTCAAGTATCTCATCGCCGTTCGGTATATCCATATCCAGCGATGTCGGCGCCCTTGCCTTTATGCTCTCCTGCTCGGCTGGCTCTTCCTGTTTGACCTGCAAAATCTCCGGCTGCGATTCGGGCAAAGGCTCTATTTTTTCTTCCTCAACCACAAGTTTTTCTTCCTCAACCACAAGCTGCGGAGCGGACACGGATTCGACGGCGGCCTTTTTAGCTTCCGCTTCGGCTTTTGCCGCCTCGGCAAGTTCGGTCATAAACTCGCCGAGCAGTTCGTCTTCTATTCGGACATCCGGTTTGGATATAACCGGAATTTCGTTTGCCTCTATGACGAGCGGCTCCTGAACAAAATTGACATCGATGGCTGACGGCACAATGTCCGGCTCTTTTGGAGCGACAAGCAGTTGCTCAACAGCATCGGCAACGACCTTTGTTCGTTCTGTCGGTGAGATTATCAGTATTTTATCTTTATGTTTATCGACTATTACTTTTACGGTTTCGACAGTGGACGAAGGAACCGGCCCCTCTAACAATGTGCCGACGGCGAATTCTTTGCCCAGCTTTTCCCCGATATCTTCACTGCTCGGCAATGTCTTGTCCGGCTCGATATCGATAAATTCCACATCGAATTGTTCGCCGCTGTCAACCAGCTTAAGAATTGAGGTTGCAAATACGAGTTCTTCCGGACTGGCCGTTACTGAAACGGCTGCTGTGCTCGGAATGACAACAACGGTATCGCCGACTTGGGCGCGGGTAAGATAATTTTTGGCCTGCTCGGCGGTAATATTCTGCATATTAAATATTCGGACACGGATGGGCTGACGGAGATTCTGCTGCTGGGCCGATAATGTATGCACGTTCAGCGCGGATATAATTAGAAACAAAGACAGCATCAGACCCATCGGCCGATGCCTTTTGCTATGCGCTATAAAGGGCATTCGGTTCTCCAAATGTCTTTCCGCCTCGCTTTGAGGCCCTATATATTGTTTTATCGGACAAAATGGCATAAATTCTTCAAAATAATGTACTTAGTTTGAATTTACCCGCCTCCCTGCAGACGAATATAAATTGTCTATCTCTCAGGTCTTGTTCTTCTTATTGACCGAGGTGGAGGTTATGATTCAGGCTCGTCCTCCTGCTTTAGATTTTCTATCTCTTCCATGATTTGCTGCTGTTGAGCTTCGAGAGTCTCTTCATCATGAACCTGCTGATTTGCATCAGGAATCGCCGCCAAATTACTGTCATTGGCCTCTTTAAGCTGTTCAAGCTCACTTTCGAGTGATTTTAAAAGCTCGCCCAGCCCGCTAAGCTCGTTCGCCTCTTCAGCAGACATACCTAATGAATTAGGGTCATGCTGGAACTGTTTGAGCCATTCGATATTCTCCTGCGTTTGTCTGCGAAGCTCTTCAGGGTCTTGCTCCTGAACAGAAGTCTCGGCAATATCATCACTTATAACAGCCGGTTCGGTCTGCGCAGCCGGTTTTTCACTCAAATCCCACAAAATAATAGGCTCATCTTTGACAACCGTGCCGGTATAGGATTTAACCAAATCAGGCCTTTTTTCCCGCTCTGCGACAAGCTCATAAGTCTTGCCGTTATCGTTAATTATGACTTTCCCATCGCCTATCTTTTCTATTATCAAATGCCCGACTTTTCCGCCCTGTTTTACCCAATGAAGACCTTTTCCAACCTCATCTATAAGAGCTAATGAATTGGCCTCATCGCCAAAATGATAGCTTGTGCCGATTAACTTAAACTTAGCAGATACAGGGGCTTGCGGCCTTGGAATCGCGGGAGCAGAAGGCACAGCAGGTCTTGGCGGAGCGGGCGGAGGCGGCGGATTTATGCGAAGCGCAAATGCTTTTGCCTGCTTCATTAACAGCGTTTCCGCCTCACTGCCGGCAGACCTTCGTCCGGCAATATCGGCCTGAAACTGCTTCGCAACATCCGGGAGTTTGAGGAATTTTTCAACATTGTCGTTAGCGGCCAGGCCGCGAGCCGCAATAAAAACAAAAAAGCCCAAGGCTGTAACCGCCGCTAAAAAACTCGTTATCCTCAGTACCCTAATCATGTTATAGCAATTTCACCTGTAAAATTTTATAAAAACCGCCGTCAAAAACTCTGCATATATTTTGACATCGGAAAGTCGCCTAAGTTCCCTGCAATTTAAAAGTTTTTTAGCCCGTTAAAGTTGTTAAATTCGATATAAATTGACATTTGTTGCTCGGCATTTAATATAGGATTTTTGATGGAAACGGAATTGCGAAAGACGCTGTCATTGTTCGATTCGACGTGCATAATCGTCGGTGTCGTCCCGACAGGAAATAAACAGACCTGCCGTCATGATAACCATTGCTGCGCGAATAGTTTTAAATCGCATCGCAATTTCCTTTCAGATACTTTAGGTCATTTGCAGCGGGATTGACAAAATTATACCTTTAAGTATTTCGTGAAGCAACGCGAAAAACTCGGCCGATGCCGGGAAAAACAGAACAGTTGGGCAGGAGAAAAAGGCCGGTTTTTTGTTTTATATTGGGTCAGATTTGCTTATAATGGCTGCAAGTTGATTCTTTAACCAAGCTTAATCAAATAGGAGGTATAAACTTATGACAGAGTATTCGATAAGTCCATCCGGAGAAAAATTCGCAATCCCTCAATCCGGCGATTATGCAGCAGAACTGCAGCGCGTCCGCAAACTCGCTGAGACTGCCCATAAGGAAGGCAAGGAAATCGTAGTCGTTATGGGCGTCGGTTTTGTCGGGGCTGTAATGGCGGCTATTGTCGCGGATACCGTCGATAAGAAAACGGGAAAACCGTCAAAATTCGTTATCGGCTGCCAGCGGCCCAGCACACGAAGTTACTGGAAGATTCCGATACTTGATAAAGGACAATCGCCGGTTAAGGCAGAAGACCCTGAAGTTGACCCGATGATATCCCGATGCGTTCTTGAGAAAAAAACGCTTATCGGAACATATAACAGCGATTGTCTTGAATTAGCCGATTGCGTCGTTATTGATGTTCAATGCGATTATCTCAAAAAAGATTTAGGCCAGCTCCGGACAGGTTCAACCGATATGGCTGCGCTTGAAGCAACGATGAAAACCATCGGCCAGAAAATTCAGCCGAATTGTCTTGTCCTTATCGAGACGACAGTAGCGCCCGGCACGACAGAATTCGTTGCCTGGCCGATACTGAAAAAGGCTTTTGCGGCTCGCAATATAAAGACTGAGCCGCTGCTGGCACATAGTTTCGAGAGGGTTATGCCGGGCAAAAACTATGTTGCTTCAATTCGCGATTTCTGGCGAGTGTGCTCCGGCTGCAACGCCGAGGCCCGCAAACGCGTAGAAAAATTTCTGCGCGAGGTGCTGAACACCGAGGAATTTCCGCTGACGGTTATGGACAGGCCGATAGAGTCCGAAACAACTAAGATTATAGAAAACTCCTACCGTGCGACGATTTTGGCGTTTCTCGATGAATGGTCGCTGTTTTCGGAGCGCAACGGCGTGGACCTGATTAAGGTAATTAAGGCTATTAAGATGCGGCCGACACATAATAATATGATTTTTCCGGGGCCGGGCATCGGCGGATATTGTCTGCCTAAAGACGGCGGACTGGGCTACTGGGCTTATAAACATCTGCTCGGATTTGATGATGATATTTTTAAAATTACAACGACAGCGATTAACATTAACGACACAAGGGGCCTGCATGTAGCGACGCTGACACGGGATGCTCTGCGAAATATGGGACGATATATCGCCGGGGCCAACATTCTTCTGTGCGGAGCAAGCTACCGACAGGATGTAGCCGATACACGTTACAGCGGTTCGGAAATCGTTATACGCAGGCTGACCGAAATGGGTGCAGAGATTCGAGTACACGACCCGTATCTTACGCACTGGTATGAACTGGAACAGCAGGACAGCTATCCTGCGCCGGGACAGTCGTGGGCAAGATTTTTCCGCAATCAGGAACATCTGAAGGAAATCAATGTGCAAAGCGATTTGCAGACATCGCTTAAGGGAGCTGAGGCGTTGATTTTGGCGGTGCCGCACGAGCCGTATCTGAAACTTGAGCCGGAAAAAATCGTTGAATGGACCGGCGGGCCGCTGGCAATTATCGACTGTTTCGGAATCCTTGAGGACGAAAAAATCAAACGGTATTTCGAACTCGGCTGTGAAGTCAAGGCCCTGGGGCGCGGACATATTCAGCGCATTAAGGAGTCGGTTCGCAACAAAAAAACCTGAAAAAACCTTCTTGAATGAGTGAAGATTTACTGCCGAGGCTCAATGGGCTGGCGAGGCACTTCGTTGACGCGGAGAGGAAGTGAGGCTTGTATCTGACCGTCAATCGCCAAGTCAATTTGATACCTGCCGTATTTCTTGAATTCAAGGCCGTGGATATTCAGGATAAGATTGGCAACTGTGGAATTTGAGGCGGGATTCGGTAAAACGGATACTCCGCCTTCGAGTTTCGGGGCGATATTCCGGCCATCCTCGTCGATTATCTGAATTCGGACGGCATGATTGCCTTGTTCAATGCTCTCGAAACGCACCCTTGCAACAACGGCACACTGCGGAATCCTCGAGGGCATCTGCCTCGTCCAGAAATTATCGAAGGCGCCGAGAATATTAAGTTTGCCCTGCTGTTCGGTAGCGGCATCGCATAATAGAAAAGCCTCTATTTCCATATCGTTTTCCTTAAAAAAAAGAGCAGCTTACGGAGGATTATAACTCAAAAGACAACAAAGTAAAAAGGTAAAAATCTATGGTACAAGACAAAAAAGGCAGTTATAATTGATATTATGGCGGAAATTAAACAAAGGCTGATTACGCTCGTATTGGGAAAGGTCTCGCAGGAACTGACCGGCGAGTTATATACTCCGGCGATTATCAAGAGCTCGCCGGTGTATTACAAAACAGCGGTGCCGAAACAGGTAATCGTGGGTCAGGAAAATTTTACTATCGGAGGAAAAAATATAACATTTCTTCTGCGGGGCTATCAGCCCGATGTACTTTTAATCCAGACGACAATAGAGGTGGCGGATATTTTCAGCAAGGACATCT
The DNA here is from genome assembly GCA_964449435.1 of uncultured Planctomycetaceae bacterium. Classification (GTDB taxonomy): domain Bacteria; phylum Planctomycetota; class Phycisphaerae; order Sedimentisphaerales; family UBA12454; genus UBA12454. The sequence goes on along the minus strand of CAYUYR010000001.1, from coordinate 224,421 downwards.
TCGCGCTGGAAAAACAATCTTACGAACATTCATACTGCATTTTGCAGGAGCACGGCGGAGACCTGCTGTTCAGCGAGGCGTATTCGGTCTTCGCGGTTACTAATTATGACGGCGAGCCGGAACAGTTTCTCAGCAACAGGGATATCATCGCGTCTCTTTTAAAATCGGAAGAACAACTGGAGCTTGACCCGCAGGAGATACAGCACACTCTCGGCAGCAGGATAAAATACAGCAATAACGATTTGTCGATAATCGACTGGGACGGGGCGTTTTTGTTCGACCCCAACGACGATAGCGAAGAAGATATGGAACTGCTGACGCTGGCAAATCTGCAGCTTCTTCGCTACCGGATTCTCGACTATCAGCTCGACGGCAGATTGACCAGAATGGCCGAGCTTGTGCATAATATGCCGACAGGCGGAAAACTGCGGGGTAAAGATTTGGCACAGAAAATGAAAGAAACCATGGGGATACGAATGGTTTCCATCTCGGAACTGCAAAGGCTTGAACGCGATATAAAACTTATAGGCGACTGGTATTCGGCACGGTTTTACGAATTGGCGGCAGGAAAATTCAAAATCGAGGAATGGAGAAAAACAATTCGCGGCAAACTCGAATCGTTAGTAGACGCTTATTCGATGGTTGCCGAAAATTTTACCGTTTCGGCAAAACACCGCGCCGAGTGGATACAGATTGCCCTGTTTTTTGTTTTACAGGTCGGCTGGCTTATTCTGATTGTTATCGAATACCTGCACTTTACGAGAAAGTAAAAGAAAAATCCCGCACTCAACCTTCAGTACGGGATTTTATAATTACGGTTTTTCGGTTTTTATTTCAGGAACAGATAATATAATCGGCCTTGCTGGTATGTTCTGCCCGCAAGGGAGCCTGCTTTGTCGCCTGAACCCATATACACATCGCATCTGCCGGGAGCTCTGATTGCTCCGCCTGTATCCTGATCGAGTGCGAAACCCGTATAAGGTCTTTCCGAAATCGCACCGCCCGTCTCATAAGGAAGCCTTGTCGAAATAAAAGTCAGACAGGCAGGCGGAAAAATCGATTTGTCCGTCGCGATGCTCCTGTAAGCGAGCACCTCTTCGTTCAGGCTTCCTCGCGGCTGGCCCTTTTCCTCCCGGAAAAACACAAAGCGGGGATTTATTTGTGTATATGCCGATATTTCGTTCGGATTCTTCTTAAAATAATCGAGCATAGCTGTAAGGCTCATTTGCCGCTCGCTGATTTTGCCCTGTTCGAGCATAGCTTTTGAAACGCTTTTGTATTCGTGGCCGTTGCTGGCGGCATATCCGACGTCGAACAGTTCGGCGTTCGGAAGTCTAATTTTTGCAGAGCCCTGAACGTGAGCGATATAAACCTCGAACGCATCGCCGAGCCAGACTAATTCCGCCCCGGCAAGCGAATTAGAGACTTCGAGCACTTTCCTCGAAGGATAAGGCTCGACGCCGGCACTGGTGTGCCTGCCGAGAATTTCGCCCTTTGGCCCTTTTACAAGAGCGGCGGGCTGCTTATAAAGAGGATATTTGAAACGTTCGGTTTTTGTAAGAGAGCCGTCGAAAATCGGCGTGTAATAACCGGTGAACAAAACAGTACCTCTGTCGTCGCAGCCGACAGAAATATAAACATCGAACTTCTGGCGGAGCGCTTCGTTGAGTTTGTCGCCGAACAATTTCGATTCCAATAATTCATCGAATGCCTTAAGGCTTGCAACGGCTTTTTCGTGCGTTATATCGCAGGAGGGATAAAACTGTTTGCTCGACGGTTTTTTCAGATAGTTCAGACTATTGGCGACTGCCAAGCGGAGATTAGACGTATCGTAGCAGGCAAATGTAAAATCGGGAATGTCCGCAGGGTTGGTGATTTTCCGCAGAGCAAGCTGGCCGGGGGGCAAGGGTCTGTCATATTGCGGCGGAACTTTTACAGGTTCAATCTTTCGGGGTCTTTGGCAACTGGCGGCAAACAAACTAATCAGCACTAACTCTGCGATAAGGAGCGTCTTTTTCATAAATTCCTTTTCATAAAAAAAATCGGCGGAAAGGCCGAGGCTCGAACTCCGTTATTTATCCGTTTTATAGAACCCGCGGCAGGAAACATCGAACGGCTCTTTGTCTTTCAGCTTGATATGCAGCGTATCGGAGAAGACCCGTAATTGACCTTCCTGCAGAGGCGGGGCTATTTCAGCGACGAGTTTATACTGATTTTCCGTTTGCTCCTGACTGACTACCTTGATAATGCCTTTGTCGGATGAAATTGATTCTATTTCGATAGGCTGATTGTAGTTGCTGGTCAGATAAATGGTTCGCTTCTGAATTTCACCGACGACGGCATTGCGAATAATAATAACCGACGGCGAAGTATCAAATTCCTTGAGACTGCTGTACTGAACCCTGATTAATTTACAATGCGGATGGTTTAAAGTGAAAACTATGAAACCGTTCAGGTATTTTCCCAGCCTTTCCGTATTTACAACAGGATTTAAAATATGCTTTTCAGAAACATTATTCGGGTCGAACTCGATTAATGCGATATCTCCTGTGGATTCAACTTTTGTAACGGCGAATTTTTTGCCGTCGGTGCTTTCGAGCGTTATCGGAGATGCACCGCCGTCCGGCGCGACGAGCGATAGAGCCATCTGGTCCGGCGTTACGGTAACCTTCAACTCAACATAGGCCTTGATTGCCAACTGGACTCTCGGATTATTCGAGTCATTGCTGAAAACCGTAAGGTGCTGGGTGGTAGAACCCTGATATTTGGGGGCGTGAAACTTTACGTCGATTTGGCCTGATTCGCCGGGCGCATATTCCTTTTTCTGCAAATCTGGAACCGTGCATTTACAAGTACCGTGAACACGGTCGATTTTAAGGACATCGCTGCCCGCATTTGTGAAAATAAAATTGCAGTCCATATAGCTGTCAGGAGCAACCTTGCCGAAATCGTGTTCAACAGCATCGAAGTTGATTCTTGCGCTCGAAGCCGTGGATTGCTCTGCGGATTCAGTTTGCTTGTCAGACTTGCCGAACAGCTCGTTTTCCTGCCACGAGGCGTTAAAAAACAAAGTCAACATCAATACAATAACCAGAAATTTACAAATTCTGCCGTTCATATTCGCATCTCCTTTTCTGCAAATTCTTTGTAAGATTTAAAGGTATTATTCTAACATAAAAAGGGCTTCCGGCAAAGACAATTTTGCCCGTCTTTAAAGAACCCTTGAGAAAGACTTTGCGCTGTGGTAGATTAACGGATTAAATTATAAACAATTGAGGTAAAAAATGAACGTATTATTGCTCGGAAACGGCGGACGGGAACACGCAATCGCATGGAAACTGGCTCAATCGAAAGGGCTCAAAAAACTTTTCATAGCTCCGGGCAATCCGGGCACGGCTAAATGCGGCACAAATGTCGATATAAAAGCCGATGATTACGTTCAACTTTTAGGTTTTGCCAAAGATAACAAAATCGGCCTCGCCGTTATCGGGCCTGAAGACCCGCTGGCGGCTGGAATCGTCGAGCGGTTTGAAAAGGCAGGCATAAAAGCCTTCGGGCCGAGCGGAGCAGCGGCACAACTCGAAGCAGATAAGGCCTTTTCAAAACATATCATGAAGGCAAACGCAATACCCACCGCAGAGAGCCGAACGTTCGATAATTTTCACGACGCCAAGGCCTACATAGCCAGCAGAGACGAGGCGGTAGTAATAAAGGCTACCGGACTTGCCAAGGGAAAAGGGGTATTCGTCTGCGATGAACCTGCCGAGGGAATTATCGCCGCTGAAAAAATTATGGAAGGAAAACTATTCGGAAAGGCCGGCGAAAAAGTCCTCGTCGAAGACAAACTGCTCGGACAGGAGGCGTCGATACTTGCATTTGTTGACGGCAGAAATATATATGTTCTCGAAAGCTCGCAAGACCATAAGGCTGTCGGCGACGGCGATACTGGGCCGAACACCGGCGGTATGGGAGCGTACAGCCCTGCCCCGATTGTTACCGATAAACTTATGGACCAGATTACAAAGGAAATACTCGTGCCGCTCGTCGACGGTATGAACAGAAACGGCACTCCTTATAAAGGAATCCTTTACGCGGGAATTATGCTCACGCAGGGCGGGCCGCGAGTACTCGAATTCAATGTCCGCTTCGGCGACCCGGAAACCCAGCCGATATTGATGAGACTCAAAAGCGATTTGCTCGAAGCAATGCTGGCGACCTGCGACGGCACGCTCGACAAAATCACTCTCGAATGGGACAGCCGAGCCGCCGTTTGCGTAGTTATGGCCTCTGGAGGCTATCCCGACGATTATGAAAAAGGAAAAGTCATAACAGGCATTGAAGATGCGGAATCTATAAAAGATGTGGTCGTATTTCACGCCGGAACCGCCGAGAAAAACGGACAAATCGTAACCGCCAGCGGAAGAGTGCTCGGCGTAACGGCACTGGGAGATAAAATCGCCGATGCAAAAGCGAAGGCCTACCAAGCCGTGGAAAAAATAAAATTCGAAAAAGCGTACTTCCGAAACGACATCGCGGATAAAGCGATAAAGACAAAAAATTAAAAGAAAACTGAATGTCCAATAACGAACCACACGGATTCCATCCGGATCACGGGACTAATCCCAAGAGCCTGCACCTTACGGCTAAAAACAGGGAAATTGTCCGCTGGATTATCATAATCATCATCGCTGTTGTTCTGTGGTTTCTTTATAACTGGGGCGGCGGGTTATTAAGACCGATTGCTGTAAACCAAATCAGACAACTCACCGGCGCAAAAGTCGATATCGATTCGGTCGTGTTCCGTTTAAGCGGAAGGATAAGCATAAGGAATATACGTATCGGGCCGACACAAAAAATGACGCCGGACAACACAATACTAACCGCAAAAAAACTCGAAGCGTCTTTCGCTCCGACAAGCTTTCTTAAACTCAAGCCGCAGCTTAAGAGCCTTAAAATCGAGGATTACAGTCTTAATATTCAATATAACGGCGACGAAAAACAGTGGAACGTCGCTGCGCTCAAGCCGCCGCGCAAAGGTAAGGGCGAATTCCTGCCGGAACTGAAATTCAAAAACGGCCGGATAAAATTCACGCAGGTTAATAAAGGTATAGAGACCGAAACCGTCGCCTGCGATATCGAAGGAGGCAACACTCAGGCAACCAGCAAAAACGGCAATTATCTTTTCACAATAACCGAAATCGGCCAGAAGGAAAACACCGGCAACAGAATAAAAATCAAGTGGGCGAAAAATGAGATCCAGGATATAGAAATCGAAGGCTATCTGCCGAACATCGATATGATGCTCTTCGGAAGCAGATGCGATATAACCGGTTTTTATTCGAAAATCACCTCTGACAAGGAAAAGGTACTCTTCAAACAGGCGACTATCGCTGTCGGGCCGCAAACTATAATCGACGTTAACGGAACGGTTAGAAATTTCGCCGACCCCGAATTCGTATTCGGCGTGAGAATGAAAAATCTTAATGTCCGCAGGGACCCTGCCGATAACAGTTTTGCTCACGGAAGCAGAATTTTCGAGAGCTTTATCCCCCTGCTGCAAATATTTTTCGACAATTTCGACCCGCAGGGACTGCTCGACCTCGATGTCGTCCTGACAGGAAAGGCAAAACAAATCGCCAAAACGCAGTGCAAAGGGTATCTCGATTGCAAAGATATTTCGATTCGCTATTTCGAGTTTCCATATCTTGTCGAACATCTGTCCGGAAGAATAGACGTAACCGAAACAAGTATGACTATGAAAGACCTCACAGCTTCGCACGGCAAAGTCGATATCATAATGAACGGCTACTGCGACGGGTTCGGCGAGACGATGGACAGCAACATCGTGCTTTCGAGCGATAATATGCTGCTCGACGAGGATTTGTACGCCGCTTTGCTGACGAACCATAAAAAACTCTGGTACATCTTCTCGCCTGCGGGAACAGTCTCAGGCGATTTTATTTACGCCGCCAAGCCGCCGAACACAAGAATATTCCGGCTCTACGCCGATTTGCTCGATGTCTCGATTATGTGTCAGTATTTTCCGTATCCGGTAACCGGAATTACAGGAAAAATCGGCGTCGATGGCGGGCTAATCGAACTAAAAGACGTCGTAAGCAAACGAGACGGCGGAACAATTAAAATGCAGGGCAGAATCACCGAAGCCAACACGCCGGACCCGCAATACAATTTCAAAATTCTGGCCGACGATATACCCATCGACAATAAACTTACGGGCGCTTTCCCAGATGAACAGAAAAAATTCTTCAGCAATTTCGAGATACAGGCAAAAGGCGATGCCGATATTTATATCCATTCTATCGACAATAATGAAATGCCGGTCGATTATCTCGCAAAGCTGAATATAAGAGGCGATTCGATAAAACACCATATGCTCGCCCAGCCGCTGAAAAATGTCCTACTCGACGCGAACCTTACGCCGCTGACTCTCAATATCAAAGGTTTCAGCGCCGATTTTAATCAAAGTCCCATCAGCGCATCGGGAACAATATGGACAGGCTCGGCTGCCGAGCCGCTCGGATATTGTATGAGACTGACCGCTTCAAAACTTGCGCTCGACGGCGATACAATCAAACCCTTCCTCGGCGAGGGCAGCGTAAAAATGCTCGAAGATTTCCAGTTTGCCGGAAATGTAAATCTCGACGCTATTATGGGCAAAAACGCAAAGATAGAATGCCCCGAATACCAAATCACTGTCGATTGTCTCGGCAATACCGTTTTCTTAAATAAGCTCAATATGCCGCTGAAAAACCTAACCGGAAAAATAGTTATCAACCCGGAAAACATAGAGCTTGTGGACCTTTCGGCCAGTCCCGCCGGAAGTATCCAATTCGACAGCCCGTCTCGAATTACACTCAACGGAAAACTTAAAATGATTCAGCAGCAGGTCGAGTCCGCACAGCTCAAACTCATCGGAACCGATATAAATTTCGACCCCGCTTTTACTACTGTCCTCGGACAAGCGGAAAATTACTATACCAAATTCGCGCCGCAGGGAAAAATCGACCTGAACTTCGAGGACATAAAACTTCACAAAAACGATAAGGGCGACAAACTGCTCGCTCTCAATGGAACGGTTTTATTTAAAAACTGCTCTATCGGACAGACAAAAACCATCACTAATATCTACGCGATACTGAACGTAAAAAGCCAATACTGCATCGGCAGGGGAATGCAGGACGCCAAACTGCTTCTCGATGTTCAAAGCCTTTCGTTCAAGGACAGACCCATTGAAAATATGAAACTGTCGATTCCTTACGACAGCAACGACCCGAAAATAATCATCAAGGGCTTTGTCGGCGATTGCCTCGGCGGAAAAGTTTCGGGCGATGCCATATTCGAGACCGACAGCAGCGGCGATTTTACAAACTATCGAATCGACATAGCCCTTATAGACATCGGAACAGAAAAATTTGTATCGCCCCGCTCTGCCGTGCAGGATACCGGCGGAGCTATAAACGGCGAGCTTCGCGTACAAGGCGATTTCCAGCAGCCCCAGCAGGCACGAGGAAGACTGTTCTTCGAGGCCACAGGAATCAAACCCAGACAAACAGGGATTGTATCGCAAATTAAAACCGCGATATTCGAGACCGTCAAAAGAGACCTTGCGTTCGACAATATAAAAGTTCAGGCGTTCGTAAAAGGAAACATAGTACAGGTAGCCCGTTTCGACCTCTACGGCCCGACCGCTTCGCTGAGGGGAGCAGGAACTTACGAACCTGCGACAGATGCCGTAAATATCACCTTTACAGCCTACAGCGCGGCAGGCAAGGAAGAGCCCGGATTCTTTGAGTCGCTCACGGCAGGATTCGGACCGGCGTTTTTGAAGGTCGAACTGCTCGGAAAACTCGAAAATCCGCAAATCAAGGTCGAGCCGCTGCCTATTTTCAGAAAATCACTCGAAATAATCGGAACAAGATAAAAAGGGGAAACGGAGTGAACCCTATGGCTAAAATTTTACAAATATCAAGCAAATTCTATATGCGTTTTGAATTTCGTATCGTCTATATCCGGGAAATCGCCGCGGAAGTGAACGCCTCTGCTCTCTGTTCTTGCTTCCGCCGCCTTTGCCATCATCAGACAAACCGTCAGTATATTCTGACATTCCCAACCGGGGGGCGAATCGAAAACCTTGTCCAATACATACCTCTGCCAGAAGCTGATTATCTCCTGCGCCTCGACAAGCGGTTTCGCGAGACGGGTAATGCCGACATTTCGCCACATCAGCGAGCGAAGCGAATTAAGCACATCAGCCGTATCGAGCCTGCTTCTGTCGGATTGAGGAATATCGCAGCGGAATTTCTTGGGGCTTGTGCCGTTTTCGCCGCATTGCTCCGCCGCCGTCCGGCCTGCAATTCTTCCGAATACCAAACCTTCGAGCAGTGAATTGCTGCCGAGCCTGTTCGCACCGTGCAGTCCCGTCGAGGCGACCTCGCCGCAGGCAAAAAGATTGGCGATATTTGTCCGTCCTAATCTGTCGGTCTTCACGCCGCCGAGCATATAATGAGCACTGGGGCGAACCGGAATAAGGTCCTTGCTTATATCGATATCGAAGCTCGTTACAATCTCGCTGATAAGCGGAAAACGTTTCGCAAAATGTTTTTTATCGAAATGACGAATGTCCAGAAATACGTGCGTGGAATTTGTCTTTAGCATCTGCTGGAGAATCGCCCTGCTGACAATATCGCGGGAGGCAAGCTCGGCGTCCGGATGATAATCCGCCATAAAGGCGTAATTATTAACATCCCGCAAAATTGCTCCTTCGCCGCGAAGCGTCTCGGTTATCAATGCCCTCGATGCACCGGCGATATAAAGCGTCGTCGGATGAAACTGCATAAATTCCATATCCCGTAAAACCGCACCGGCCCGCGCAGCTATTGCAAGCCCGTCGGCCGTAGCGACTTCCGGATTCGTCGTCTCGCGATAGAGTCTGCCCGCCCCGCCGGTTGCAAGAATCGTGTTCTTTGCCCAGATAATTTCGAGTATTCCCTTTTGAGTCTGGCCGATTACGCCGAGACATTTACCGTCATCGTCTGTAATAATATCGATTGCATAATAATTTTCGATAACGGTTATATTGTCGAACTGCCTCGCCTTATTAAGCAGAGCCTGCGCAATCGCCTTGCCGGTATTGTCGCCCAGCGCGTGAGCTACCCGTGCATGGCTGTGGCCGCCCTCGAAGGTAATAGAAATTGAGCCGTCCTGCTTTTTGTCGAACTCCGCCCCCCATTCGAGCAGTTCTTTTACGAGGCCGGGGCCGTCTTTTACAACCTGCTCGACTGTATCGTTATTGCATATACCGCAACCGGTATTTAATGTATCTTCAATATGGGAAGCAAAACTGTCGCCTGTATCAAGTACCGATGCGATGCCGCCCTGTGCGTTCCACGTATTACTGTCTTCGATAGTTTTCTTGCAAACAAGTATAACTTCACGGCCGTTCATAGCCGCTTCTATCGCCGCCCGAAGCCCGGCAACGCCGGCACCGATTATCAGACAATCCGTAAATAGCTGCTGAGTCACAGCGGTATTTATCGGCATAAGATAACGACGCAGTTCGGGACGTTTTAAAATTATCGGTTCATCCTTCATTTTGTCAGTTTTAACCAGTTAACCTTCCGCAAAGTTTTTAAAATCTTACGGCCGATTATACATTTTTTTATATTTGTTTCGTTCTCAAAAGGCACGACCGCTAATATTTTGACTTCGCCCAGTTTTTCTATTATTCGGGCATTGGTTTTTTCGGCAAAATCTTTAGTTTTTTCATCATAACCGTTAATGATAACGCCCGCAAGAGAAAGTCCCGCCTGCCGAACCGCATCAATCGTCAGAAGAGTATGAGTTATAGTGCCCAGTTTCGACCTCGCGACAATTATAACAGGCAGCTTAAACGCTTTGGCAAGTTTAAGCACATCAATTTGAGCAGTTATAGGCACTCTTATTCCTCCGATGCCTTCTACAATGACAAAATCGCTTTTTTGACAAATTTTCTTATACGCATCGGCGATTTTTTTTAAATCGGTTTTTCTGTTCTCCGCCTTTTCGCAGACAAACGGCGCCGCAGGTATTTCAAATTTAACCGGATTTATAACCTCAAGACCCAATTCTATGTTTGTACATCGTTTCAAAAACTCGGCATCTTCGCTCACAAGACCGGCTTTTGTTTTTCTGCAGCCCGTAGCGACAGGTTTAAATACGCCGACCTTCTTGCCGCTCTGCGAAAGGATTTTCGCAATCGCCCCTGCAATCAACGTCTTGCCGACACCCGTATCCGTACCGGTAATAAAAAGCCCCTTGTGTTTGGTAAAGTGATATTCCATTGAGCAAAAAAGTTTACGATGCCAATAAGATTGATGCGATTTTCTCTATGAATTCAAAAGCAGTTTCGATATCTGCTTCTGTTATTTCCTCTGCAAACTCCACTATATCGCCATAATCGCTTTCCATACGGCTCTCAAAAAGACCCGAATAAAACTTCCCCATATCTACGGAAATTATCCCGGACTTAACAAAATGCTTATTGAATAATGCCATTACCCCACTGTGTTTACTGCTCGACAGGTTGCTGCCGATTAACAAAGCATTTACCGCATAAAAACAAGCGTGATACAGGCGGTTTGCACAACCGTGAGGATGTCCGGTCTTCAACAGAACTCTGGCCTCGTCGAGAGTCTCATCGGCTCGTTTAAGCCGGTAATCTATAAGCTCCTTTTGGGGCTGTGTCATATGGCTATTCCATAATGCTGGATATTATTATAAATTGGAGTCGCCTTTGTTATCGGCATCTCCCATGCAGAAGAGCTTTTGATTAGTGCACTGATTACAATATCATTTTCGAGTGAGATTTCATAGAGACAATCACGGATTTGTTTTTTCTTCTCTGCGGTCAATTTATCGACAACAAGAATCAGCAGGTCAAGGTCTGATTCCTGGGTTGCCAAACCCGCTGCATAAGAACCATATAAAACCAGTTTTGCGCCGGAACTAACCCTATTCAGGGCATCTCTGCATTGTGCTAAAACATCTAAAATATGCGATTTTAGCTGTTTTTCTTTGTCTTTTAGCCTGTACATAACACACCTTTAAACAATATGTCATTATACCAGATTTATAATTGTTGGCAAATCATTCTTTATTGTATCGTACACGATATCCAATAATTTTTTTAATGTTTCCAAATCAATCGCAACCGGCGGCATAAGAACAATCACATCCGACAAAGGTCTCATCATCGCGCCTTTGGGCCGCATCGCCTCGCAGACCTTTGCGCCGATAAGTTTATCGTAAGCAAACGGCCTTTTCGTCTCCTTGTCTTTTACAATCTCAATCCCCGCCATTAATCCGCACTGACGAACGTTGCCGATAAAATCTAATTCGGAAATTTTCTTAAGATAATCCGCAATCAAGTCAATTTTCCCCGGCAATGATTCGATAATTTTATTTTCCTCGAAAAGTTCCAGCGACGCCAGCGCCGCTGCGCAGGCCAGCGCATTGCCCGTATATGTATGGCCGTGATAAAATGTCTTGAATTCATCTGCCCTGCCCAAAAACGCGTCAAAAATCTCCTGTGTCGTAAGTGTAGCCGCCAAAGGAAGATAGCCGCCCGTAATGCCCTTGGCAAGGCACATAATATCCGGCTCGACCTGCTCGTTTTCGCAGGCAAACATCTTTCCTGTCTTGCCGAAACCTGTGGCAACCTCATCGGCTATCAGAAAAACACCATATTTTTTCGTAAGCTCCCGCACACTCTTCAAAAACCCTTTCGGATGAACAATTATTCCCGCTGCGCCCTGAACCAAAGGCTCGGCAATAACCGCCGCGATATTTCCTGAATGTTGATTCAAAATCTCTTCGATTTTATCGAGTGTAAATTGTTTGCACTCTTCGGCTGTACCATTAAATCTGTATGGAAACGGAGCGGGCACAAAATATGTCTCGAAAAGCATCGGCTTGAAAATAGAATGGAACAATTCGATGCCTCCGACGCTAACTGAACCGATTGTATCGCCGTGATACGATTGTCCCAATGCGATAAATTTGTCTCTTTTTTGACCTCTATTACGGTAGTACTGGTATGCCATTTTCAGCGCGATTTCAACGCTCGTTGCGCCGCTGTCGGAATAGAAAACTTTTTTCAGATTTTTCGGCGCGATGTTTACAAGTTTTTCGGCAAGTTCGATGGATTTGGTTTGCGCCAGACCCAAAAGTGTGCTGTGAGCGATTTCGTCGAGCTGGCTCTTTATCGCATCGTCGATTTTTTTTACTTTATGGCCGTGAACATTGCACCACAAGCTGCTTATACCGTCGATATATCGGCCCCCTTCGGCATTTATTAGGTAAAACCCCTCGCCGGAGCCGATTACCACCGGCTCACAGGCCAGCCACTGCTGCATCTGCGTAAACGGATGCCATAGGCATTGTTTGTCGCGAGCTATAAGTTTTTTCGTTTTTTCCCGCATTTGTATTTAATAAAAAATTGATTTGCAAAACAGCCTTTACGAGGCCAATATTATAGTTATGAATCAGCCGAATGAAAAGGATAAACTTACTGCCGAACGGCAGGCTATGGTTCGGGCACAGTTGAAAAAACGGGATATTACCGCTCCTGCCGTGCTTGAAGCGTTTGCCGATGTGCCAAGGGAAAATTTCGTCCTCGATGAGCATCTCGACCTCGCTTATTACGACGGCCCGCTGTCAATCGGCTATGGCCAGACTATAAGCCAGCCCTATATCGTCGCCTTGATGACGCAGGAACTGAAAATCGATAAAAACTGCGATGTCCTCGAAATCGGTACCGGCAGCGGCTATCAAACCGCGATAATCGCCAAGCTCGCAAAAGAGGTTTTCACTATCGAAAGAATAGAGCCGCTTTCTATAAAAGCGCAGCGGACATTGAAAGAGCTGAACATAACGAACGTAAAATTTCATATCGGCGATGGAACCTGCGGCTGGCACGAGAACAAAAAATTTGCTCGAATTATCATTACTGCCGCCGCGTCCGAGATGCCAAAGCCTTTGCTCGACCAGTTAAAAATCGGCGGCATAGCCGTCGTGCCGCTCGGCGAAGAATACTTGCAGGAACTTGTAACAATTGAAAAAACTGCCGGCGGATTAAAGACAAAACCTGTTTGCGGATGCAGATTTGTCAAACTTATAGGGAAATTCGGCTACTCGGAATAAAAATGACGACAAAACCCTCGAACAATCTGACTTTTGATATGCCGGTTCAGTTCCTAAAGGGTGTCGGCCCTGCCAGGGCAGATGCTTTTGCGAAACTTGGGGTCAGAACCGCTGCCGATTTGCTCGAATATTACCCCCGCGACTGGTATTTCGCTCCGCCGCCGACCAAAATCGAACATCTTAAACCCGACCACACCGTTACACTTGTCGGTTTTGTCGAAAGTACCGACTGGCAGGGGTGGCGAAAACCGCCTTACTTCGAGGCCTATATCAACGATGAAACAGGAGTATGCAGAATCATCTGGTTTCACGGTCGGTTTTTACAGGACAAAATTGCGCCAGGCGTAAAAATCGTAGTCTGGGGCAAAACCACGCTTTACAAACATCAGCTTCAGCTTACGAATCCGAAATTTGTAATTATTGAAGAAGATGAAATTATCGCAGACAGTTTCAGCGGCCTGGTTTATCCCGCAACCGCTGAGCTTTCGAGCGGACAAATAAAAAAAATAATCCACGATTCTCTCGATAATCTTGTTGAGCTTGTGCCGGAATTTTTCGATGCCGCATTTATGAAAAAGGCAAATCTTATCGGCCGACAAAAAGCTCTTAAACAAATTCATAACCCTCACAGCGAAATACAAGTTGCCGAGGCCAAACGCAGGTTAAAATATGATGAATTATTTTTAATGCAGACCGCTCTTGCGCTTCGCCGGTATAAGGTTAGGAATTTTTCAAAGGCCGTCGCCCTAAAACACACCGACCAAATCGACAGCAGAATCCGAAAAAGATTCCCATTCCTGCTCACCGAAGACCAGGACAAGGTAATCGGAGAAATCACCGCCGATTTGGGTAAAACCGTACCGATGAACAGGCTTTTGCAGGGCGATGTCGGCAGCGGAAAAACCGTCGTCGCACTCTACGCCGCCCTTGTCGCGATTGCCAACAAAAGGCAGGTCGCCATAATGGCCCCGACGGAAATCCTTGCTGCACAACACTTTACGAGCATCGAACGCTACCTGCGAAACAGCGATGTAAAAAGAGTCCTCATCACCGGCGGCATCACAGGCGAAAAAAGAAAGAAAATTCTCGACGATATAAAATCGGGTAATACCAATATCGTTGTCGGCACTGTCGCGCTGCTCCAGCAGGATATTCAGTTTGCCGACCTTGCTTTGGTGGTAATTGACGAGCAGCACAAGTTCGGCGTCCATCAGCGGGCAGACCTGCGAAAAGACACCGCTCCACATTGTCTCGTTATGACCGCAACGCCGATACCGCGAACGCTTGCTATGACAGTCTTTGGCGATTTGGATATATCCATCATAAAGCATTCGCCTCCCGGCAGAGGTCAGGTAATCACGAGATATATTCAGCCAAAGGATTTGCCAAAGGCCTATGAATTTATCCGTGAAAGATTAAAGGCAAAGCAGCAGGTATTTTTCGTTTATCCGAGAATCGTTGACACTGAAAACGGCGACGTGAAGGCCGCCATTGCCGAATATGAAAATCTGAGCAAAAACATCTTCCCCGAATTCAGCGTAGGTCTTTTGCACGGCCAGATGTCCGGCGCAGATAAGCAGAAAACTATGGACCATTTTCGCAGGGGAAAAATTCACTGCCTCGTCTCGACGGTTCTGATAGAAGTCGGCATCGATATTCCCAACGCGACGATAATGGTTATCGAGGAGGCCGACCGGTTCGGCCTTGCCCAGCTCCACCAGCTTCGCGGCCGGATAGCGAGAAGTTCCTCGAAATCATATTGTCTGCTCGTCGCCCAGACAGAAAACGAAACCGCAAAAAGCAGGCTCGAAATTATGGAACGCAGCAGCGACGGTTTTGAAATCGCCGAGCACGATTTGAAGCTCCGCGGGCCGGGCGAGCTTTTGAGCGCACGCCAGCACGGCCTGCCCGATTTGAAAATCGCCGATATCATCGACGACTCCGATTTGCTCCAGATGGCCAGAAAAGACGCCTTTGAGCTTGTCGAAAAAGACCCTATGCTTTCTTCCGCCGGACGCAAGAATATCCGCGCCGAGCTTATCCGCAAATTCAGCGAAAGTCTGACTCTGGTCGATATCGCCTGAAAAACCCCTGCTTAATCCGCTTGCAAAACCGCGAATTTACGTGTAAAGTATTGATGCTTTTATTGCGCCCGTAGCTCAGTTGGATAGAGCAACGGATTTCTAATCCGTAGGTCGCAGGTTCGAATCCTGCCGGGCGTGTTCATATTTTAAAGGCGACTAATAAAAAAATGAAGTGCCTGAACGACTTTATTTATCTTCTTGCTCTTATCGCAATCAGCCCGAAAATTCTGTACCGGGCTATAACCCAGAATCGTTACAGGAACGGCTGGAGCGAAAGGCTCGGCAAAGTCCGCCGAAACTTCCCCGATAAAAAATGCGTCTGGATTCACGCCGTCAGCGTCGGCGAAGTCAACGCCACAAAAACCATCGTATCCGAGCTTAAAAACCAACTGCCGCAATACGAAATAATCATCAGCGCCACAACCGACACCGGCATCGAGCAGGCCCGAAAACTCTACGGCAGCGAATTAAAGGTGTTTTACTTCCCGTTCGATTTCTCTTTTGCCGTTCACCGCGCGTTCAAAAGATTAAAACCGGATATCTGTCTGCTTATGGAACTTGAAGTCTGGCCGAACTTCACATCAAGAGCGCACCGGCTCGGAATTCCGGTCGCAGTCGTCAATGGCAGAATCAGCGACAGAAGTTTTCCCAGATACAATCTTATAAAATCGTTCGTAAAACCGACTTTCAGAAAAGTCGCTCTCTTCCTTGCCCAGGACGCCGAATACGCCGCTCGTTTCATCGCCCTTGGCGGCCGGAAAAACTCAACAATCGTTACCGGCTCTCTCAAATACGACACCGCACAGATAATCGACAGAGTCGAAGGGGCCGACAAACTCGCTTCCCAGCTTGCCATCGGCGCAGCTCCGCTCTGGGTCGCAGGCGGCACTGGCCCAAAAGAGGAAAAAAACATTCTCGACGTTTTCAAAAAGCTGAGACAGCAGGAAAAATACGACAGCCTTCGCCTTGCGATTGTGCCCCGAAAACCGGAACGGTTCGATGAAGTCGCAGACCTCATCACAAAATCGGGTTTCGCCCTTACCAGATATAGTCTTATAAAATCCGAGCAGCAAAATATCGAAACAAAAAATAACAGCATAATCCTCGGCGACACTATGGGCGATTTGAGAAAATTTTATTCTCTCGCTTCGGTCGTCTTTGTCGGCCGCTCTCTTGTCCCGATGGGCGGCTCGGATATGATGGAATCAACCGCGATGGGTAAATGCACTATCTTCGGCCCACATACTTTCAATTTTAACCAAACTGTCAAAGCGCTTTTACAGGCGCAGGGCGCTGTAGAAGTAAAGAATGAAAAGAAACTTTTCGATGCAATTCAGAAATGTCTCGACAACCCGCAGTTCGCCAAACAAACCGCCGCCGCCGGCCAAAACGTCATCAAACAAAATCAAGGCGCAACACAAAAAACCGTCTCCGCAATTGTTAATCTACTCAGATAATTATTAGCCTTAACTTTCAAACTTTTCTGCCATCGCTTTTATGTGAACAGGCGTAGTCCCGCAGCAGCCGCCAACTAATACCGCCCCAGTATTATGAATCTTCGCCATCCAGTCCCCAAAATCCTGAGCGGATAATTTATATACCGCTTGTCCGTCCACAAGCTCAGGCTTTCCGCCGTTAGGCTTGGCAATCAACGCAATATGTTTAGCCCCCACCCCTGTGGTGGGGGCTTTCGTTAATAATTTCGTAAACTTCTCAGTCAACTGCAAGTATTGTTCCATCTTCAGAGTTCCGCAGTTAAACCCGAGCGCATCGACCCCCAGCGCAGAAAATTCATCAATAACTTTCTCAACGCTCACGCCCATCATCGTCTTAAAATCGGCCCCTGCCGCATCGAACGCCAGTGTCGCAAACACCGGCAAATCACAAACTGACTTTACTGCTTCTGCCGCGACCTTCGCCTCGTCAACTGCCATAAACGTTTCGACTATAAACCCGTTCACTCCCGCTTCATAAAGCGACTTGGCCTGTCTGGCATATATGCTTTTGAGCTTTTCCGGCTCGAGCATTCCCAAAGGTTTCAAGAATTCACCGCTCGGCCCTATATCGCCTATGACATATCTGTCATCGCCCGCTGCTTGTTTGGCAATCTTTACTGCCGCAGCGTTTATTTGTTCAACCTTATCGGCAAAATTGTGCCTGCCCAGACTAATCTCATTTGCTCCGAACGTATTTGTATAGACCGCATCGCTTCCTGCCTCGAAATAACTGCGGTGTATATCGAGTATAATCTCAGGCGACTCTATATTGAGCATCTCGTTGCATATTCCCACTTCGACTCCGCGAGCCATCAATTGCGTACCCATCGCCCCGTCGAGCAGCAATAAACCATCTGCTATTTTTTCTTTAAGATTTTTCTTTGTCATTTATTCTGCCCTGTTTTGAATATTATTAACATCCGGAGGCGTAAACAGTGCCTCGACCTGTTTCGGCTCGGCGTCCCACAATTGCACAGAATTAAGTTTTATCTCTCTCTGGTCGGTGCATTGTCCGCCCTTAAAATATTTATAAGACAATCTGTGCGGAAACAGCAAACCTTTTACGCCTTTAACATTTTTATATTCATCCGCCTCGACTTCGAGGACGAGATTGCCCGGGCAGTTCAGGTATTCGATTTTTCTCACTTTTCTATTGCAGCGGTCCATAAAAATCTTTTTTGTCCCGCAGATTTCATCGTCTCTGCACATCAGTATATCGAATCCCTCTTCAGCCTCAGCCATATACACTTTCCGGCATCCTGCGCTGAAAGGCTGTAAAAAATCGAGAAATACCGCCGGCCCGTAAAGATAATCGTCGCCTGTTTGGTCTATTTCCCCTGTCGTATATACACCGAACTGCTTCGCGTAAACCCAGAATTTACCATTATTTACAGCAAAACTCATCCCCTTGGCGTCGAACATCACATCGCCGTAAAGGCAGTATTTTTGATTGTTCAGATACCATATTCTAACCCCAAATCCTTGTGCGAATGTCTCGCCTTTATCGTTTGTATAGCTTATTTTACAGTTCCCGCTCGCCCTCAAAGGCTGCGGCCCTGTCAGATATCCTTTTAAAACTGCCGATACTTCTTCCTTTGTCCTCATCGGCGGACAGTTTCGCTTTTGCTGTTCCGCGCACCCTGCAAAAATCAAAACAAAAAATAAAAAGCTCGTTTGTTTTAGCAGAACTTCCAAGTTTTTAGTTTCGAAAATTTTAATTTTGGTCATTTGATATTGTTTCGGATTTCGGATTTAGTGCTTCGGATTTTATTTTATCATCCGTTAAACTCAACTTGTAATATCTGTCCTAATTGTTCGGACAACTGTTCTATTTTATCTTCCGTCAGATTCGGATTTACTACTTCTGCCGTCTCGTCTCGTCCGGAAATCTTGACCGTCCATATTTCCGTACCGTTTTCGGTTTTGGACGAATCGTATTTAAGAATGCGTTTGCGCATCAGGATAAGTGTCAGTACGAACCGGAAGTTCACTTTTTCCTCTGCCGTTTCTGTCGCCAGTCTCTCGAAAAACGCCAGCAGCATATCGTTGTCTATGAATATTTTCTTTTTCGCGTCGGGTTTGGGCATAACGCTTTTCCAATAGCAGTAAACCGCAGGCTCGTTTGCCGTCCAGTATTCGATGCAGTAGTCTTTTCGTTCGAGCTTGCCCTCTGTTTCGACGAGCGTAGCGATATATTCGGCGTCCGGCCCGATTGCCCTGCCGGCCCCTGCACAGATTCCCAATGGTTTATGTATTTCCCACTCTGCCATTTAATCTTTCCTATTTATCTATTATATACAGTGTTAATCCGCGTTAATCCGCGTCTAAATTATCTGCGTCAATCTGCGTCATTATCAAAAACGAACCATTCTTTTAATTTCTCAGCCGTCTTTTCCCCAATGCCTCTGACTTTTTCGAGGTCTTTTTCGCTTTCGAACGCTTTTTCGTTTTTCTGCCGATATTCCGCTATTGCCCTCGCCCTTGCTGAGCCGATATTCGGCACCTCTGCCAGTTCGCCGATAGATGCGGTATTCGGATTGAGTTTATTATCGATTTGTGCGAAGCTGTTTTTATCTCTGTTTCGCGGAATCGCTGCCGCAAGACAAAGGCAAAAAACAAAACCGGTAAAAAAAGCGGTCTTCAGATGTCCGATTTCCTGCTGATTTGCCTTATTTGAATAATCCATAGAACTATTAAATAGTTTATTATTACTTTTGCAGAATTTGTTTTTGCAGTTTCGCAAGGGTCATAAATGATTTTTTGGGTTTAAGCTCTTTCGTTAAAAGTCCCGCACCGGCGATAATCATATCGCTGTTATCCGCAAGGGACTCGCAGCTTACGGTATTGACGTATGGTTTGCTGAACGCCACTTTGCAGAAAGTCTCTATCCATTTCGACTGTACTGCCTGGTCCCAGTTTTTATGCCATATTCCGCCCGGCTGCGGCGCATCCTGTTCCGAGCCGCTTCCGTCCGGCACGGCAAGGCTCGTTATATGCAGTGGTTTCGGCACCGCGATAAACTTATCCAGCATTGCTGAAATCTGCATCATATCTCGAATATGCATCCCCGGCTCATCCTTGCCGAACAAAACCTGCACTCCCAAAGCATCATAATTTATTCCGCCCTGCGTTACCATTTCGACATATACCAGCGGCGGTATCGTCTCAGCATTGTGTGCGTAATACTCCGACCAGGGCCAGACGACTTCTATCATTTTAAGGCTTCGGCTGTCGGCCTCTCTGGCCGCAAGGCACGCCGTTCTCGTAATCTCTAATAGCCTCTCGAAACTGAACTTGAAATGGTTATTCGCGTTCATTCCGCTAATAACCTTCCAAATATGCACATATTTGGCATACCTCGCGACGACCTTCGAGACAAACTCATAACTCGCCTCGCGAATCGTCTCAAAATCATACTTGCCGTTCACCAGCCAATCCGGCAGACATTCAGGCCGAAAATCAAGCAAAGGCCCTGCGCTAATTAGCAATCTTTTTCTACCCAGAATATCCATACATCTGTCAAGCTCGGCAAAATCATATATCTCTTTTTCGCGTTCGATTTTCGCCCAGTTTATCGGCAGCCCGATATGCGCAAAAAGCTCCATCATACCTTTCAGATACTTTTTATCGTCCAGCCGGGCAGGGTCAATCCGACAGCCCAAACTTGACCGCGCAAAACCGCGATTGTTCATCCGAGCCGAAAAATACATCTCCGCATGCCGAACCGTCAACTGCTCACAATACACCAGTGCCTTGGCAAGACACTTATCCGCTACCATAGAAGCCTTCACAGGGTCGCTGATATTCTCGAGCGCCTCGATAAACAAACTCTGAACCTCCTTAGCCTCATAATCCAAATGGTTCGTCTGCTCGAAAATCGCCCAGTCCTCCCTCTTTGTCGCAATCTCCATCAGCTTTCCGCGTGCAAGCTCCAAATTGAGGATGTAAGGCTCGTCCCTCTCCGGCAATCGTGTCGTGCTGAGCATTATCTCGCCGAAATCGTCAACCGGCCAAAGCAGACTCAAACCCGCAGGCTCATAAGCCCTCGTTCTGCAGTCGATAACGCCGTCCTTGAAACTGATGTATTTGGAACTGCGGAATGGCACCTTATCGGAGCCGAACAAAACAGCGCCGGTTAGTGTAAAATCCTTGAGTATTTTGCCGTTCTTAAATACCTGAAATTGCACGTCTTGCCCTCAATCCGCCCAAGGCGGATAAATAAAGACCCTGAAAACTTCGTTATTTGCAGAATTATAGCAATAATGAGGTAAAGTGCAATAAATCTTTTTGGAGACTATCGTTGCAACCAATTTAAACTATTCTATTTAGCCACCGAGAGCGCAGAGAACACACAGAGGATTTTTACAGGTTTTTTGAGGGGTTAGATAACATTTGCCTTCCAAGCCCTTAACGGATAAAATCAGGCAGGTTTTTAGTTTAAACTGAGGAAACAAGGATTGGCAAAACAGGAATTGTTTTGAGGAAATAAGGGATTTTTAAGACACAATTTAATAAGGATGTGAAAGTTTTTAAGTTTATAGGAGGTAAAATCAAAGTGGGCAAGAAGCTAAATAATTACTTTGATGAGTTCGAAAAGAAATACTCCACTCTTACAGCGATTGATAGGAACTGGTACGAAACCGAACTATGCGTAAAAGCGTTTTGCAAGAAAGCAGCCACACATAATACATCAAATGCATTTTCTGAGGAATGGTATCGTGCAAGATTCGTCTATATGTTAGTTAAGTCGGGTTTGTATCCGAGAGAACACATAGGTGTCGAAC
Source organism: uncultured Planctomycetaceae bacterium (assembly GCA_964449435.1). Classification (GTDB taxonomy): domain Bacteria; phylum Planctomycetota; class Phycisphaerae; order Sedimentisphaerales; family UBA12454; genus UBA12454. The sequence goes on along the minus strand of CAYUYR010000001.1, from coordinate 202,857 downwards.
TCAATTTCCCAAAGGGCAGCAGCGGAAAAGCGATTAAACCCGATATCTTGGTATTTAAATCAGATAAATGGATTCAGTATTACTCAGATCAGAAATTTGAGAAACTAAGAGAAGACTTTTTAGTTGTTTTCGAAGCCAAAGACAATGATGGCGATGTTGAAAAGGCGATTGAAAAACAATTAGAAGTATGTATGGAACGGTATCTTGGGGATCGTGTTTTTGGCGTATATTTTGATAATCGAAACGATATTATTATTGTTAGAAAAGTAAGTAGCTATTCTCTTAAGAGATATAACTTTAACATCGCAACAAATGGCGCAGACTATATAGAAAAACTCAATTTAGCAAGAAGAGACCCACTAAATGAATTACCCAGCTTTAATGAATTCTTTAAAAATGTGAAAACGTTGTCAAATAAAAGTAATTTGCATTTTCCAGACCTTGATCCATTAGATGAGGAAACATTTCCAGAAGTTTTGAATGCACTGAAGAGACAAAAGGATAAAATAAGACCTAAATTTCAGGATAGAGATTTAATTGTCGAGTTCCTAACTCTAAAAGTTTATGATGAGAAGAGAGCAAGAAAAGATAATAAGCCATTAAGCTTTTATATATTACCTTCAGAAATGAAGGATGGTGGACTTGCAGATAATTCCTTTCGTAAAAGAATACAGGGACTATATAAAAATGCCTTGAGAGATTACCGCAATATACTTAGTAAGCCCCTATTTACATATGACGCTAACTTACGCCCCAATGATGCGGACACGGAGAGGTTTTTAATAGAAGTTGTCAAGATATTTCAAGAAAAGGCAATTTTGAAAGGAAGCAACGAAAGTTTTAATCAGATAATATTTAATAATTTTGGAGACTCTACCAGAAAGGCACAAGCAGGACAATTTTTTACGCCGATCCCAATTGTTAAAACAATCATAGAAATGCTAAATCCAACAATTGACGAATCGCTTTGCGATCCTTGTTGTGGAATCTGTGATTTCCCAGCGATGGCTTTTAAGCACATTTATAAAAATAGCGACATACAATTAGCAGAGGCTACGAATTTTTATGGATTTGACCTTGAAGAAAGCAATTTAAAATTAGCGGAATTAAATTTAGTTTTAAATGGAGACGGTGGGGCTCTATTAGAAAAAATGGACAGTATTTCCCATAAGTATCTTGAAAGTGGTGAAGTCAGCAAAGAACGACAATTTTCAATTACTAATTATAGTAAAGATACTTGGGAACACTTAGACGATGAACAATTAAACCCGAAAAAATATAAGATTATTGCTACTAACCCTCCCTTCGGAAAAGGCAGAGATTTAAAAACAGGAGCAAAAGGGGTATGGGGAATTGCAAAAGAGACGGTTGAACTCTATGAAGTTTTTGAAGAAAAAGGCAAAAATGAGATTATTAGCAAAGACGGTAGCAAAAAAATTAAAATTAATTATCCAAAATCTTTGGATTTGGGCGCAATGTTTTTAGAAAATGCATATAAATTACTCGAGGAAGGTGGTAAGCTTGGGATTATCTTATCTAATTCGATCGCAAGCATTGAGGAATGGAAGAATATAAGGAAATGGTTCTTAACAAAAATGCGTTTAGTTGCCACCTTTGATCTTCCCGCGAATACTTTTGGGGAAACAGGGGTAGCGACTACCGTCTTAATTGCTTATAAACCGAAAAGAAGCGAGAAAGGTTTACTTGAGGAAGATTATGAGGTCTTTACAAGAGAAATTGAAGATATTGGTTATACAGTCAAAACAGAAAAAAGAAGTATTATTTTTAAACCAAACTTTATTATTGATGAAAATACTTTTGAAAGTACAGGAGAAATTGATGAAGGCCTAACTAAAATGGTTTCTGATTTTAAAGAATGGTTAAAAGGACAAAGAAAAGAACTGAAAAAAGCATTTAATGTATGACTAAAAAACATTATTTTATAAAACCACAAAATATTACAGTTAGCCAGATAAGAAATAAACTCTCTTTTTCAAGCGGGGATTATAGGATTCTGGAACTGGACAATAGCAATATTAAAGTCCTTAAGTCTCTTGTAAAAAAAGAACTTAAGGGTTGCCCTACAAACTCAAAATATTTTGTTAAAAAGTCTCAATTTCGATTTTTGAAAACAAATAATATAAGTGAAAAGTATTTGTTAGACGAAAGCATAATAGAATATTCCAAGCCCATATTAAAGTCACATCCTGAAAAAGGAGATATTCTTATAGCCAAAGATGGCGCTGGCGAAGGTTTGGGGGAATGTGTTTATTATAATAAACACAATAAAAATAATGACACAATCTGCGGAGAAATCCTTGGTTTGACTATAAAAGATGATAAATATTATGTGTTGGGGATGCTGAAGTCTCAACACTTTAAAGATTATGTCGATTTGAATACTCGAAAAGGATCTACGCTTCGCCATTCAAAAAAAGTTTCACTTAGTTATAGCATTTGTTTTCCGACAAAAACAAATTATAAAAACCCAGATTTAATCACAGAATTTGTTTCCTCAATAGTTCAAAATATTATCGATAAGGAAGAAAAAATTTCTCAAAAATATGATCAAATTAATTTTTTAATTCAAAGAGAATTACATAGCAATCAGTTGAAAAATAATTTTATTTATCACTTACCCAAACTTTCGGACATTAGACCACATTATCGCTTTGATTCTGGTTTATATTCTAAAGAATTCAAAGAAATTTATCACATTATTATAAATTATAGAGGAGGAAGTTCTTTCTTGCCCAAACATGAACTCAAGGGAGGGAACACACCTGAAAAACGTATTATACGTGATAATGGTAAATACACTTGGATTACCCCTACTGATATTACGAATTACGGTTGCATACAAAACACCCCGAAACTCAATTGTCATCATCCTAACATCAAAGAAGATTGTGTAATTTTTATAAACAGAACTTCTAAGGGCAAAAAAGGAGAATATGTTGGTATTGCGATGTTTTATGATTTCAATAAATTTGGAATGGGTCATCATAATCAAGGATGTTATCGTTTAGAAAAAAGAACAACGATGGATAAATTATTCGTAACTTGTTTTTTTAATAGTTCTTTAATTAGAAAACTATGTGGAAGTATTACAATTGGTTCAAAAATGAAGGAAATGAAAAAAGAAGATTTTATCAAAGTGCCCATACCAATTTTCCCTGATAAAATTAAACAAGGCATAACTCTTCTTTATTACAACTCTATCCCTGAGAATCCATCAGTTAATGTCATTGATTACTTATCAAAAGAAAAAAAACGTAATGAAAAACTAGGAATTTTTCAACTCAATTCAGATCTTCTGCTTTTAAAACAAAAATTGGCTTCTTTATTGGATAAAATAATTAGAAATGAACCTATCAACCCAACCGAATACTCATTATCAATTTGAGTCTATACACCCTTTTTATGATGGTAATGGACGAACTGGTCGAATAATCAATGTTTTATATTTGATTCTTGAAAAGATGCTTTCATCTCCGATTTTATATTTGAGCCGGTATATCATACAGAATAAAGCAGCGTATTACCGTCTATTGCAGGAAGTAAGAACAAAAAATGCGTGGATTGAGTGGGTTTTATATATGCTCAAAGCTATTGAAGAAACAAGCATAGGAACACTGCATTTGATTGACGCAATTAGAGGGGCAATGGAAGAAACAGCAGAAATTATGAAAAAACAGTCAGGCAAACTTTATTCCAAGGATTTCCTCGAATTGCTGTTTGAAAAACCTTATATTCGGATAAGTGATATTGTGGATGGCGAAATTGCATCCAGAAATATCGCTTCTAACTATTTGCGAAAACTGGAAAAAATGGGAATTCTTCGTTCAGAGAAAAAAGGCAGAGATGTTTTATATGTCAACATTCGCCTTTATAATATTTTGAAAAAGTAATACGCACCATTTAAGTGCATATCCGCAAAATATGCACTTAAAAATAGAAATTTAGGGCATATTTAAAAATTGACCTTCTTAATGGAGATGCTTTGGAGCTTCTTGGAAAGCTCCCTGCTAAGAGTGCAAACCTTATTTTTGCAGATCCACCATATAATCTATCTGGTAAAAATCATCTTACATGCAAAAATGGGAAAGTTGCTATATGTAATAAGGGAGAATGGGACGAGATAGAAGACATACATAAATTTAATAAACAATGGATAGAGGCCTGTCTCAGAGTCCTAAAAGACGATGGAACTATTTGGATATCAGGAACATTACATAATCATCCATCAATAGGTGTTTTATTGAAAAAACTGGGTATGTGGATAATAAATGACATTATATGGTTCAAACCCAATGCTGCCCCATTGTTACAAGGTAATCGTTGTGCACCTTCAACGGAGTTAATTTGGTTGGCAAGTAAATCGAAAAAATATTATTTCAATTATGAATTAGCAAGACAAATCAACGGCGGCAAACAAATGCGCAACCTATGGATTCTGCCAGCCAGCAGACATCTAACTAGTCATCCAACAGAAAAACCTGAAACTCTGTTACAAAGGATAATACTTATTGGAAGCAAAGAAGGCGACACTGTTCTTGATCCTTTTATGGGTTCTGGCACTACAGGTGTTGTGGCTAAGCAATTAGGCAGAAACTTTATCGGAATAGAAATTGATCAATCATATTTTGATATAGCTACTCAAAGAATAGAAAATACGAGGAGAGAACCAAGTCTATTTGTGCAGTCTCAATCTAAGAGTAATGCTCGACACTGCCAACTCAGTCTTTCGTAAACTATTGAACTTTTTTCAAAAGATGAAAGCGTTATACCGACAGGCCCCTTCGGCAAGCTCAGGGCAGGCCCCGATACGGATTGCGAAACAATCCTACAGGGCAGGCGTGTCTTAATTCAAAACCGATTCGGTCTGTAATTGAGCCTGATAATTCAGGCCTGGGATTTGCGAATCCTGCACTGCCCGCTCGGCGAGGAGCGCAATCTGACTCAATATAATCTCGATAAAATCTGTGCAGCCGACCGCTTTTTCAAGATTGCAGCCCGGCAGCAGCATTACCGCATAACCGCCGAAACTACCGTTAGCTGAAAAGCCCGTCGCGGCAACGGAATAATCGCCGATTTGAGCGATGAGCGGCTCGCAGCCGTCGTCGATTCGCCCGCAAAGATTAGCGAGCAGTTCCTGTCTGGAAAAAACCTGCTCGAAAACCTCTACCTTATTGGATACATAACTGCCGCCTCGGTCGAGAATCGTCAGTATAATGTCGCTGTTCTGAAAACTGTCGAATACGGTTCGTGCAATTTTTTTGATTGTCATTTTTTCGCGCCTCTAAAAAAATCTGTCCAAACCTAACTTCGACAAATACAGAGACGCGTTTAATCTAAAATTATACCGAACACCCTAAAATAAGATTTATCGGACGTACAGCCACGAAGGCACAAAGACACTAAAAAAACAATAAATATATAGAAAACTGCGTGCCTTACTGCCTGATTTTGTAAAATCAGCCGATTTGCTTTATTTGCCTGCGATTTACCGCCCAGAAAAGCGCAATTGCGAAGACCGCCCCCAGTCCATCTGCGAGCATATCTTTTTGAGCGTCCCAGACATCGCCCTGCGAGCCGAGCACCGCCGCCCCCGCTGCGGCCTCGGCAGAAAGCGCATAGAGCCATTCGAATATCTCATAGCCCGCCGCTACGGTGAATATCGCGAATATCGGAAACATCGCCAATATCCATTTTGAGCGGACAAGTTTTTTGACGAGCAGAATTTCAGCCAGCGGATAGGCGTAAAAACCGACGGTAAAATGCGAAACCCTGTCGTAATGATTTCGCGTAAATCCGAAAAGTTCCGTAACAAAGCCGAAAGGCACACGCTCAAAAGTGAAATGGCCGCCGATGGTATGCAGAATAATCAGAAACGACATAAGAATGAAACTTAGCGGACTGAATTTGAAATATCTATAAATGACAAGGTTGACGGCGACTATCAGAACGATGGGAATATTCTCGACGAGCCAAACGCCCCTGTCGTAAGGCGAGACCGCGCAAACGGCAAATACGCTCACGTAGGCAGCGAGCAAAACTATCGGCACAATTTTTTTCATCATTGGCATACTTTTTTTAGTTATTTTAAATTTTTATTCGTTGTTATCCTCCTCTTTTTTTGTGCCATTGCCGCCGATTAAACCTTTGGCGTTTTGTTCATCTAATTGCAAACGGGGTTTGACGCCTTGAATCCGTTTTTTTACCTGTTTTATATGTTCGGCAGGCGGAATATTTTCCGGCAAAGTACCGCCGATTCGCTTAATCGCATCACGCACTTCCCGACCTACTTTTTTATGCGTCCGGATTGCCTGCTCCTGATTTTTAATTCTTTCTTTTTGCAGCTTTTCGCGTGCCTGCGTCATTCTAAACTGATTGGCCGCCAGTTCCGTAGTATTCATTCTGTCCATCAGATTCTCACGTTTATCGATTTTTTTGAGTTTCTTGACATCTTCAACGCCCCTGTCGCCGTAAAGACCTTTGTAGCCGGCATCGTGAAAAATGCCGAACATCTTACTTTGCACTCCGGCATTGCGTGCGGCTCCGGATAATGCCCGAAATTCTTCCGATGTCTGTTTTCTCAGTTCGAGCCGTTCCATATCGGCCGCTAAAATATCCGAAATCTCCTGCCTTCGTGTCTGAATGGCGAAATATTTCTGGGCGTTGGCAATTTCCCCTTTGCGGGGGTCGCCGTTTTGTGCGATTAAATAGCAGGCAAAACGCGAAAGCTGATAATCAACCACTTCCCTTTCGCCCTTTTTGCCTAAAATTATCATTTTGCGCGCGCGCGCAAAATGATAATTCGGCTCATTTCCCGACTTTTCGCAGGATACTATCGCTTTGGAAACAGCATTTTCAAAGCTTCGCCAATGATTATAGCCCAGCAAAGGCTGTAAATCTCTTGCGTTCCAGTATTCGGCATTATGCTTATTGGTTTTCTTTAATTCCTCAAAGGACTTTTGGCCTTTTACCGGCAGGTTGTCATTCATAATATTCCCTCTGTTTAACAAAACTGCTTATTTACATTTTCTGACAAATTATACCCCTGTTTTTTAGCGGAAACAAACGATTTTTCGGCTGATTTTTGTCCGGTACCACGCCATAGGCGGGTAAATTTTTTTAAAAAAGTGTCGGAAAAAAAAGGCGCTTTTTTAAAAAGTGAAAAAAATTTCGTTGAGGATTGACAAGGGGTTACGTCAAAACAGGGCAAAATTTTTGACGATTTTTCGGTAAAAAAGCGTCTTTTTTCAGGTAATACGGAGGGGCTGAACATCGTCCCTCGTCTATCGGTGGCGCAGCTCGTTTGGTTTTACGTTTATCGGTTAACGCAACCGAATCGAGCCGCGCAACCTTTACCCGCCGTAGGCGGGCTAACCGTTATACGCAACATTACCGATATTTATCCGCCTCTGGCGGCCTTGCTGTTGAATTTGAGCATACGTACTGTATTGCCTGTTTTGCTGTATTCTACTTCGTCCATATATGACTTAATCAGCAGTACGCCTCTGCCTCCCATTTTGTAGATATTTTCGCTCAGCCGCGGGCCGGCCAGACGGGTTGAGTCGAATCCTTTTCCATCATCGGCTTCTAACATACCCGCCTTTTTAGGACTCACATCATACTCAACTAAAACGCAAGATAGAATGGAGGGGAGAAAACTGGGGAACAAGGATTCGAACCTTGACTAAGTGGTTCAGAGCCACTCGTGCTGCCGTTACACTATTCCCCAAACTATGGTACACTGGGCCCGCAAGGATTTGAACCTTGGACCGACGGATTATGAGTCCGCTGCTCTACCAGGCTGAGCTACGAGCCCGTCATAAAACGATTTAAACCGCTACAATTTACAGGCTTATCGCCGGTTTTGCAAGAAGATTAAGCATAACGATTTATTTACTTTGGGTTTTTTGTTTTCTAAATTCCCCTTGCCCTTGTACCTTTTTTATTGTATCATCTGCCTTTTTAGGCAGTTAAAGGCATTTTGCAGTTCTATTCTCAGGAGTTTATTGTGGCTGATATCAACGATATTCGGAACGTAGTACTTCTCGGGCACGGCGGAGCAGGCAAGACAAGCATCGCCGAGGCGATTCTCCATAAGACCGGCAAAACCAACAGGTTGGGAACTATCGAGGAGAAAAATACCGTTTGCGATTTTGACGATGAGGAAAAGGAACGCAGTCATTCCATTCACTCGGCGATTATGCACACCGTTCATAACGGCAAGACCATAAATCTGCTCGACACTCCCGGCTATCCCGATTTTATCGGCGCAGCTTTGACTTCGATTCCTGCCGCTGATTTATGTGCGGTGGTGATAAACGCTTCTGCCGGTGTCGAAATCAATACCCGAAAACTTTACCAGGCCGCCGAGGAGGCTCAAAAGTCCAGGCTCATAATCATCAATAAAATCGACTCGGAAACAGCGGATATTTCCGAGCTTATCGGAATCATTCAGCAAACTTTCGGCACACAGTGCAGATGCGCAAATTTACCTTCAGCCGACAAGTCATCGGTTATCGACTGTCTTGCCAACAGCACCGGCAGTTCGCCTGTTATGGATGTCGCGCAGGGGCATACCGAGCTCGTCGAAAGTGCAATCGAGGCCGACGATAAGCTTATGGAGGCCTATCTTGGCGGCGAACAGCTCTCGCAGGATAAAATCGCCGCTGTTTTCGCAAAGGCGATTGCGGAAGGGAAAATCGTCCCGATTCTTTTTGCCAACGCCCGCAAGGAAGTCGGCATTACCGAGCTTCTGGATTTGATTACTAATTATGCTCCTTCGCCGGCACAGGTAAAACCGGCAAAACTCATCGACGGCGACAAAATTACCGAAATCAAGGCAGACGCCGCAGGCCCGCTCGCAGGCCTTGTCTTCAGGATTGGTCTTGACCCGCGTTCCAATATGAAATACGCCTCGATAAGAATCTTCAGCGGAACGCTCAAGAGCGATACCTCTATGATGAGAGGCACCGATAAAAAAGCTATTCGGCCAGGCCACGTCCTTAAAAATCAGGGCACTGAAATCAGTGAAATCCCAGCCGGCGTCGCGGGCGATATTATTACTCTTGCCAAACTCGAGGAACTCCAGATTGGCGACCTCATTCACGACGGCAAAGTTTCAGGCAAATTCGAGATGCCCAAGGTTCCGGCCCCAATGTTCAGTCTTGCTCTCGAGCCGACGTCTAAAGGCGATGAACAGAAATTAGGCGCCGCGATGGAAAAACTCACCGAAGAAGACGTTTGCTTCAAGGTCAGCCGCGACCATCAGACCCACGAGCTTGTTATCAGCGGACTCGGCGATTTGCATCTTCGCGTTATGCTCTCGAAAATGGAAAAACGGTTCAAACTTTCCGTTACCACCAAAAAACCCAAAATTCCGTATCGCGAGACTATCACCGCAAAGGCTGACGGCCATTACCGTCATAAAAAACAGACCGGCGGCGCAGGCCAGTTCGGCGAAGTTTATCTGCGTGTTGAACCTGCTCCGCGAGGTTCGGAAGAATCTCTGCAATGCACATGGGACGTCTTTGGCGGCTCTATTCCCGGCCAGTTTGAATCCCCAATTATAAAAGGTATTCAGGGCGTGGTAGAGACAGGCGTTGTCGCAGGCTACCCGATGCAGGATATTAAAGTTTCAATTTATGACGGCAAGCACCACCCCGTCGATTCGAAAGAAGTCGCTTTCCGTGCCGCCGGTAAAGGCGCCTTTATCGATGCCGTTCAGAAGGCAAAACCCTGCCTGCTCGAACCAATCGTCAATATCGAAATCACCGTTCCCGCCGACCACGTCGGCAGTATCGCCGGCGACCTGTCCAGCAGAAGAGGCAGGGTACAGGGCCAGGATATGCTTGCCGGAAATATGATGGTCATCAAAGCGCTGGTTCCTCTGGCTGAAGTGGCAAGTTATGACAGTCAGTTAAAGAGCGTTACCGGCGGTCAGGGCAGCTACTCTATGACATTGAGTCACTATGAAGTTGTGCCTTCTAACGTTCAGCAGCAGGTCGTCGCCCAGTACGAAAAACAGAAACAGGAAGAAGCTGAGTAATAACAGGTTGCCTCTTTCGTATATCGGTTGCGAAACGCGTTTCAGCAGCGTCAATCGTAAAGCGTTTTTTAAACGCAACCGGAAAACGGAACACGAAACGAGCATCACCACCGCAGCCGTTCGACGTAACCAGCATAAGAATTTAATATTGGCGGTTAAGATTTTTCTCTCAATATCTCGAGTGTTGCTTCTCGCAGCGTATCCAGCGGACAGTCCTTGTGTGTGAAAAGTTTAAATTGTTCCGCCGCCTGGCCGATAAACATCTCAAATCCGCCCACAGTTTTTGCGCCGGCTTGTTTTGCCTGCTGTAAAAGCAGTGTTTCCAAGGGGTTATAAACCGTATCGAAAACGACCATTGTCGGTTTCAGGCATTCTTTAGGCACCGGACTTGCATCTGTTTTCGGATGCATTCCGATACTTGTGCAGTTGATTATGATTTCGGCGTCGATATTTTTCAAATTTTCAAGACTTGCCCAGCGGCAGTCGAATTCGGCCGCGAGGTTCTGTGCTTTCGATATTGTGCGGTTGTATATCGTTATTTTCGCTCCCACGTCGGCCAATCCTGCGACGATTGCCCTTGCCGCGCCGCCTGCGCCGATTACCGCCGCGGTTTTGCCGTGCAGTTGTTTTCTTCTTATATCCATCGCATCTGTCAGCGCATCCATCGCTCCGGTGTAATCGGTGTTATAGCCGTTGATTCTGTTGTTCAATCCTACGATTAATGTATTGACCGCGCCGATTTTCGCCGCTAAAGGCTCGATATATTCTCCCTTTTCCTCGGCATATTCGAGCGCATTGACCTTATGCGGAATCGTTACGCTGAATCCCCGTATATTCAGCCAGTCTCTTGCGGTTATATTGTCGAGAAATTCGTCGAATTGTGTCTGTCCTCCGCCCACGAGCATCGGCAGATATACGCAGTTTATTTTTTTTGCTGCGAAACAGGCGTTATGTACGACCGGACCTATGGAATGTCCCACTGGAGCGCCGATAAGACCGAAAAATTCGGTTTCGTTATTTATCGAATCGAACCGGTACTGTTTTTTCATTTTTTCTATGGTTATTTGTCCTGAGGCTGTTGCGGCCGTATCTTCGTTCCTCGCAAACGTCAGAAAAGCGTCCAATTTCTTTGCCATAATCCTGCTTATAACGCCCGCCTGTCCCATACATATAGCGATTGCCTTATTACCGTATTTTTTAAGGATATCGAAAGCCGCAAAGCAGTCGTTTATATGCTCGGCCTGATAGGCTGTTTTTGCGATTGCCGCCGGAAATGCCGCGAACATCTGTTCGTAAATCTCGTCTAAATTTCCAAAAGGCTCTTTGAAATTATGCGCCGACAGGATGAGTCTTGTTTTTGTATTCTCGGCAAGGGCTTTTTTGACTTCGCCGAAGTCGCTTTTTATGAAATTCGCATATTCGCAGTCGATTAAATCTGCGCCAAGTTTTACCGCCTCGGCCAGGATTTGACTTCGCAGCGGCGCGGGCAGATTATTTTGTCCGCCTTGTTCGGCATCTCTGCAAGTAACGATGAGCGGCAGGGAGGTTTGCTTTGCCGCTGTAATCAGCTCTTTTAATTTATCTGTATCGAGGGACTCTATATAATCGGTCCGCAGTTCGAGCATTTCAGCTCCCGCCTGGACAGCCGTTTTGAGCTGCTCTTGGCAGCTTTGAATATTTTCCCCTGATATTGGCACCGCAAGATAAGTCATAATAATCTGTAACTATTAGAGATAGCTCTATTTATTGTACCGCTATGAATTAGAGCGACCGTTTAGCATCCCAATCACGAGGCAAAAAAAACGAGCAGTCGCGCCCGGTGAAGAAACGCTAACTGCTCGCAGGAGGAGGAAGAAGAAGATTACATTTAATATTTTAATAATCAGCCGCTCGTGTTTCCACAGCTTGCCCTGCTTTATACCTATACATAGATAATCGGCAAAACGCTCAATCTTCCATTAAAAAATCTACCATCAAAACAACCCGAAAAATAATAATTTCCAAATTTCAAGCTCAAATGCCGTTAAAAGAGGCAATATAGGGCTTTACAGCCCAATTTAACGTTTGCAACCCCTTGTAAATAATCCACTTATAACCCTGCGTTAAAAAGGGAAAACTGCCGATTTTGTCGGCAAAACCGGCCAAAAAAGAATTGATTTATCACAAAAAAGCTGTTAATAAAAGAGGAATTATAGATAGAAGATGTCAAGTGAGAAGGTAAAACACAGGACACAGAATAAAGAAGTAAGGATGCAAAGAAGTAGGCAAGTAAGGATATAAAGAAATAAAGAAAGTTAATATGAAACCGGATAAAGATATTAAAAACAGCGAAACAACGCCAATCGAAACGGTCGAACCCATCGGCAAAAGAGTACTCATCCGTAAAGACGAAGATAAAAAAGAAACAAAAGGCGGAATTAAACTGCCGGATAATATCGAAATACCAACCATAACCGGCAGAGTCGTGGCCGTCTCGGCAGAGGTGCAAAATATGCCCGAAATCCCGCTCAAGCAATACGACAAAGTCCTGTTCAACCCAAAAGGGGCAATACCGGTTGATTTCGAAGGAGATAATAGGCTATTCGTGGTCGAGGTTGAAAATATCGTGGCAGTGTTCAGAAGAACGTAGAAATCAGCCGCAGATTTCGCAAACAGCACAAAATGTTATCAACAGCTTGTTATCCTTGCCTTATTTTGGGTTATTTCTATAGCGAACTTTTTACACTTAACCTGAACGTTAAACTTCATCCTTTTCCATTTTTGGGGTAATTTCGGTCTAACTGCCGGCCTGTTATTTCTGAATGCAAGCCCTTAAAGGTGAAAAAACAACCGGGGCCCATACTGAATACCAGTATAGGCCCCGGACTAATACTAAATCATCGCCTAATTAGCGGCTATTTATTCAATCGGCCATAGTGCCGCCTCAAACCACTGACTCGCCAAGACAGCAAAATCTTCGAAGTCAACGTCGCCATCGTCATTCAGGTCAACGGCAGGACTAACCAATGCCAGCCAGTTATCTGCCAGTATCTTAAGGTCGTCGTAGTCAACGAAGCAGTCGCCGGTAAAGTCAGGCGTCCAGCCATACATACATCTAGGCGGATACAGCAGGATATCGTCAACGTACACCGTTCCTATACCACAGGGGTCTGCGGGCCCGACACCAAGAGTTATCTTCTTGATATTTGCCAGGTCCACGTCTGTGAAATCGCTCAAGGCGATATTCCACGCCTGCCAACTGGGTTGCAAAACTATATTGGGATCAGTGTGGGTAATCGTATGGCTGACTGCGCTGTCATCCTCCAAAGTTATGTACAGCGGCAAAGCACCGATGTTGCTATATATGCCGACGTCTTGATTGTCCCATGCTGACGGCGTCCCTCCGCTTATGGAGACATTGGAGAACTCTGCTGTGACTACTGCCGAAGCGTTATGAGCGGTTACCGCTAAACCTACATATACCGGCAAAGTCATATCCGGAATATTAAGCCAAACGTCTTGTACCTCGGTCCAGGTGCTGCCGTCAGACGAATGATAAGCATAAATGTCACCGTAATCGGAGTCCAGCTCCAGCTTTACCCAGTATGGAGCGTTAATGTCCTTCAAGGCAACGTAATCCTCGCCGCTTGCGTAGTAGTTATAGCTGGTGGTGCCACCGGCATCCACTTCACGATACTGGAAAGCTCCGCCCATTTCAGGCGTGATACACATAAGAGCGTTCTTAGAGTTCGGATCCAGCGACTTGCGAACCATCACGCCGGCCTTGGCCCATTCGTGGATGGGGACACACGGGTCGGTGGGACTGATACTTTCTACTTTCGCTATAATCGTCACAAGCCCGCTGCCGGTTATTTCCTTATAGGCGTAATGGAACTCATCGTGGTAGCCTGTTCCTGATTTCACGTTCGGCACATCCTCAATGTCTGTGCCGGAGGCGGTAATTGTGTGGGTACCTGAGGCCTCTGCCCAGCCGCCGACGTATGCCGGCCAACCTCTAACCCACAGCTCCAATGACTTGATGCCATCGACAGTCCAATCCTGCGACGAACCAAATGTGTGGGTGGCATTTGAATCATACGGCGATGCAAGGTTATCGTATTCAAGCGCCATCGCCTGTAGACCTCCGTGAACCATGACTATATTGGAGTCGCTGAAATCCACAAGCCCGCCGCCGCCGGCTACCCACCCGTTAGGGTCAAAAATTCTATCGGGTTCGGTGCCGCTGTAGTCCTCAAAATTATCCACGGAGAAATATTCTGCTGTTGTAAAGCGCCAGACGTGGCCTTTCCAGATATCACTATTGGCATCATTGACTTCATCAATCCGCCAGTAGTAGGTATTCACTGTTTCAAGTGGCCCGACACCATAGGTCGTACCTGCCTGATTGCCTTTGAACTCGGTGTCGAGGGTGCCGGCATCGTTGACATCGCTAAAAGCGGTGCCGAAATATACATCGTGCGAGGCAGCAGCAGGTCCTGCTACCCAGCTAAGAGTAAGCATCTTATCCGGTTTCATTGCCACAGTTGACTTATTGGCCGGCTTGGGGGTACGGGCTTCTGGCGGCCAGGGAATATTTGCCAAGTCCGATATCTCGCTCCCCGACAGACAATAGTCGTAAAGTCGGAGGTCGTCAACGACGCAAGCGAGACCATTCGAGCCGATATAAAGCGGGTTCGTACTGGTCGGTATCGTGTGGGGCGTCGTACCGCTCGTCTGCACGTCCAGAACACCATCCACATATAGAGTCTGATACCCTGTTGCTCCGTCATACGTTCCTGCGAGGTGATGCCATTCACCGTCGTCAATGCTTATGTTTCCATAGGTGGTCCAGGGCGCTCCGCCCTCGACGACCCAGAGGATAGTACCGCCGGTACCTGCTCTCTCAAACTTCCAGTTGTCGAACTTGCCGATGATGCTCTGGTTATCACCGCCGAAATTATAGATTTTTATCCAGACCGCAAGCGTCATAGATTTGGTTATGTCTAAGTTCGGGTCACGGTCGACCTCTACCCAGTCCTCGTCGCCGTCAAACTCAAGCGCCGAGCCGAGCCGCCCATCGGTCGTCCAGGTAGGCAGACTATTCGGGGAAACACCAAAGACAGCATGATTGCCGTTACCGCTTGAATCGATGGGAGTATTACCATCGCCGTCATCAAACTCCCACCAGCCGCGCAGCTGGTTTGTTGCTCTGAAACTCCAGATAGGGCCTGTGTACGTCGTCGTGCCATCCGCTTCCCTCGCTAATATCTTCCAGTAGTAAGTCACGCCTGCTGTAAGGGGGCCTGGGTCCCAGGTGGTAGTGGGCATAGTCACCCACGCCTTGGGCGGCGGGTTACTGGCTGTGCCAAAGTACACCCTGTGCTCGACTGCTGTAGCTCCCGCAGTCCAGGTGAGGTTCGCATCCAGGGGCGCATATTGGTAACCATCAGCAGGGCTCGGGTTAGTGGGATACGGGGAGGCGACTGCAAAGCTCCAGACCCAGCCGGGCCAAATATCACTATTAGCATCATTGACCTCATCAATCCGCCAGTAGTAAATGGTCTCTTGTGGAAGGTCTCCAGGTGGGTCGTATGTTGTACCTGCCTGGTTGCCTTGGAATATGTCCGGCGTGGATGTGTTGGCCTCTGCCACAGCGGTTTTATCGGTGCCTAAGTACACATCGTGCGTATCTGCATAATCTCCCGCTGTCCAGCCAAGGACCACACTTGCCGGCACACCCATTTGTCCAACACTTGGGTCGGGGTCATGGGCTTGTAAGTAGGGAATATTATATCCTAATGCCTCTATCTCAGTTGACGAGAGGACACGTTTATAGACACGCAGGTCGTCGATGCCGCCGTCGAGATGCCACCCATCCTTCACCAGGTTGATATAGAGGGGATGATCGTTTGTCGGTATTGCTGTTCCTGCGGCAGCGCTTGCGCCAGCCTCCAAAATACCGTCTATATATATATTCGCAGCTCCTGTTGCTTTCTCATACGTTCCGGCAATGTGATGCCAATTGCCATCGTTCACGTCCGTCAGCCCCGATATGCCGACGCCCGTTTCCCCCTCGCCCCCAACTCTGAAGAAGATACCGCCCTCGTTGTCGTAAGCATGCTCAAACTTCCAGACGTTGTCGTCCCAGGAGACGCCCTTGATAACAACCGTCTGCCACCGACTGCCGAAGTGATCAACCCTCATCCAGAACGCGACAGTGAGATCGTCGGTGATGTCGAGCTTGTTAGCGTCCGGTATCTCCACCCATTCGCTGCTGCCGTCGAAGTCGATTGACCCGCCTACCTCTGCTCGCCCATTTGTCCATGCAGGGTCGCCATTTAAGACGCCGTCGGCTACCGGGGAGACGAGACCGGTATCGTTGGCATCGCCATCCAGCTTATAGTGCGCTACGAGATTAGGGTCTGTGTCTAAGTCTGCTGACACATTACCGGCCAGAGTCAGCAGCACAACAAAAGAAATTAGATAAATAAGTTTTTTACGCATGATAATTTCCCTTTCTTTTTCTGACTGACAATTTCTATTTCTTCCTTCCTTTTATGACCATAAGTTATAAATTTTGCTTATTTTACCAAACTCATCGGTTTATTTCAAGTAAATTTTATCAATTCTTCTAAATTTCCGCAAAAAATAACAAAAAACGCAAAAAAGCGCTCACTTTTGCCCCCTCGCTCTTCCAGACCTAAGCGATTCATCTCGTTCGGTCTCATCCGGGCGCTATTTCCAATTTGCCTGCTGTGAACCCTCATTGCTCACAAAAACAACTGGGGCCTGTGCTGATTGAACCGGCACAGGCCCCAAACTCGTACAAAATCATCGGCTAACTAATACTTTTAGAAAGTAATTAGCCGTATTAGCGTAAAATTAGCGTTTCCTGCGAATCAGCGCTAAACCAAGACCAAGAAGGGCAATCGTTGCCGGCTCAGGAATGACTTCCGTTCTTACCACGCCGGTATGGGCATCAAGGTAGAATGTCACGTATTCATTTTCCTCATCGACTGTGACCACAGCGTTTTGCGTGTTCACGCCGCGACCATCCTCGCTGATTGAATCCCAAGAGTCATAGGCGACGGCTTTCCACGCATAACTGTTGAGACCCGGGTCCACCCAATCGGCTCCGCTGCCTGCCGGCAGATACAGGGTCAGTTCGTACATCCCGCCGCCCATATCATCCATCGGTAAGCCTGTAGTACTCCAATCGGGAAGTCCCGCGCCGCCGAAGCTGCCGGCGATTACCCAGCCTGTGCCGGCTCCGTCGGTGCTCATGCCGGTGCGGTTGGTCGTAGTTAGCCAGCCGTCTGACACAGTGTTGGTGTTCAACCCGACGGTAACTGAACCTTCAGCATCGGCATAGAGCCAATTGTTGCTCCCATTTCCGTCGGTGTTCACCCAGACCATATCCCAATCCTCGTAAAACTTGAACTCCTGACGCGAGCCGGGGGTTAATCCTGTAATCGTAGCCGACCATGTGCCGTCTCCGTTGTCAGTCATAACGTCGATTGTGTTGTCCCAGCCGTTCCAGTCGCCGGCTACGCGGTAATCCTCAGCTCTTGCCGTGACAGCCAGTCCAACAACAGCAAGAACCATCAACATAAAGAACAATTTCTTACACATAATTCTTCCTCCATCAACTAAAAAAAACAAAACTTCTTTTTTTTTGCTTTGACTACACGTCAAAACAAACACCTATGTGTCTTCGACAAACACGCCGAACTCGCGATTGTCAAAACAACCTTTTTTAAAACGGGGTTTAACGAAAGCATGTCCTCTCTCCCAGTGAGAGAAACCAATCAGAGCTTTCAGCGGCAAAACTGCGAAAGCCCGCGGCTTGGTGCAAAACACACTTCTTCCACCACGCTCAACTTAACCTATTTACATTTATACCAACTAATCTATTTATACCAGATTAGCTATATGCCTGTCAAGATTTTTTTTGCCTCGCCTACTATTTTTTTCTATTTTCCCGCAAGAGGCAGCATTACCTTTGACCCGTAAAACCTATTTTCTGGGTCGTTATTTACTGGTATTCATAAGAATGTTCACCAAAAGCCGTCCCTAACAACGAAGTGAGCGGCTGGCTGGCAGGTTCCTGCTTTCGGGCAGCAAAAAAGGCCGGACCACCGGGTCCGGCCTTTGTCATCTGCATAATAGTCTTTTTTCAATAATCTTTGAACTTTTGCATCCATCTCGGCCAACTTGTAAGCCGGACGCGGGGGTGGGTCCAGCGATTTCTCGTGTCGAAAGTCGGATGCCATTTCAAGGTCCACAACTCCTTAAGTCCGACTTTCCTGACAGACCAATCCATAAAGGCAACATCTACGTACCCACTGTGTCGGTTGACGCAAACTCTCTGCATTTCATCCGAGCCAATCGTCGCTGAATCGGATGGGCTATTCTCTGACGTCGTATAAGGCTTGTCAACATCCTTTGGCCAGGCATCAGTGAACCACGTATCCAAAAATACGGGTATATTATTCAAGCCTTTCTGCTGAGAGGTTCTCCAGTAGTATGACGCGGGACCGCGGCCATAGAGGCTGTCCGCTCCCGGCGTTGGATTCATTACCCAGCCATTAATACCATAGCTGCCTACCTGACCATCCCATTCCCATGCTGTAGTAGGCGGGTCTCCAACATGAGGCTCTCCCCCGCCGACCCGCGGCTTTGTGGCCTCTGCGCACATCCACATCTTTTCATCCTTGGAATACGGTTTCATGGGAAATCTCCAGTATTCGCCGTGATCCCTGGTCACACCCTCGAACAGGCCGCTGAAGAAGCGGCTATTGTTATCCTCGCAGTACATCGAAAACATAATGCCCCATTGCCTGAGGTTGGACTTGCAAATAACGACCCTGGCTTGTTTCCTGGCTTTTTGCAGCGCCGGCATCAACACCGCCAGCAATATCGCAATAATCGAGATTACCACTAAAAGCTCAACTAACGTGAACGCCTTCTCGAACCTGTTTCTTCCGCGGTTAGAAACCTTTACTTTTGCCGCACCAAATTCGTCTTTCTGTCTGCTCATAACAAAGCCCTTTACGTTCATTATTATTAAATATCCCTGCCTGTTAATTTATAAGTTTAAAACAACAATTTCATCTCAAAAACTTTCAATATTCGCCGTACTTGGCAAATTATACACTAATCCTGTCTTTACTGCAAGGCTGAAATCCGCAGTTTAACCTGAAATTTTCAAGGCTGTTTCACCAACCCGCTAAAGGGGCTGGTTTCAGCCCTGAAAACGCTGTTTTTTGCGGCATATCAATTACAATCTGTTTTGTTTCATCGCCTTCGGCTTTAATTACGCCTTTGTCCGTTATAAGTTCGACGATTACATTGCGTTTCGGTCTCTGCATTTTGCCCTGCTGACTTAGTATCTCAACGATTACGCGTTCGCCATCCTGCCGAGCTGCATATTTTGTCAGCAGATACTCGCCATCGCGATAGCCGTAGCCGTTGCCTGCGTCCTCGTATAATACGCCTTGGGCCAGTCCATTTTCATCGAGGCAGACCAGCAGCGTAAGCGGGTTGAGCGAGATTTCTTCTGTGCTTTGCACTACTCGGCCGAGCGTGATGATGGCTCCGCCGCGGATTTTTAATTCGGGTTGATTAACGTCTTTTGCGCTGTCTTCGCCAACTAGTGAAACCGTCCGCCATATACCAGATGGCTGAATAGCAGTTTGGTTTAAATTTTCTTTCAGTTGAGGAACGACCAGCAGGTCTGAGCCGAGCAGGAATGCGCTGTCCTCACTTCGCAGCTTCGTATTAGCGGGGTCAGTAAAGAATACCGGTCGCATTACCGGCAGGCCGGTTACGGATGCTTCATAAAATAGAGTGTACAAATACGGCAGTAAACGGTATCGCCGCTCTAATGCTGTCCGGCAGGAGTTCTCAACGTCTTTTCCGAATGTCCACGGTTCCTTATCCCTGCTCTTAACATCGGTGTGCCCACGGGAAAATGGCAGCAGCGCTCCCACGCCGAACCAGCGTGCAAACAGTTTTGCATCGCCGTCCTCGCTGAACCCTCCGATATCCGGCCCACTGAAAGGCTGGCCGGACAGGCCGAGATTAAGGGACATCGTAACGGACCAGCCAAGATGCTCCCAGTTAGCAACGTTATCGCCTGTCCATGTGGCGGCATATCTGTGGCCCCCGATGAAGTTCGCTCTTGTAAGTACAAATGGTCGTTTATCCGGGTTGGCCGCCTGGATACCTTCACGCGAAGCTTTAACCATCAGCATACCGTAAACGTTATGATATTGAGCGTGCGGCCCCTGAGGCAGTCCGCCGCCGCCGCGGTGAATATTATAGAGAGGCATAGTTTTTGACTTTACGTTAAAGACAGCCGGCTCGTCCATATCATTCCAGACGCCGTCAACGCCGAGCGCCATAAAGGGTTTGTACAATGACGCCCACCATGCACGAGTTTCCGGCCTGGTATAGTCGGGAAATGCGCACATTCCAGGCCAGACCTCGCCGTTATACTCTTTGCCCTCGGCGCTCTTTACCCAGTGGTCGCCTGCGGTACCCTGGTCATAAACGAAATAGCCCTTCTCGGCTTTGACGCCGGGGTCAATCATCCAGACTGTCTTGAAAGCCATCTTGTGCAGGTCATCGTTCAAGCCGGCAGGGTCTGGAAAATGATTGGGGTCGAAAGTGAAAATCCGGTACCCGTCCATATAATGGATGTCCAGCCAAATGATATCACAGGGAATCTTACGGCTGCGGAATTCCCTGGCTATCTCGCGCACACGTTCGTCCGGGTAGTAAGAGTACCGGCACTGGTGATAACCGATTGCCCACTTTGGCGGCAGGGGTATTTTGCCGATAAGAGTCGCCAGTTTCCGCAGCACATTCTGCGGGGAATTGGCATCGATGACGAGCACAGGGAAACTTGGTCCTTCAGCAGAGAATTTTATGTCTTTGCTCAAGTCAATCTGACATCGCCAGGTAGTATCGGCCAGCACTCCAAAAGCGGTCCCATCTTTCCTTACTGCCAAAACCCACGGATGCGACTGGTACAGCGATGGAGTTGAATCGTCGTAACCATAAGCGTCGGTATTCCAGCATTCGCTCATGCGCCCGTTGCGCAGCAGCGGACCAGCCGCTTCACCGGTGCCGTACAGGCTTGTGCCGGCGTCGATTTTCATAACGGCGGTATGTCTGCCGGTGCTTTTATCAAACCCGAATTTTGGGACAAGTTTCCATTCAGCGGGAACCTTGCCGATTACACTCGGCTCACGCTCAAGCGACATTGAAGGAGGCAAATCCTTAATTACCACATTCGGCTCGTAAAAACGAACGATTCCGTCGCCGAGCAATTGCGACTGGCCGAGTTGTTCTGCGCAGCCCACAGACAAAATAGACAAGACAAGTGCAATTACCCAGAACCTAAATCGTTTGCTAAAAACCATCATAATTTTCCCTTTCAGTCCATTTCACAACCTAATTTTATCTAGTTAAACCTTGTGCCCAAAAAGGCCTTACCATAAGCCTGTCGTACCATACAATTATGAAATTGGACTGTCAAGGCTTTTCTTCGTATTGCTTGCCGGTGAGCCTTATTAAGAAAGTAAGGAAGAACAATTATAACTTCCATTGAAATAAGTACTTATAAGGCGAACGGTTTTTCATTAGAGACAAAATTGATATCGGACCACGGCAAAAATAAGAAAAAAGGTGAGCGTTCACTGGGAAAAAAGGCGTTTTGGGCCTAAAAAGCGTGTTTTCGCGTGAACGCTCACGAAGAAAAAAGTGGAAATACTTGACACGAAAAACATGTTTAGTATGCTTTGTATAAAGAGAATACATCGGATTTGGGGGTTTGGGGTGTGCTTGTGTTATGTATGATGGATGACGGATAGCAAAGAGCGGCAGCAGGGGCACATTTCCAACCATAGACGGACGTTGATTGTTCACGCAGGAGGCACCCATTATGAATCACGAAAAGGACTGTTGTTGTGACATATTGTTGTATAAAAGGGTTTATGAATTTCTTGAAGGGCACAGCCAATCCGGAAAGTGAGGTTAATTATGTGCAAGAGCAGGGTTTGGCGTGTTCAGCTTCTTTGCCGTTGCTTTAGCAGTTAGTATCTGGTCCGGTTCTGATGAGCCCGGGCCGATACGGGAAAGAAAAAAAAACAGGTGTTTTGCCGCCGGGTGTGTATCTCAGCGGAGCGAAACGCCGGGGATTAAAGAAATTTGATAGGAGAAAAAAATGAAAAAGATAAAAAAGACAAGTTTGGTCCTTATGCTGCTCCTGTTGATTGCTGGTACAAACAGCATCCTGTTTGCCGCAGAAAGCAGCATAATAATGTTCCAGGCCTTTTACTGGGACTGCTTTAACGAGTCAGGCAAGGGCAACTGGTACAATTATATCGCGGACAGGGCTTCAGGATTGAAAACAGCGGGCTTTACGCATTTCTGGTTCCCGGTACCTTGCAAGGGCAGCAGCGGCAATAGCGGAATGGGCTATGACGTGTTCGATAACTATGATTTAGGCGAATACGACCAGAAAGGCACAATTGAAACTGCCTTTGGAAGTCTCTCAGAGCTTCAGGCAGCCGCCCAAGCTTGCGGCAACGTTCTTCCGGACCTCGTGCCAAACCATATGATGGGCGCACCCGAGCAGTGTGTAGATGCAGGGGATGGAAAATCATATTGGCAGAATTTTTACTACCCGCATGGCACATTCGAGAAGGGCTGTGAACACTTTCATCCTGGCGAGCCGGCGGACAGCGACGGCTATGAATACATTATGGGCGAGGACGTAGCTCATATGACCAGCTATATGTACGACGGCCAGAAGAACTGGGCCAGCTGGATGAAGTCCACGATTGGCAATGTGGCGGGTTTCCGGCTGGATGCTGTCAAGCATTTTAGTTGGGATATGTCCAAGACATTCGGCACCCTCGGTATGTGTGTAGGCGAGTACTGGGACAGCAAAGAGAACATCCTGAACTGGATGAGCCACACGGGCAATTACGCCTTTGACTTCCCGCTTTATTATACGATGAAGGATTCCGGAGCCGGCGCTCTTGATGGAGCCGGCCTTTGCTCAAGCAAGGGTGTAAGTTTCGTCGCCAACCACGACTCGGACGGGATTGGCGCCAAAGACATGGCTTACGGGTTTATTATGTATATTGAGCCGACCCCTTGTGTGTTCTGGCCGGACTGGTTTAACTCTACTTTACAGCCAAGTATCCAGCGTGCTCTGGATGCAAGAAAGCAGTATGACTTTAGCGGCACATCTACCATCTACAAGGCGACCAGCTTCATTATTTTCAAGAATAATGCGCCGGTTTATGGCTGTTTCAACAGCGATCGGAGAGCGGGCGGCGGTACGGTAACACTAAAGGCAAGCACAACGTATACGGCGGTAGCATGGGGTCCTGGCGATCAGCCGGCTGATGTTACATCCGACTCGAACGGCAAAGTGACTTTGACCGCACCTGCCAAGGGATATGCCTACTGGGCGGAAGGCAGCGGCGACGGCGGCGGCGGCGACGACGGCGGAACAACACCAGGCGGCGGAGGCGGCAGACCGTAGCGCTGAAGTAACATTTTGCAGACGATTTTAAGTGGAGGGCAACCTTTAAATTAGAGGCTGCCCTCCATTCTTTTTATATTGAAAAGCACTGCGAGATAAAAATTATTCCGCCGGCAGAACCAAATATTCAAAACACGCCATACTGCAAGCTCTCATCGTCAAACACCTCGAACAAATCAAATCTCCATTCCAAAACTCATTGAGCATTTAGCGTTCACCGGGAAAAAAGCGTTCCTGGCCTAAAAAGCGTGTTTTCGCGTGAACGCTCACGAAGAAAAAAAGGATTTTTTTACTTGACACGAAAAACAGGTTTGGTATAATTCGTATAATGAGAGTATTTCTCAGGATTTAGAGTGTGTTTTTTGTGTCAAGTATGCATGGTTATGGATGACGGATAGCAAAGAGCGGCAGCAGAGGCACATTTTCAACCACAGACAGACGTTGATAGACCACGCAGGAAGCACTCATACGAATCACGAAAAGGACTGTTGTTGTGATATATCGTTATGTAAAAGGGTTTATGAATCTCTTGAAAGGCACCGCCAATCCGGAAAGGAGGTTAATTATGTGCAAGAGCAGGGTTCGGCGTGTTCAGATTCTTTTCCGTTGTTTCAGCAGCCCGGTTCTGATGAGCCCGGGCCGATACGGGAAAGAAAAAACAGCAGGTGTTTTGCCGCCGAGTGTGTAGCTCAGCAGAGCAAAGCATGGGGGATTGAAGTATGAAAGGAAAAAAAATGAGAAAGATAAAAAAGACAAATTTGGTCCTTATGCTGCTCCTGTTGATTGCTGGTACAAACAGCATCCTGTTTGCCGCAGAAAGCAGCATAATAATGTTCCAGGCCTTTTACTGGGACTGCTTTAACGAGTCAGGCAAGGGCAACTGGTACAATTATATCGCGGACAGGGCTTCAGGATTGAAAACAGCGGGCTTTACGCATTTCTGGTTCCCGGTACCTTGCAAGGGCAGCAGCGGCAATAGCGGAATGGGCTATGACGTGTTCGATAACTATGATTTAGGCGAATACGACCAGAAAGGCACAATTGAAACTGCCTTTGGAAGTCTCTCAGAGCTTCAGGCAGCCGCCCAAGCTTGCGGCAACGTTCTTCCGGACCTCGTGCCAAACCATATGATGGGCGCACCCGAGCAGTGTGTAGATGCAGGGGATGGAAAATCATATTGGCAGAATTTTTACTACCCGCATGGCACATTCGAGAAGGGCTGTGAACACTTTCATCCTGGCGAGCCGGCGGACAGCGACGGCTATGAATACATTATGGGCGAGGACGTAGCTCATATGACCAGCTATATGTACGACGGCCAGAAGAACTGGGCCAGCTGGATGAAGTCCACGATTGGCAATGTGGCGGGTTTCCGGCTGGATGCTGTCAAGCATTTTAGTTGGGATATGTCCAAGACATTCGGCACCCTCGGTATGTGTGTAGGCGAGTACTGGGACAGCAAAGAGAACATCCTGAACTGGATGAGCCACACGGGCAATTACGCCTTTGACTTCCCGCTTTATTATACGATGAAGGATTCCGGAGCCGGCGCTCTTGATGGAGCCGGCCTTTGCTCAAGCAAGGGTGTAAGTTTCGTCGCCAACCACGACTCGGACGGGATTGGCGCCAAAGACATGGCTTACGGGTTTATTATGTATATTGAGCCGACCCCTTGTGTGTTCTGGCCGGACTGGTTTAACTCTACTTTACAGCCAAGTATCCAGCGTGCTCTGGATGCAAGAAAGCAGTATGACTTTAGCGGCACATCTACCATCTACAAGGCGACCAGCTTCATTATTTTCAAGAATAATGCGCCGGTTTATGGCTGTTTCAACAGCGATCGGAGAGCGGGCGGCGGTACGGTAACACTAAAGGCAAGCACAACGTATACGGCGGTAGCATGGGGTCCTGGCGATCAGCCGGCTGATGTTACATCCGACGCGGACGGCAATGTGACTTTGACCGCACCTGCCAGGGGATATGCCTACTGGGCGGAAGGCAGCGGCGACGGCGGCGGCGGCGATGACGGCGGACCCGGCGGCGGACCACCAGACGGCGGAGGCGGCAGACCGTAGCGCTGAAGTAACATTTTGCAGACCAGTTCAAGCAACTGAAAGTAAAGGGCAGCGGAGAAAATAATCCGTTGCCCTTTCGCTTGAAACTACTTAATATACAACTTATTGCAAAACCGCTAAAATAGCCGAATAGGGTAATAAGGAGTAAGCAAATGACACGCAGAAGACGGTTCCGGAAAGCATTTATTTTTGCTATATTTATCTTTAGCGTTAATTCCGTATATGCAGGCATAGTGTCGCAGACCGAACGCCTCGAGTACAGCCGAAAAACACTCGCTGTCATTGACGGAATCGACGGCAGCGGCGTCAGTTTTACCTCTTATTACAGACCGGCCATACTAAATTCGGCGTTTAGCGATTCATTAGTTGAGCTGAAAAAGTCGAAAAGCTGTTTCGCCGTGGATGAGAAATTGAATATTATAGAGGTTCATAACCTGAAGTTTTTGAGAGCATTGCCGAGAGACGTACCTGTCGATTTTTCCGGTAAAATAAAGGGCAAAAAGCATCTCCTGCGAAAGGGAGATTTTATTGTAAGCCGGGATACCGCTGAGCAGGTCTCGAAAAACAGGGAAAAATACAATGAGCTGCAAGACGCCGTCAAAAAGGGCGTAAAACAAAAATCGTATGATAAATCAGCCGGCTATTACATAAAGGCAGGGGATGATTTAAAGCACAATAACCGTATTTATTACCTGCAGGGAGAACACGATAAATGGCATCAGACGTGCTTTAAGGCCATTGAAAACTATTTGACAGCGCGTTCATTAGTAAAAAAGGGAAGCCCGTTATGGCAGGAGAGCCAATATAAAATTGCAGACACTTTTTTTGAAGAATTAAAGCCCACTCATATTTTTACCGGCAATCTTCGGGATATATTCAACGCACGATTCGAGTATCTCAAATTGAAGCCGTATGAAGGCATGTGGAAGAAAAGGGGCTTTTTCAATCTTTCCGTTCTCTATTCCAACTCGTCCTGGAAAACAGAAAATTGCCTGATGGCTCGATATATGAAGCATGCCGGCGAATTAAAAGGACTGTTTCTTCAATACCCGAAGCTGCTGTTATCGGGGTTAAAGACCGACAGCATTTTATATACAGGTTTCGGCGAGTTCGATATAAAACTTTACGCCCTCCAAATTTTACATCAGCTCGAAGGGTATCGAAACGACGTGCAAATTTATGACGCGGACGGATATTTGTTTGATAATATGCTCGGCAATCTAACGGGGTCTTATGTTATCGAGAACCGGCGTAAAATCATAGACAGGACCATCGGCTTGTCAATTCGAGAAAATAAACCGTCGGAGACAATAATTAAGCAAACCAGGGGCAGTGAAGGTTCCGGCCCTTCTAAAAAAGTCGGCGGGATTTACTTGACCTGGCCATATAAGACAAGCGGAGACGAATGGCTGCTGCCCCATCCATTGTACTATGAGGTTGTGCCGGGGCCCAAATCACAGAATGAAATAAAAGCAGACCAAATAAGTATATGGAACATACCGGATAGTACATTGAGCAATATCGAGGAAGAGCCCAATGTTTTGCGCTATATGCTCAGCGATTATTATTACCAAATCGGCCGATATTTCTTAAATGAATATACGGAACAGGGCAAAAAAACAGAGACAAAGACATCAAAGGCACGGCAGGATAAAGCAGAATCAGTGCTTATTTTCGCAGAGCTCGGCAGCAGAATCGGCTTTGATATCTATGACATCCAGATAAATATGGGCAAGTTAGTCGCCTCTCTTGAGAATGATATTAATGCTCAAGCCAAGGCGATTGATTACTTTAAGAAGGCCATCGCCATTGATGAATGGCTTTTATCCGCGTATGTGCAGCTCGGCCGATACTGCTACGAATTAAGAGATTTTGATAAAAAATATATATCCACGGGCAAAACTTTTGTTGAAAGAGGACTTGTGCAAATTGAAGAGCTCGAAGAGAGAAGGGGTGATTGTCAAACATGCCAAAAAGGTAAAGATTCCATGATATACAAACTTCTGACGGAACTGAAGTCAAAGCTGGATTCGGCTGTTCAATCCGAAGAACAACAAGAAACCGAGGAACAAGTAGAACAACAAGAAACGGAATCGCAACCGACATCAAAGCAATAATGACGCCTTAATCGTTAATTATAGCCGTAGATTTCGGGGTTTTTGTTAACTGTTGGGTGCTTTGGAGGACTCTCGCAACTGAACCTCAAATACGGCGATTTCCTGAGGGCTGAGTATCAGCGGCTTGCTGCGGTCGGGCCACTGTGTCAGCCATCCTTCGGCAGGACGCAAAGCAGCATCGTCCGACGCCCCATCTGTCGAGCCGAATAACTCCGGCGAGCTGAACTCGGCGTTCTTCACTTCGTTTGTGTTCATGACAATAAGGACTCCATTATGGCCCTCGCTTCGCAGATAAGCCAGAACACCAGGCCCATCACTGCTGGTTGCCAGCCATTTCATATCTCCGAGCTGAAGTGCTTTATGTCCGGCTCGTGTACGCAGCAACTTTTGTGTAAAACGGAAAAGTTCGGTCTCCAAATTGAAGTTGTCGCCTTCGGAAGGGCCTAACTCGAATTCGCCATCGAACATATCCTCTCTGCTGCTGTCCCAGTCCTTCGAGCCGCCTTCGAATCCCTGTTCGGTGCCGTAGTAGATTATCGGCACGCCGCCGCTGGTGAGCATGTAGGTCAACGCCAGTTTCAGCCGTCCGTGTCGCTTTTCGACGTCAGGCTGGCTTTCAGCGGCAACGGTCAGGAATCGTTTACCGTCGTGATTGTCGATGAAGCGCACCATTCGGTCATGTGCGTGCGGCGCAAGTTGCCGCAGGGCCCGTTCGTAGGCACTTTTCAACGCAGTTGTGCCCGCTGCATTTTTAGCGAAAACGTTCAGCATCACCTTCATGCCGGGAAAATCCAGTAGAGAATCGTAAATCCGTTCGCCGTTTTCATCGACAAGATAGCGATTCAGCTTGGTGTTGTCGTATTCCCACGACTCTCCAAAAATCAGGAAATTTTTCTTGCCGAGTGACGCGGCGTGGGCCTTGACTTGCCGGCACCAGTATCGCCAGAATTCCGGCTCGACGTGCCTTGTGGTGTCCACTCGAAAGCCGTCGCAATTCATCGCTGTGATTAGATTTTTAAACGCCTGCGTTAGATACTCACGGACCTGCGGCAGCTCCGTATTGAGGTCGTCCAGATTATAGAGCTCACCGAGAATGACGGACTGTGAGACATTCCAGTCAATTGGTCCGTGGGCGTGAAACAAATCGAGATTGTCGAATGGAGGCGGATAACGCAAAGACGGCTGACGCCATCGCAGCGTGTAGGTCTGCGGCGGCGCTTTCCATGCCGCCGGTTCAGGACTGTTCGGCTCAATCAAATCGGCCATGTGGTTGCAGATGACGTCGAAGAAGACGCGAATGCCGCGCTCGTGCGCAGCATCGATGAGCGAATGCAGATCCTTCAGTGTCCCCCAGTGCGGGTCGATTCTGTCAAAATCAAACGTGCAATAGCCATGATACTGTCCGTGTGAGTTGAGGAAAATAGGCGAAATCCAGATGGCGGTCACTCCCAGAGATTCAAGATAAGCCAGCCGCTTTTCAACCCCGCGAAAATCTCCGCCGTGGATTGCTTCGCCGTTTGCCGGGGCCACCCGCCCCCGGGGATGTGCATTATCATTAGACGGGTCGCCGTTGTCAAAGCGGTCGGTGATAATCTGATAAATGACCTGGCGTCGCCAGTCATCCGGCGAGGGGAAATAAGACGCCCGCGGTTTCTTGGCCGCGGCGGCCAGGGAGGCTGAGTCCTCGAACACCGGAGCAGGAGACCGGCTGTCCACATTGCCGTCAGTATTAAGGTCGGCAGGCAGTACATACAATTTACTGGTTTCGGTGTTTTCGTAATACTCCCAAACACAAGTTGCCGCAGGAAGATTTGCGTTGAAATTATTACCGTCATGTACGAGGTCCCTGTTGTCTTGTGGTAAATCGGTGCCGGAAGTGCTTCCCAAACCCCTATTTGTATCCCAGGAACCATTCATTGCAAACTTGTATTCAACACTCGTTGCGCTGGAGATTTTGCGTACCCATCGCCAGGTATAGTCGGCAATGAGCGTCATTTCGTTATCGGCACCGTCGGTGTCCCAGTAGCTTCCGAACACGTCAAAGTCATCACCCGGGACGTGAACGGTCTTGTATGCGCTTAAAAACTCGTTAGCAAATAAGCTGTTGCTTGTAATAACAGCAATTAAAAGTGTAAAAGTTAAAGTTAACTTTCTCATTATCTTTTCCCTTTCGCCTGTTATATAGGTCAACGCCGTTAGAAATTTCCCTTTTTTTGTGTCATTACTAGTTGGTATTGAGCAGCCAAACTTCGACAAATTCAGCTAAATCATACCAGTTCACAGAACCGCTCTTATCGAGGTCGGCGCCATCACACCAGTCGGGTCCGGCACAACCCTCATCGAACCAGCGGCCAGCGAAGATAACATAATCGGCGAAGTCCACATTGCCGTCAATGTTAAAATCAACGTTCACATATAATTTACTGGTTTCGGTGTCTTCGTAATACTCCCAAACACAAGTCGCCGCAGGAAGATTTGCGTTGATATTAGCACCGTCCTGTGCGAGGCTCCAGTTGTCTTGCGGCAAATTGGTGCCGGAAGTGCTTCCCAAACCCCTGTTTATACCCCAGGAACCATTCATTGCAAACTTATATTCAACACTCGTTGCGCTGGAGATTTTGCGTTCCCATCGCCAGGTATAGTCGGCAACGAGCGTCATTTCGTTATCGGCACCGTCGGGATTCCAAGAGCTTCCGAACACTGCTGTGCTATCACCTGGGACATGCACAGTGTCATACGCGCTCAGACAATCGGAATGACGCACCGTAAAGCTCCAGACGTCGCCTGCGGCAATGGTATCCCCTGCGTCTATTTCATCGATACGCCAATAGTAGGTCATAGTGTAATCCAAAGTACCGGGATTAAAGGTTGCATCTGTCTGGTTGCCTTTGAATTCGCCTGAAGACCTATTGGCATCTGCCACATCGGCTTCATCGGTGCCGAAATAGACATCGTGAGATACTGCACCGTCACCGGCGAGCCAGCTTAATTCTATAGCAGTGCTGACGTTAGTTTCCCCATTAACCGGATCCGGAACGGCGGCCTTTGTACCTATGTTGCCACCATACCAGTAACAATATCCTACAGCAGGGACGGTGAGCGTTACGCTGCCGCTTCCGTCAGATATGACGTCGGCCGGCCGATCGCCAGGTCCCCATGCTATTGCACGGTACGTTGTATTTGGACTTGCTGTTATTGTTCTGCTGCCCGCAGTGCCGGCGCTGTTGAAACAGCCATAAACCAGCCCGTTATTATTAAAAATAATGAGATTTGTTGCCTTATAAATGGTCGTGGTACCGCTAAAATCATAAGCGTTTCTCGCCTCCAAAGCACGCCGGATATCAGGATA
The DNA here is from genome assembly GCA_964449435.1 of uncultured Planctomycetaceae bacterium. Lineage (GTDB taxonomy): Bacteria > Planctomycetota > Phycisphaerae > Sedimentisphaerales > UBA12454 > UBA12454. The sequence goes on along the minus strand of CAYUYR010000001.1, from coordinate 171,710 downwards.
TAATGGACTGTCAAACCAGTCCGACCAAAATACAGAAGGGGTCGGGGTAATATACATAATAAACCCGTAAGCCCTGGATTTCTGAGTGATTTGGTTTGTTTCTCTCTCCATGTCATGGTTATTAACAAAACTTATACCCTTCGGCGAGCAAAGACCGGCTTCATCAAGAGCGCCGGCTCCAGAATCCCTCATCGTATAATAAAGCGGAAAATCGAAAGCGTAATTACCCGTATAACTCATCCAATTCAGAATATTGGTTTTGCTGTCCCAGTATTCTCCAATACAACTGCCGATAGTGCCGAATTCCTTGGACATATTCCAACTAAAATGCTTGACTGCATCCAGCCGGAAACCCGACACATTTCCAATCGTGGACTTTGTCCAGCTGGCCCATGTACTTTGGCCGTCAAACATATAGGTGGTCATATGAGCTACATCCTCGCCCATAAGGTATTCATAGCCGTCGCTGTTCGCCGGTTCGCCAGGATGAAAGTGTTCACAGCCCTTCTCGAATGTGCCATGGGGGTAAGTAAAATTCTGCCAATATGATTTCCCATCCCCCGCATCTACACACTGCGTAGGTGCGCCCATCATATGGTTTGCTACGAGGTCCAAAAGAACATTGCCGCAAGCCGCCGCTGCTGCCTGGAGTTCTGAGAGACTTCCAAAACGAGTTTCAGTTGTGCTCTTCTGGTAATAGTTTCCCAGGTCATAATTATCAAACAGGTCGTAGCCCATTGAATAACCGCCGCTTGCCCCCTTTGCCGGAGGCGGGAACCAAAAATGTGTGAAGCCGGCAGATTTTAATCCGGGAGCTTTGTCCGCGATGGTATTGTACCACGTCCCTCCCGCCGGTACATCCCAGTAAAAGGTCTGGAATATTACACTGTTGGAATCAAGAGGGTCGCCACCTGCAAATAAGCTGCTGCCTATAGCAGTAGAAACTATTAGAACAATTACAAAGGTCAAACCGGGCTTTCCCATTTTTTCCCTTTCATTCATTGTCGATATTATCACACCAAAATTACAGTATTATAGCTCTCGATTGAAAAAACCCGTATTTTTCAACCCTAAAGCACTATTTAGTGTTCTGGTAAAGGACACAAGATAGTATACATGAATGATTGTACATTGTCAAAAGAAAAAATGGCTAAACTGGGGAAACTTCATCGTTTGTGAAGCGTGAAGCGTTTTACTGATTCTGCGTCCAAGGTACTTATTATTTATATCAGACGCATAAAAACGCGCAACACCACCCCTCCGCAGTTGTGCGCTTGCCGACTTGCCTCGCACAACCAACAAGACCTCAAACAAAGCCGTCATCTTCTTTGTTATTGGTATTACTTCGCTATTCCGAACGGGCTGAATATCACGTAGAAAATCAGCGTAATTACAACAACGACTATGCCGACGAGCAATGCGCCTTTAGAAGTCTTCAAATCAATCGTCGTATTCTGCTTAAACTCGATTGGTTTTGCCAAAGGCTTGAGCAGCGTAATAATAGTCATAACCAAAATGCAAAGGCCGAAGCAGATTGCCATACGGTTCAGGAACTGAATACTCGGAACAGCAAATTTCAATATACCATAAGACACAATGTTCGTAAGCAGCCCCAGTACACCGGCGGCAGGCGGAGCTTTGCGAACAATAAAACCAAAAACAAATACCGCCAAAATACCCGGCGAAATAAAACCCTGTCCTTCCTGAATGATTGTAAAAATACTATTGCTGATTTTCGGATTGCCGAGCTGAGGCGCAAGCACAATAGCTATGAACCCAAAAACCACCACGCAGGTACGCCCCAAAAATACGATAGCCTTTTGCGATGCGTTCGGCGAGATATATCTTTTGTAAACATCCATTGAAAAAATCGTCGATGCCGCATTGAGCATGGCAGCCAGCGAACTAACCACCGCGCCCAAAAGAGCCGCAAGCACAAACCCCACAATGCCAACCTTCTGCGGCAAAACATTGCCGAGCAGTTGCGCCAATGCAGTGTCATATTTGTAGGCGATGAATTTTTCCGTTGAAACCCTTCTATTGGCCGCTTTTGCCGCCGCTTCGACAGAAGCGTTATAATCGTCAAGTTCGACAGCCAGAGCAGGAAATGTACTTTTCCACGCCTTGTCGTCCGATTTGAATACTGTAAATTCCGCCGGAGATGCCGCGTCAAATTTAGCCTGCTCAATCGAAAGCACAAATGGATTTTGTGTTTTGACAGCCTTTAGCGCCTTTTGGTCTTCATAAACAGCGAGCATAAAACGCCCGCTTTGCCAGCCGGCAATTGTATTTGCATCGGGCGAATAAACCTTTTCTACGAGCATTGTATTAGGATTGGCTTTAAGATATTTTGTAATTACGGGCCCATTATCATAAGTCGCTTCAAACTGCATATCCTTGGCGTAGAGGTTAAAAGCTATTATGCCCGGAATTACGATGGCAAACGGCATTATCAGTTTCAACGCAGCGGCAAAGACGATGCCCTTCTGCCCCTGAGAAAGCGATTTTGAACCAAGAGTCCTCTGGGTAACATACTGGTTAAGTCCCCAGTAATACAAGTTCGGAATCCACAGGCCGAGCAATAAAGCCGTCCAGGGCAAAACGCTGTCCGTTTTCGGCAGAAACATATTCATACGAGCCCTGTTCAAACTCATAAAGCGTTCAACTGCCCCGCTATCCGGCGAAAACGATTGAATTGCAATCGCTCCGGTGTCCACATTTACAATTTTTGTTGCTTCGGTTACCATACCGAGTTTGACAAACGCAAAAACCAGAACTATAATGCCGCCGATTATCAGCGCGCTGCCTTGAATCAAATCCGCCCATGCGCAGGCTTTCAGGCCGCCTGCTCCAACATAAATCATCGCTATAATGCCGATTACCAAAGACCCTGCAAGCAGACTTACATTGTACCCCATCTGCCCCGCAAGCGTGCTAATCGTCAATGCGCCGGAATATGTTACCGAGCCGAGTAAAAGCAAGTAGATAAAAATTGTAGCGACTGCCATAATTGTTCGCGCTGTGGAGTTATACCTGTATTCAAGAAACTCAGGTATGGTGAAAATTCCTGCTCGCAGGAAATACGGCAGAAAACAAAACGCAACTAATACAAGGGTAATCGCAGCCATCCATTCATAACTGGCAATTGCCAGGCCGACATGGCTGGCGGCGTTGCCGCTCATTCCGACGAACTGCTCGGTAGATATATTGGCGGCTATCAGAGAAAATCCGATTAACCACCAGCTCAATCCTCGACTGGCAAGAAAATAATCTTCGCTGCTCTTTTCGTGTCGGCTTTTAATCAGGCCTACCGAAATTACACAAACTACAAACACCAGAAACACCAAAATATCAGGTAAACTAAATTCCATAACTTATCCTTTCCTAATTTATGGCCAACTCTGTTCTTTTTGCCCAGCGCAAACAGTTGTTGCCGACTATGCCGGCGATAATACCATATCAATATCTGTTTGAAAACCTTTTTTTTTGCATAAAAACAGTTCTTGAAAGACACAAACTAAACTGTAAAATACCGAAAACCGTAAGAAAAACGCTTCTAATCGAGTATTAAGGCCTGACAAGTTGACCGATTTTACTGAAAACGCCGGTAAGGCCGTTTACCTCTCAATCGGCCACGGGTTCGGAGACAACCTGATGGCAACGGCTGTCATCGCGGGAATCAAAAAAGAATTCCCGGATATGAGAGTATTTATCCTCGCAAAGAGGCGGTTCGAAATCTTCGAAAATAATCCGGACGTTGCCGCCTGTTACAATGCACGGGTCGTAATGGAAAAAAATCCTTCGCTCTACAAAAGAGCTGTCCGGCTGAGCGAATATACGTATGCAGACTTCAGAGATGCCTCGTCTGTCAAACATATAATCGACAGAATGTACGATTTGGTCGGAATAAAAGTACAAAACAGAATATATAAGCCGCGAATTTACCTCACACAAAAAGAAACGGATTACCGCAAATGGCTTTTGCAGCGTCTGCCGAGGCCGCTTGTCGCTATCGCCCCTTCAGGAAAACTAAACACCAAAATACCGAATAAATTCTACGACATCGAAAAATGGCAGCAGCTTGCCGTTCTGCTTAGAAAAGCAAATATCACAGTTATTCAGGTCGGCGACAAAAAAGAAGGCCCATTGCTCGAAGGCGCAAAAAATTGGAGAAATCTTGGCTATCGAAAAACCGCAGCCGTACTCAAGCACTGCGATGCGGTAATCTCGCACGATGGCGGAATCATACATCTGGCAACCGCTGTCAATACTCCCTGTATCGTACTTTTCGGCGGCGCAGAAGACCCCAAAGTCTTCGGATATCCCTGCAACATAAATATAACCGCAGACCTGCCCTGCAGTCCCTGCTGGCTCGAGAAACCCTGCGAAAAACCGGTATGCAAAGAAATGCTCACGCCCGAACTTATTATGCAGAAACTCGATGAACTGTTAAATTCCCGATAATTTTTTATAAACTTTTATAACGTCCTCAGCAGTTTTCTTCCACGTAAATTGTTTATTTCTTTGGGTCCCCGCCTCAATCAGCTTGCTCCTCAATTTTTCATCGCTTGAAATCTTTATAATCGCATCTGCTATTGATTCTTCACTGAGCGGGTCAACATACAAAACAGCATCGCCGCCGACTTCAGGCATTGATGAAATATTGGACGTAATTACCGCCGTACCGCAACTGAATCCCTCAAGAATAGGAATGCCGAACCCCTCGTAAAGACTCGCGAAAATCAGCGCCTTTGCACAGCCCAGCCACGGACGCAAATCGTCAACTTCTCCTGCCCAAAAAACATTCGGATAATAACCGCTTTTAAGTTTTTTCACGAACGCTTCTTCGCGTTTCGGCAATTGTCCTATTACCGCAAGTTTGAGATTATCAGGAAAATATCTCCTCGTCGACTCAAAGGCTTCGACCGTACGGGAAATATTTTTTCGACTGTCCGGAGACGAAATAACAACAAGGTAATCGTCCAGCTTTTGGCCCAATTTTTCGGATAATTGAAGTTTTATGCTGTTTTTCTGTTCCGCACTATATTCCAAAGGCTCAAAACCCGCTGCCAGCGATACAACATCGACCTTATCAGCGTCTATTTTAAAGACCGAACACAAATCGTTTTTCGTCGATTGTGAGACAGCTATAAAATGGTCGGCCCTCCTGACAGCATTCTCAAACCGGTCAAGTTTTGACTCTTTGTATAACTGCGGCAGCTTATAACGCCGTAAATCGTGAACCGTCATAAGACGGGGTTTGCCGTCGGTCGGAGGCATCAAATGATGAAAACAATGATAAATATCGAAATCTCCTGTCAGATGCTCCAGCTTGGGATAATTAAAATAACTCCAAAAATTTTCAAGCTGCCGCATCTTTATCGTCAGTGGTTTTGATTCCATCTTCCCCGGCAGTTCGCTCTCGATTATCTCCTTTACCTGCGATGCAAAACGATTCGAATAAAAAAGCATCAGTTCGGGTTTATCCGTTATCGCCGCAAATCCTTTCAGCAGCCCCACACCGAAAGTGTAAAAACCGGAAAATCTATTTATAACTACAGGATTGAATTCTATCGCCACTCTTATATCCGACACAGTCCGCAACCTTTTAATCAAAGGTTTGCTGTTTTCCTCTATATTTGAGCGGTCCGCTTTTCCCCAAAGCGCAGGATGAACGCCTTTTTGAGCTATGAAAAACCACAAAAGGGTCTTAAAATGAAAATGTCTCTTCAGGGATTTTGTCAAAAAATCGCAGGCCGTCGTTCGCATCGATTCTCTAATCGCGTTTCTTGCCGCCCTGTATTGCTCTTTGCTCAACCTCGCCATCGCCGCTTTATAAGGCATTACCCTTCTGCCGCCGCCGTTGTAATAAAAATTCTCGAGAACACAGTATTCTATATTGCTGTTGGCAAAACAAACTCTCGAAAGATTTCCGCAGTGCCGTCTCCTTTTAAAAACCGGCTTGTTTATACTGATAAAATCGTAATCCAGCGACAGCCGAAGCCACAAATCATAGTCCGAACAGACAGACAGAGAAACATCAAAGCATCCTGCTTCAACCAGAATTTTCTTCGGAAAAAGAGAGCCGCAGGAATGTATCAATATGTTCTCAAAAAGATGTCTTGTTATCCGCCCGTTAAACAGTTTCTTTTTCGATTTTCGCAAAATATTGCCGTGTTCGTCTATCGAAACATAAGGGCCGTAAACAACAATATCTTCGGCCCCCTGCGGCATCGCCTGCATCATTTTTTCAAGCGCGTCGGGATACAAAAGGTCGTCCGAGTCGAGAAATGAAATGTATCTCCCGCTTGCAATCTCAATCAGTTTATTCCTCGCGTTGGCATCCCCTGCGTTTTCCTGCCAGTGATACCGCACATCGTAACCGTTTCTTTCGAGCATCTGTTTTGTGCCGTCGGTCGAACCGTCATCGACTATAACAACCTCGAAATCTCTGTATGTCTGCGCAAAAACACTGTCGAGAGTTTCTTTTAAAAGATGTTCCCTGTTATAAGTCGGAATACAAACGCTGATATTCGGCATCCGCACAGTATCCGCACAAATTAGGTTACTATTAATTGCGTCTCATAAAGGCTCTTGTACAGACTGCAATCCTTTATTAATTCGTCGTGTACGCCTTGTGCTATAATCTGGCCGTGATTCATAACCACTATCCTGTCGGCCGATATCACCGTACTGAAACGATGCGCTATCACAAAGCTGGTCCTGTCGTGCATTAATTCTTCGAGCACCTTATGTATCTTCGCTTCGCTGTCGGCATCGACCTGGCTCATCGCCTCGTCGAAAATCAGGAGCGCGGGATTTTTCAGGAGCGCCCGCGCGATAACTATACGCTGAAGCTGTCCGCCGCTCAGGCCGGTGCCGTGTTCGCCTATAACTGTGTTATAGCCGTCGGGGAGCGGCTCGATGAATTCATGAACATACGCCCTCTTTGCCGCTGTTATAATATCATCCATTGTCGCATCTGGATTGCCGTAGCTGATATTTGCACTTATTGTATCGTTAAAGGTAACAACTTCCTGAGTAACCATCGCAATTTGATTACGAAGGCTTTTAAGCGTGCAATCGGATATATCTACTCCGTCTATCAGGATTCTGCCGCTGTCCGGATTGAAGAATCGAGGCAGCAGATTTACGAGCGTCGTCTTTCCCGAACCGTTTGGCCCTACTATCGCAATATTATGGCTGGCTTTGATGGATAAGTTTATGCCTTTTAAGACAGTCTCATTGCTTTTCGGATAGGTAAAAACTACATTCTGAAACTCGATTTTATTCTTCAGCGGAGCAAGTTCGACAGCGCCCGGCTTTTCATACTCGACCTCACTGTCCAAAAGCTGGAAAACCCTGTCGGATGCCGCATTGCAGTCCTGAATCTGATTCCAAACATCGCTGGTCTTTCTAACCGATTCAGCCGCCACCCCCAGCGCTATCAATATGCCGAAGAAAGTACTCGCCTGCATATTACTCTCGGTAACCCATATTATGCCCAAAAGAAGAGCCGCCGAGCCTGCAATCATCCCAAGGACATCGAGCAATGGCCCTGTCGCTGAATCGACTTTAGCCAAACGCAGCGACTGCTTGAGCAACCTGTTGCTTATGCCGTTGTAAACCTGCGATTCATACTGCTGGCGATTATAAACTTTAACGACCCGAATCGCGGCTATCGACTCCTGCAGCTTTCCGAGCATAACCGCCGAGCTTCTAAGCGATTTGCCTGCGTATTTTCGTATCTTTTTGCCGAGATTGGAAAAGACAAACAGTACCGCCGGCGCCGACAAAAGAAAAATCAGCGTCAGCTTGTAATTCAAAACCATAGCGAAAGCCAGCATAAAAAACGCTTTTAACGGCTCCTGCAGGTTCTTGCCGAGAAAAACTTTAATACCCTTACCGATGCCGTTGACGTCGCCTATCATTCTGCTCGTAGCGTCGCTTGTGCCGTACGCCGTAAAATAGGCCACCCTCATATCCATCGCGTGGGCAAAAAGGTCTTCACGAAGACGGGCGGTGGCAGTCTGTACAATTTTAGCCCCCATATATTTTTGTATGAATGTACCCAGACATCGAAATATCGTTACCCCTATCATCGCAATAATTATGAACATCACAGCGTTTTTCTTCGCTTCTTTCCCGTTGTCGCGCGGTAAAAGACTTATCGCTTTTTGCGCGTTTTCCATTAAAGCCCATTTCGCCGACCAGCCCGCGCGAGTCATAAACCCCGCATCGTCATACATCTCTTTATAAGGCTTTCTCATCACAATCTCTAACGTGGCAATCTCTCCTGCGGTGAATCGGCGAATATCCATCTTCAAAAACCCCTCGCCCGACGCTAACGCCAAAATTTCGAGCATCTTTGCGGATAATTGTTTCTCAGCTGCAACATCATTAGAATCATCACTTACAGATATTACTATATCGCCCGCCCTGAAACCGGACTCGACAGCAAGGCCGTCCTTTTCTACGCCGTGAACTTTCAGGCCGTAAACCATTTCATCGCTGTGAATGATGTCCATCGTATCCGGAACGTAAAAATCTATCCCATAACGGTTCTCGCAGGTTTTGCGGTCTATCCAGCCGTGAAGTCCCTCCTCGCCCATCATCACCTTCAGCAGCGGAATAATAGTCATAAAACTCAGCGCGAACAGCGAGCTAACTAAAAACACCGCCACAAGCAGCAGCGCTACCCTGTGCCATTGCGGCCAAACATACTTCCATATACGTCCGTAATAAGTCATTAAATCGCTCCGAACAGCTTCCGCTAATACGCTAAATTCACATCAATAAACGGGCCAGTACGATAACAGAATAAACCCCGCCGGTCAAGAATTGAAATCAACCGCAAAAACTATCTAATTTCTCTCCCCTTCGGCTGTGGGAGGCCTTTTTGTTATAGCCACAGAGGTATTTTAATTTTTATTCGGCGCTGATATTAACGGTTTATCGAAATAAAAACCGAATTTACAGCACCATATTTTCTTTTCAGAAGCGTTTTCACAATTTTTACAGTCGATAATTTGTTCGGCAGAAAGATTCTTTCTGGCAGAACTTATCACTTTTCGCTGTAAACATTCATCTTTTAAATTAAACATATCAACGCACCGATGCGCTCCCCCCATACTCTTCTATTGTATTGCTGACGCTTCCGCCACAGCTCTCATTTTCACCACTAAAAAGAACCTCACCATCCTCCAACCCAAAAGAAACAAACGTTTTATCCACACTTACGCCAAGAGTCAATGACCCCCCCCAAGTCGCTCTGTAAACGCACTCTCCTGTATCTGTATTGTACCGATAGCTGTCTGCTACGGCAGAGATAGAGCCCGTGTCATAAGTGCAATCGTCTCCAAATGCAATAGTTAAAGATACAATAAATGACGATGTTTTTAACACATAACGTGGGCATCCTTCAAAACTGGGGCTTGTCCACCCAATCAGAGATACAAATCTATACTTTGGTGCTGGATATACGTTGCAACATCCTGCGCCTTCGACATAACAATCATCGCAAGAGGTGTCTTCACCAAGCCAATAGCCCCCAAGTGCTGCGCAATCATTTTCCGTTATTTGGTTGCAATCCGCATCTGGCAAACAACAAGCCCCTACTACAACACAGCAATTGTCCGATGGAGGAGCGAAGACAGTTACGGCTATGGCGGTTTCATCATCGGCATCCGGCTGGTTCGGATTTTCACAGATATTGCCCCTATAAACCAAAATATACTTAACAGGCTCTCCCGCCGTCGGCTTAATAAATGTCGCCGTTACAGTCCCATCATAAGCCAAAGTGCTGCTCGACGCCCAGCCGCCGTCAATGCCGCAATCCGGCACCTCCGCCCTATTGCCCGCCGCATCTTCCCAGTACAACTCGAAATCGCCGTCTTTTAAGGTCTGCGGCGTCCCGGAATTACTTGACTTATTGGTAATAGTAAGCTCAAAGACATCACATTCTATACATTCGGCTTCCACGCTTAACCTGCCGCGGAAGAAGTAATTAACCAGCCCGGCCGCATAGTTAATCGTCCGTGGCAAAGTTATCGCCGCATAATCGTTATAAATAGCTTTATCAAAAGTCGTATCATACGGTATTACAGACTCGGCATATGGAGTCCCTAAATAATCCTCAGCATATTTTGTTATATATTTTGTTCTGGCCAAGTGAGTTATGCCGTAGCCGGTTTTGTAACGACGTTTGTACCACCAGGATGAATCTATATGCGGGCTTGTATTACAAGGATCTGGATGAGGGAAATAATATTTTGTGCCATCATCCGCCCTGAAAATTGTACTATAAGATAAAAACTGATAATTAGTTCTCTCCGACAGCCCCCACGTGCCGGGAGTCGGAACGCCATCACCAAGATAATTGCCTGTGTATATATCCGTATCAAAATATCTCGAAACTTTGTCAAAAACTTGCGGTGTCGGCGTCCAGCCAGCAAGAAAACTTGACGGAATATTACCACCGTTATTTTTTATCTTTTGTTCAACCCATTCTTCCAGCGGATTGCCAAAAGCTGTGGCGCTTCTGAAATGCGCAAAGAGAAAATCGTTTCTTGTATGCGCAGGAACTCCCATATCCTCAAGCAGATGCAACAGACAGCCTAATTTCATAAGAGATTCTGCCAAATATGCCTCACGCGATGCTTTGTTTGGCTCCGTCAAGGAATGATAAAATATATTCCTTGCCGTAATCCATTTATCATGATTATTGTACGGCTCATAAGAACTATGACCAATTATTGCCCAATCCAATGCTGATTCTCCTAACGGAAGCCAACTCGACCAGAAAGGGGCATCCCAACCGGGATTATCGGTATGATTATCCAAACCAGCATTGCGATATGGGTCATGAAAATGATGTCGTGCCCTGTAAGGAGGTACAAATACACTTCCATCTTCATCTTCAATATTACTGCCAGTTTTAATCCATTCGAGCATGGTTCTGGTTTTCTCGGCAGGGTTTGCATCACCTGCTTTTATTCTTTTCTCTATATCCGATGGGAAATTCCAGTATAATTCCGTCGTTAATCCACTACCGAAACCCAGTTGCGTTTTCAAATAATCATCTATTTGCGAGGTAGTATTATTGACCGCCTCTTTTGTTATTGCCGGATGGGTATATTTGTTTTCAAAGGCATATAATAGTTGGCAAAAACAAACTAAACAAACAATAACTAAACCTGTTTTTAATTTTCTCATTTTATATTTTCTCTCCGCTATTTCACTTCGGAAAATTAAGCATTAAATCAGTCATTAACACTATATAAAAAACAGCCACTGATAAAACACTTACTATCATCGCTGCTACCGCATATTTTTTAAAAGAAGTTTTAATAAACAATGTAATACCGCCCAACAGAAATGCTGATGCAGGAATAATCAGACTTCCATAATATGCAAGCGGCTTTAATGCACCAATAACCGGATTTAAACCTGCTGAATCAAAATTCACCATTAGCAGACAACTTATTTGAAGAGGTATTGATATTAAACTCAGAATAAATGCAAAAAAAGATAACTGAAATTTTTTTTCTTTATTTTCCATAACCAAATCCTAATCTAAAATTTTTATTCTTAAGTCTATATTTAAAAATCACTTATTTTCCAGTGGCTATATTCATCCTTGACGAAAAGCACAGGATAACCGTAAGTTTCTTCATTTTCCTGTCGCAAAAGGTCATAATAAGCAATATTTTCGTATCGCTCAATCAGAATCAACTCGCCCATTTCGCTGACCATTTGCGAGAGGTGCGTTTGGAGTTCCTGAAAGAAAACACGATATTTTTCTGATTCGTCTTTTGTAAAATAACTAACGGCTTGATTTATATCGCCTGCGGCCAGCGCCGACTTGAACCGTTCCCAAACATCCTGCGGTCTTGTGCCTTTGAGCCAGCAATCGCAAAAGGCCTTTAAATCGTAAACATTAACTATATTATCATCGTCAAAATCGCAATTTGTATTATAGTTCGGACCGCCCGCCTCTGCCAGCCAGCAGTCGGCGAAAATTACAAAATCGGAAAAATCAATCAGGCCGCTGTAGTCGAGGTCGATTTCCCTGCATTCCCATTGTGCGGTAAGCCAGTAATAGGAAAGATAGGCCAAATCGTGAAAATCGACTTTGCCGCTATCGTCGAAATCTCCCGCCAGTCCGGCGCCGGTTTGCTGCCAGTTTTCCGCAAAGACGGTAAAATCGGAAAAATTTATTATATTGGCGTCGCCCGCCAAATCGGGATAGTCATACTGGGCCGATGAGATTGCTGTGATGATTAGAAAAACAAAAACGGCCGGAAAAATTTTATGTTCCATTGGTTCGACTCCTTCTATTCCTCCTGGGGGCAAGTTCGCTCACCATAAATCTATTCCTCTCGCAGCGCAAGTTCTCTCCAAATAAATTATCTCTTGATTTTCTCCACTGTGTTTTTGTCCTTGTTCATTATTGCAATGAGAGATTTTAAAGTCAAGAAAAAATTTCAAATTTTAGCCACAAAGTCTATTTTTGCCACCGACTAAATGCGTTTTATTTCCTGCCACAGAGATTTAATTATTTAAATTTTAAAAACACCGTGTAATTCCGTGTTATCCGTGGAATCCGCGGTTGAATCATCAACCCCTAATCTGCGTCCAATTTACAGATTTTCTGTCCAGCTCCAAAATTTCAGAGCTGTTGATGAGCCAGTTGTTATCCGGCGTTTTCACGAAATAGAATCTTGCTTTGACAATCAAAAACGGCTTGCCCATTTTCGCTATTTCGCTTTCCTCTGCGAAAGTTACAAGCGCCTCTGTCGTAAAGACCGCTCGCTCATTTTCTATCTCTGTTTTTCGACTGATAAACGTTACCCTGTCAACCATCGCTGTCTCGAACAATGCCTGACAGTATGCGATTATATATTCTTTTGAGTTATGCACAGCGTCGAAGTAATCGTCTGCGATAATTTCCCGAATCGGCTCGATTTGCTCCTCTTTGAAGGCCTTGATGCCTTTGTTTACCGCACCGAGTATTTTCTCTCTGTCGGTCTGGACGAAATACGATACAGCGACAGCGGCTATAATAATTGAAAGCGGTATTAAATAATGCCATTTGCGTTTTTTGTCGGGTTTTAGGATATTGAAAAGCCATACCGCCAAAAGCGAAGCGGCCGTCGTAGCGATTCCTGTGAACGGATATTCGAATACATTCCACATAATTCGATTTATTAAACCACAAATTCACACAAATAAACACAAATTTTTAGATACTCTAATCCCGCCCGCTTTTTTTGCAAGTAAAATAGGAAACAAAAACCTCGCAAAACGGCACGACAGCAAATATAATTTAAGGCAAAGAATATATAAAAGGAACGGATTATGAGAATATCGGTTGAAGAGGTTTTTGAAACGGTAAAGATGACGATTGAGCAGAATTTCGATATAAGAACTGTTACGCTCGGCGTTAATCTTAAAGACTGTATGGACAGGAACCCGGCCGCTTTTAATAAAAGGATTTACAAGCGGCTTTCGGAAATGGGCAAGCGTCTGAACCAATGTGCCGACCAGCTCGAGGACAAATACGGCATTCCGATTACCAATCGGCGAATCAGCGTAACGCCGGTCGCATTGCTGATTGAGCCGCTGCCTCGAAAAATTTCGACCGTTGTTTCCGTCGCCAAAACGCTCGACAGGGCGGCCAAGACTGCCGACATCGATTTCATCGGCGGCTTCGGCGCACTTGTCCATAAGGGAATGACAAAGGCCGATGAGTTGCTTATTGATTCGATTCCGCAGGCGTTGTCGAAAACTCAGCGATTGTGCGGCTTTCTAAATCTCGCATCGAGCAGAGCGGGTATGAATATGACGGCGATTGAAAAAGTCGGCCATATTATTAAAGACCTTGCGGCGAGCAGTAAAAATGGTATCGGCTGTGCGAAGCTGGCGGTCTTTGCCAATGTGCCGGAGGACAATCCTTTTATGGCAGGCGCCCATCACGGAATTGGAGAGCCGGATTATTCGCTCAATATTGGTATCTCAGGCCCCGGCGTTGTTCGGGATGTTGTTTCTAATAATCCGAGATGTGATTTGACGATGTTGTCGGAGGTTATAAAGCGGACGGTTTTCAAAATCACAAGGGCCGGCGAGCTGATTGGCAGGGAAATGGCGGACTTAATGGGTATAGATTTCGGTATTGTCGATATTTCGCTTGCCTCGACGCCCAAGCGCGGCGATTCCGTAGCTGAAATAATAGAGGCGATGGGTGTTTCTCGGATGGGCAGACCCGGCTCTACTGCCGCTTTGGCAATGCTTATGGACGCCGTCAAAAAGGGCGGTGCAATGGCATCTGGAAATGTCGGCGGTTTGTCGGGAACGTTTATTCCGGTTAGCGAGGATGCGGGAATGATTAAGGCTGTTCGCAGCGGTGCCCTTAATCTTGAAAAACTCGAGGCCCTGACAAGCATCTGCTCAGTCGGATTAGATATGTTCGCGGTTAGCGGCGATACATCGGCGGAAGTTATAAGCTCAATAATCGCTGACGAGCTTGCTATCGGCGTTGTGAATAACAAAACCACAAGCGTGAGAATTATACCAATTCCGGGCAAAAAGGCAGGACAAATCGTACATTTCGGCGGACTGCTCGGCTCAGCCCCCATTATGAAAGTACCAAAAACCGCCTCGCCTAACTTCATTAAACGTAAAGGCCGAATACCGGCACAAATACAATCATTGAGAAATTAATGAACCCCGCACTTACAGAACTGATATATATCAGCCGAAAGGTCGGGAAAGACGCTGACTGGACGCAGGACGGCAGCGGGAATACGAGCGTAAAAACAGCCGACGGGAAATTTATGTACATAAAGGCGAGCGGGACAGCCCTTAAAGATATGAGCGCGAAAACGGGGTGGCGAAAAATGAACCTTCAAAAGGCCCGCCGTATAACCGGCGATAAAAAGAACGCCGAGCGTCTGAACGCCTGCTGCGAGGATAACACGAAAGAAAACCGCCGGCCTTCTATCGAGGCAAATCTGCATATCTCTTTAGATAGATACGTAATTCATCTTCATCCGATTATGGTTTGCGCATTTTTAATTGCTAAAAACGGGAAGGCTGAACTGGAGAAATTGTTTGCCGATGCGAAACCGGCGCCTTTATGGGTTTCCTACGCAAAGCCTGGGTACTGTCTTGCGAAAAAAATCGGCAGACTGACAACGCAATATCGAAAAAAATACGGATGCGGGCCGAAGATATTATTCCTCGAAAGGCACGGATTATTCGTTTCGGCGGCAAGCGCAAAAGAGGCTCTTAAACTTGTCGAACAGGTCATAAACAGGTGCGAGACGAAAATTAACGCTTTGCCGAGGCGGCGACGGCTAAACCGCGAAAAGATAATTGCGCTTTGTGCAGCGCATGATATTTGACGAAAGATTCATTTCGGTTATAATTGGAGGAGGTTCAAATCGAAAGGTATATTATGGCGAAGAAATTTGTCCGAGCGGTCTTTCCGGGTTCGTTCGACCCTATAACCAACGGCCATCTTGACGTAATAAACAGAGGCGTAAAACTTTTCGACGAGCTGATTGTAGCCGTGGGCAAAAGTCCGCTGAAGAACCAGCTCTTTACTCCTGCCGAGCGGGTCGAAATGATAAAACCTCTGGTGGCGGGAATCGAAGGTGTAACTGTTCAGAGTTATGACTGCCTGACGGTCGAATACGCCGCCAGTGTCGGAGCAACGGCGATGCTGCGGGGTCTGCGAAACCTTACCGATGTCCAATATGAATTTCAGCTTGCGATGACCAACCGCGTTGTTGCGGGTATCGAAACCGTTTTCGTTATGACCAGTGAAGAGTTCGGCTTTACAAGCTCGACCATTATCCGGGAAATCGCTGCGCTTGGCGGCGATATCTCGAAACTGATTCCGCAAAGCGTATATGAAAAACTGCAAAAGAGACTTGCCGAAAGACATATTAAATAGGACAAAAAATTGTACACAATATCCGTAACGACAACTTTTCGAGCGGGTCATCAGCTTAAATTTTCCGCCTCGGCTGAACCCTACCATATTCACGACTGGCTCGTCGAGGCGGCGGTTAGCGGAGAAGAACTTGACAACAATGGAATGGTTTTCGATTTTAATAGGCTCAAAAAAATTCTGGACGAAATCGTAAGCTTTTTTAACGACAAAAAACTCGAAGATTTGGATTGTTTTAAAAATATGAATACTTCGGCCGAAAATATCGCAAAATACATCTTCGGCCAAATAAAGCAACGGCTGCCGGTGAACGTAAGTCCTTTATACACAGAGATTACTGAATCTGCCGGCTGCAAGGCTAAATACGGTGAAAATTTGTCTATTTAGTCGCTTTATTTTACTGCCGATATAAGATTGGCGGTTTTTTAAAGAGATTTTTTCGTATAATAAAGTGGAACGGTCTTTTCCTGAGCGGAGTCGAACGGATATGCAGTGTGAGATTTGTAAAACCAAAACAGCAACGGTTCATCTGACCGAGATAATCAACGGCCAGCGGACTGAAAGCCATTTGTGCCAGAACTGCGCACAAAAAGAAGGTGTGTCTGTAAAGAGCCAGCTTTCGCTAAACGAGCTTTTGAGTTCGCTCATCGCCGCTCATCAGCACAGCGATGAAATCGGCGATTCTGAAATATCGAAGAAAGTTTGCTGCGAATGCGGAATTACTATGGAGCAGTTTCGCAAACAGGCGCTTCTGGGCTGTCCGAAAGACTACGAAATTTTCGAGGATGAACTGAAAGAAGTTATCGAAAAGACACAGGATAATAATCTGGCGCACAAAGGCAAAGTCCCCGCCAAGGCGCAAAGCGGCGACGGCGCTGAGGACGACAACAGGGACAAAATCGAAGAGCTGCAAAAACAATTGAACGCAGCCGTCAAGAAGGAAGATTACGAGCTGGCGGCAAAAATCAGAGACCGGTTAAAAGACCTGCAATGAGACTAACAGATTTAAGTACGAAAACGAGCCGATGGTTCGACCCTGATGTTCCGTTATCGGACATTGTGGTTTCCTCACGAATAAGGCTTGCGCGTAATTTGGCAGGACATCGATTTATTTGCCGCTGCGACGATGAGGAAAAACAAAATATTCTGCGAACCCTCAAGGAAATCATACTATCGCTCGGCGGGCTGGGCGATATCGCTTTTATAGACATCGCAGGCGGAAGCAGTATCGAACGGGATTTTCTTATCGAAAGACAGCTTATAAGCCGAAATCTCGCTATCGGCCGAGGGCCGCGAGGCGTTGTTATCGCCGCGAATGAGCTCTTCGCCGCACAGATAAACGAGGAAGACCATTTAAGGCTCTGCGTACTTGCGCCGGGTTTAAATCTTGACAAATGCTGGGAGCAAATCAGCCGGATTGACGACTGCATAGGCGAAAAAATCGAATACGCATTCAGCAGGCGATACGGATTTTTGACGGCCTGCCCTACCAACGTCGGAACAGGTATAAGGGTCTCGGTGATGATGCACCTGCCCGGCCTTAAAATGACCGAGCAGCTTAAAAAACTGTTCGAGGCAGTAAAGGATATGAACCTTACAGTTCGGGGACTGTTTGGCGAAGGAACGGAAGCGGTCGGCGATTTCTTCCAGATTTCAAATCAGGTTACGCTGGGCATAAGCGAAAAACAAATTGTCGAAGATTTTCAGACGTTGATAATCCCTAAAATCGTCGAATACGAAAGAGTGGCCCGCGACAAGCTGCTGGTCAAAGACGCCAATATTCTGGACGATAGAATCGCCCGCGCTTTGGCGGTGCTGAAAAACGCAAGACTAATCAGCTCGCACGAAGCTATGTTCCTTTTGAGCAACCTGAGAATGGGTATAAATATGGGCAGAATAAAAGAAATATCGATTAACACGATAAACGAGCTGTTTTTACTCACCCAGCCTGCACACTTGCAGATGAACAAAGGCCGAACACTCAACGCCGAGCAGCGCGATATCCTCAGGGCTGAAACGCTTAGAGCAAAATTAAATTAACCATCTGCCATAAATTCAGTCCTATAACACCGTGTTTTTTGACTAATAATGCTGGTTTTTGTATGATTTTCGATGTTTTCAGGTCTTTTTTTGGGATAAATTGTGATTTATTTGTTGCAAATTTTCGGCTGTTTTGGTTTAATGTTAGCGGTAAATTTATTATTAACAATGAGCAAAGAAGTTGATTTTATGTATATTAAAAAGTTTCAGGGACATTATTTCATCTCTCGGCAGTAATTCCTGGTAAATAGTTGTAGAGAGACAGTTTACTTATTTTTTTAGTGTTTTTTAGTATTTAAGGAGTAATCACGTGAGTACAGGTAAAGTAAAATGGTTCAACGCAAGTAAGGGTTATGGTTTTATCACACCGGACGAAGGCGGCGCCGATTTGTTCGTTCATCACTCAGAGATTAAGGCTCAGGGTTTCAAGACTCTCGATGAAGGCCAAAGCGTTTCGTTCGACATCGGCGAGGGCAAGAAAGGCCCCTGCGCAACAAACGTGGTTCCGGCTTAGACTTATCAAACAACCTTGTCCGCCATAGCCCCCGCCCTACATAGCATGCATTGCGGCGGAGGTTTGACGAAGGCGGATTGAAAACGAAAGCCCTGTTATTTATAGCGGGGCTTTTTTGTTTATAGCCGCAGAACACAGAATCAAAAAAGGAAGTAAGGCAATATGTGAAAAACAACCCTAAACTTTGCAGAATAAAAATAATGGGCGGAAAAGTCGTAACAATATTCGGGACAAGCAGGGTTAAAGACGGAGACAGCATTTTTAAGCTTGCGAATGAACTGGGCAAATTGTGCGCGGAGGCGGGGCTGGCAATCGCTAACGGCGGATATGGCGGGACAATGCTTGCGGCGGCAAAAGGGGCAAAACAAGCAGAAGGAAAGACAATAGGCATTACCTGCACGGCGTTCGGCAGAAAAGGGGCAAACGAATTCATAACGCAGGAGATAAAAACCGAAAACCTCGCCCAAAGGGTAGCGAAATTGGTAGAAACAGGCGATGCTTATGTCGTTTTGCCGGGCGGGACGGGGACGCTGCTCGAACTGGCGGAGATTTGGGAACTGACAAACAAAGGCTTTATAAATCCGGCAAAACCGATTATACTTATGGGCGATTTCTGGAGGCCATTGGTGGAACTGATGGCAAAAGACGACGCGGCAAGCAGAGATTGCGTCAGGTTCGCAGGCGGCGCCGAAGAAGCAGTAAAGATGTTAAAGGAATGCTGGAAATGATAAAGCCGATTATTTACCGCTCACTCACGTTCGCGGCTCTGATTTTTTTGATTTCCGGAATTTGTTTTGCGCAAAATCCGCTGCCTGTTCGGGACGGATTCGTACTCGACGGAATCGACGGGAAAATAACGACGGAAAACGGCAAATGGTTCTTTACGGTATTCGAGCCGATAACGGACGGCAAAGGCGTGCTCGACCCGAAAATTTCTACCGCAATTCTGCCTTCGAGTATGCTCGAAAAATTCGCAAGCACATTCTCAGAAGAGAAAAATTCGTACCGCATCTGGGGCAAACTAACAAAATACCGAAATAGAAATTTCATTTATCTGTCATACTTTCTGCCTGTGGCCGAGGCCGAAGAGGCCAAGCCGAGCGCCGATGCCAATGACGCAAACGAAGTGAAAATCATACCGGACGAGGTGCTTTTGCTTTTGAGGCCCAAGAGGGTTATCAGTCTTGCGGAACTTAGAAAACCAATCGGCACAGAGGCTGACGGGATACTTTTCGACAGGACGGGGTTTTTGCGGCAGACAGAAGAAGGCGTTTACTTCGCTTTCGACGGGATGGGGAGAAACATAGACCTGCTGCAGCTTCCGCTGCTCGAATGCGCGGAACTGGAAAGTATGACAAGCCTGCAAAAACAGATTGCGATGCAGATGCGATTCAATATTTCCGCGATTGTTACAAGATACGAAGGTAAACGATACCTGCTTTTGCAGCGGGCGACAAGAGTTTTCAGTCATGGTAATTTTGCAAAATAAATTTAACCACGGATTACACTGAAGAGAAAATGGAAAAGGATTTGCAAAAAATATTATTGTCATACACATCGAAAAATTTTGAGCAAAAACTATCAGATTTGCGCAAAAAAGTAAGCGGAAAAGCAATGTTCAGTCCCCGCAGTTTGGAAGGCAAAAAAGCCGCTGAGATTATCGAAAAAGTACGCAGCGGCGGCGATAAAGCAGTTGCGGAATATACAACGAAATTCGACAATGTGGAATTTTCGCCATCGCAATTCCGAATAAATCCGGCGGAGCTGAAAAAAGCTCATCAGAAAACCGACAAAAAACTACTTTCGTCAATCAGAAAAGCGATTGCGAATGTAAAAAACTATCAAAAGAAGATTTTCATCGGGACGGGGGAAAAAACCGGCATAAAATACACGGCCATAAAAAGGGTCGGTATTTGTGTGCCGGGGGCGTCGGCTCCTTTGCCATCGACCGTGATAATGACGGCAGTGCCGGCACAGGTCGCGGGAGTAAAAGAAATAGCGGTTGTGTCGCCACCGCGATATAAAGGCAGTATTCATCCGGTAATTCTGGCGACTTGTTATGAACTGAAAATTAAAGAAGTTTATCGAATCGGCGGAGTTCAGGCGGTTGCGGCCATTGCTAACGGTACAAAAACAATCCAACCCGTCGATATGATAGTCGGGCCGGGAAATCAATGGGTACAAACGGCCAAAAGACTTGTTTTCGGACAGGTAAAAATCGATTCGCTGGCGGGGCCGAGCGAGGTTTTGCTCATTGCCGACGATTCTGCAAATCCTGCGTGGGTCGCGGCGGATATGCTCAGTCAGGCCGAGCATAGTCCCGGAAGCGCACTGCTTTTTACGCTTTCTAAAAGACTGGCACAGAAGGTTATAAGCGAACTTGAAAAACAAGCCGCTAATCTTGGCCGCAGCAAAGAGACTATACAGTGCCTTAAGCAGTACAGCGGAATTGTAATATTTAAAAATATTCAGCAGTGTATCGAATGGGCGAATAAATTCGCCACCGAACACTTGCAGATTCAGTGCGGCAAAAAGAGCAGGCAAATCGCACAAAAAATCGAAAACGCAGGGGCGATATTCATCGGCGATTACTCACCTGTGGCAACGGGCGATTATTTCGCAGGGCCGAGCCATACATTGCCGACAGGCGGGAGCGCAAGATTTTCAAGCGCACTGACAAGCAACGATTTTATCAAATCAATGAGCATAATCGAATACGATAAAAAGAGACTTTCCAAAAGCGCCGGCGATATAATTCGTCTTGCCGAAGCGGAAGGTTTGGATGCGCACGCAAAAAGCGTAAAAATAAGGATTGGAAAATAACGAACCACGAGATTCTTCACTTCGTTCAGAATGACAGTGTGTCCAGTGTTACTTTCGCAGTTTTGCCTTGATGATTTCGGATGCTCTTGCGAGGGCGTCGTCGATTTTCGAGGGGTCTTTACCGCCTGCCTGAGCCATTTGGGGTCTTCCGCCTCCTGCGCCGCCGATGATAGGAGCGATTTCCTTAATCAAATCGCCGGCCTTTAAACCTTTTTCCACGAGGTCGTCGCTGACGCCGGCAATCAGCGTCGCTTTGTCAGAAGCCTCGGCCATACCGAAAACTACTACGGAAGAAGCGGATTTTTTCTTTATCATATCAATGGCGGTGCGAATTCGCTCGACAGGCACGGGGTCGATTTTGCTTATTACCAAAACACTAACGCCGATTGTCTCGGCTTGCGAGAGCAATTGCCTTGCCTTGTCGAGAAAATTAGTTCCGCCGGTCTGCGCGGGGGCGGACTTGAGCTGTTTGGCGAGTTTTTTATTTTCGTCGAGCAATTTATTCAAACGAGCAGGCAGTTCCTCCGCTTTTGCCTTGAGGATTTGACAAAGCTGGGCGTTAATATCGCTCTGGGCGGCGAGATAATCGAGAAGAGCCTCGCCGGTAAGTGCGGTAATCCTTCTAACGCCCGCGGCGATGCTTTCTTCCTTTATTATTTTGAGGCCTGCGATTTTTCCGGTGTTGTCGATGTGGGTTCCGCCGCAAAATTCGCGGCTGAAGGCCTGAGAAAGATTTTTTTCGTCCGGAGCGCCGACGGCGATAACCCTGACGGTGTCGCCGTACTTTTCGTTGAACAGCGCCATTGCGCCGAGTTTTTTGGCTTCGTCGAGCGGCAAACAAGCGGAAGTTACGGGCAGGTTCTGACGAATTTTTTCGTTAACGAGATTTTCGACCTGTTTAATTTCGTCCGGCGACAGTGCCTTCGGCGAGGTGAAATCGAATCTTAAATACTGGGGACAAACAAGACTGCCCTGCTGAGCGATATGTCTTCCGAGGGTCTGCTGAAGAGCCCACTGCAAAATATGCGTTGCGGTATGATTTTTTCTGCTCTGTCGGCGGGCTGAATCGACGAGCGCATCGACGTCGTCGCCGATTTTCATAGAGCCTTTTGTGAGTTTGCCTTTGTGGACGATGCAGTCGGCGATTTTTTCGGTATTTTCGACGGTAAATTCGCCGGACGAAGATTTTATGATTCCCTTGTCGCCGACCTGTCCGCCTGACTCGGCGTAAAAACAGGTCTTCTCGAGTATAACAGCGATATCATCGCCTGCCGCAAGAGGGCCGTTATCGCAAAAGCCTGACTGGTCGATAAAGCCTGTTATTTTCGTGCGTATATTATCCCTGTCGTATTTTGCAGAATCATTTGTGGCGGGCAGTTTGATATCGGCAGAAATCGAAACGGCTGCGCCGGTTTTCTGGGCGGCTCTTGCTCGCTGTCTTTGCTCATCCATCAGTTTTTCAAAGCCAACCGTATCGACTTTCAAGTTCTGCTCTCTTGCCATAAGCTGGGTTAAATCGAGCGGAAAGCCGAAGGTATCGTAAAGCTGGAAGGCGTCGTCGCCGCTGATAACGCCGGCGGCTTTGGCCTTTTCGGCGGCGGAGGCGAAAATCTCAAGGCCGCGGTCGAGAGTTTTGCCGAAACTCTCCTCTTCGGATTTGATAACGGTTTTGACAAGCTCGGCTCTTTGATTGAGTTCTTCGAAAGCCTTGCTCATCGAGTTGATAACAACATCGACTAATCTGTAAATAAACGGTTCGTGCATATCGAGCGTTCTGCCGAAACGCGCTGCCCTTCGTAAGATTCTGCGAAGGACGTATCCCCTGCCGTCGTTGGACGGCATACAGCCGTCGGTGATTGCGAATACGAGCGTTCGCAAATGGTCGGCGATGACGCGAAAAGCGATGTCGGTTTTTTTGTCCATTGAGCCTGAATACTGCTGATTGCAAAGTATGCCGATGGCGTTGAGCAGCGGCATAAACAAATCCGTATCGTAATTTGATTGTTTATCCTGCAGGACTCGCGTAATTCTTTCAAGACCCATACCTGTATCGACGTGCTTTGCGGGCAGAGGCGATAATTTGCCGTCGGCGTCGCGGTCGTACTGGATAAAAACAAGATTCCAGATTTCAATTACATTAGGATTGTCCTTATTTATGAATTGCGAGCCGGATTTGTCTGGCGTGCCGTCGTAATGGATTTCGCTGCACGGGCCGCAGGGGCCTGTTTCGCCCATTTCCCAGAAGTTGTCTTTTTTATTGCCCTTGTGAATTCTCTCGTCGGGCAGGAATTTGCGCCATAAATCTTGCGCTTCGTTATCTGCTGAAAGGCCGTCGTTTTCATCGCCCTGGAAATAAGTGACGTGAAGACGCGTCGGGTCGATTTGCCATACATCGGTCAGAAGCTGCCATGCCCATTCTATTGCTTCGGCCTTGAAATAATCGCCGAAAGACCAGTTGCCGAGCATTTCGAAAAATGTGTGATGATAAGTATCGGTTCCGACATCTTCGAGGTCGTTGTGCTTTCCGCCGGCGCGGATGCACTTTTGACTGTTGGCGGCGCGTTTGTAATCCCTGGCGCCGGTGTCGAGAAAAACATCCTTAAACTGATTCATACCGGCGTTTGTGAACAGCAGGCTTTCGTCGCCGAGCGGCACAACCGGCCAGCTCGGAACAAAGGTGTGTTCCTTCTTAACGAAAAAATCTATGAATGAACTTCGAATTTGTGAAGCTGTTAACACTCGATAACCACCGTCAATTAAAGTTATTTTTCTTTTACGCCGATAGCGACGAGGATTTTTTCGGCGATTTCCTTTTTCAGTTCGCCGTTTTCGATAAGATATTTTCTGGCGTTTTCCCTGCCCTGGCCAAGCTTTATATCGCCATAAGTAATCCAGGCGCCGCTTTTTGCGACAACGCCGCAGTTTGTGCCCAAATCGAGCAGGTCGCCTTCATAACTTATGCCGCTGTCGAACATTATGTCAAATTCAGCGTCCCTGAAAGGCGGGGCGATTTTGTTCTTTACCACTCTTGCCCTGACCCTGCTGCCGACGGCGCCTGCGGCGTCTTTGATAGTGGAAATCCTTCTGACGTCAAGTCTTACGGAGCTGTAAAATTTCAGGGCGTTTCCGCCGGTTGTGGTTTCGGGATTGCCGAACATAACGCCGATTTTCATTCTGATTTGGTTGATGAAAATCAGGCTGGTTTTACTTTTGTTTATAACTCCTGTGAGTTTTCTCATCGCCTGGCTCATAAGTCTTGCCTGAAGTCCCATATGCGATTGGCCCATTTCGCCGGCGAGTTCTGCGGCTGGAATAAGTGCCGCGACTGAATCTATAACGATGACATCGACGGCGTTAGACTTTATCAGCATCTCTGCGATGTCGAGGGCCTGTTCGCCGGTATCCGGCTGGCTGACCAGAAGACCGCTGACGTCCACGCCGAGCCGTTTGGCCCAGGTCGTATCAAGGGCGTGTTCGGCATCGATAAACGCAGCGACGCCGCCGGCCTTTTGTGCGTTGGCGATGACGTGAAGCGCAAGAGTCGTTTTGCCGCTGGATTCAGGGCCGAAAAGCTCGACTACCCTGCCGCGGGGTATTCCGCAGCCGCCCAGCGCGATATCAAGCGAAATGGAGCCTGTCTGGATGCCCTCGATTTTGGCGTATTTGCTCTCGTCCATCTGCATAATCGAGCCGTTGCCGTACTGCTTTTCTATCTGGGCGATGGCCCTTTCGAGAGCTACGTTTTTCGTTACCGGTTTTGACGATTTTTCGTCTGTGACCGCCTTCTTTGCCTTGCTTGTTTTTGCCATTACTTTCCTTCCTCTCTAATCTTGAGGTTAATTTTCTTCAACAGCGTATATACAGGACCGGCTGATGTCAACTGACTTTTATAAAAGCATACTGAATCGGCCTTTACCGATTGAGCGTCGATTTTTCCGAACCCGCCGATAACTTCAATGAGCTGAGTGTCGGGACGTCTTTCTTTTACGCGGGCAATAGTAAGATGCGGACTGAAAGGTCGCTGCTCCTTTTCGAAGCCGAGATTTTCAAAGGCCTGCTCGATGTCCTGGGCGAGTTTTTCAAGCTGGGCGGTTACCTTTTTGGTGCCGAGCCAAATCACCTTAGGCGGCCTGCCAAAACTTCCGACCGTAGAAAATTCGATATCAAAGCCTTTATGTCCGCCGCAAACTGATTCGAGCGTTTGAGCAATTTGGTCTGCTCTGGTGTCCTCGATTTCGCCGAGGAATTTGATAGTAAGATGAATAAGTTTCGGTTCGACCCATTTTATTCCGGCAGGATTTTTGAGACGTTTTTTAAACTCTCTCTGAAGTTTGTCGATTCGGCCGCGAAGCCCGTCATCAATATCAATCGCTACAAAGCAACGCATAAATTCGTATTTCGTTCATTGGTTGCGACGCTCGTTTCGTCTTGCGTATGACGTCTAACGTAACCGTGACGAGCTTCGCCACCGCAACCTCTCGACGATTTTTTAAAATCCGGTTATTTCCTTCAGTTCGTTAAATCTTTTGTCAATTACGGCCCTGCTGACTGACGCGATTGAGGACAAAGAAAATCCTTCAATTACGAGCGAAGCGGTAACCGTGCCGTAAGCGATGGCGGCCTTGAGATTTTTGACATCTACTCTGTCGGCCGAGGCCAGATAACCCATCAGTGCGCCTGCAAAAGCATCGCCTGCGCCGGTCGGGTCTTTGAGACTGACTGTCGGATATCCGCCGATAACAATCCAGTGGCCTTCGCTGTCGAGCGAAATCGAGCCGTGAGAGCCTTTCTTTATGAGCACGACTTTGGGCCCCATTTTTATCAGTTCCTGCGCCGCGGCCGGGAGATTGTCGCACTTTGTGAGCATTTTCGCTTCGCCGTCGTTCAATATCAAAGCGTTTATCCTCTGAAGCAGTTTTTTCAGCTCGTCCGCTTGGTTGTCAATCCAGCAGTTCATCGTATCTGCGACGACGAATTTCGGCTGCTTAAGCTGTTCGAGAAGCTGAATTTGCAAGGCCGGATGAGTATTGGCGAGAAATACGTATTCGCTGTCCCTGAAATGCTCGGGCACGAGCGGCGGACGTTCGGACAGAACATTCAGCTCCATCGCATCGGTTACGGCCTGACTCATATCTCCCTGATAGGAGCCTTTCCATCTGAAAGTTTTGCTTCCGTCGCGGACTTCAAGGCCGGACAGGTCAACGTCCCTGCCGGAAAAGACCTTTGCTAAATCGAACGGACAATCGTTTCCGACGACTCCGACAAACCGCACCGGCGAAAAAAAACTTGCCGCCATCGAAAAATATACAGCCGAGCCGCCGAGGCAGCTTTCGCTCTTGCCCAAAGGCGTAGTTACAGTATCAATCCCAATCGAACCTGTTACAAGAACACTCATTTTTAAATTCCTAAAATTAACACTTCTTCCGAATGATTTGTGCTAAGTACGTATTTATAGCTAGTCCGTTTTATTTCTCGCACCTCTGTCTTATATTTCTTCAGCAAATCCACCAACTGCGATATCGAGGGGATACCATCGGCTCTATACGAAACAACTAAAATACTTTCATTAAATTTATCAAAGAGTTTGTCAAAACCAGAGATAATGGCATTTTTGTCTGTCCAAACAGAACTATTGCCTTTCAGCCTCTTGTGTTTGCTATGATAATCAATTCTCTCTTTCCAGTCATCATAGTTTGCTAATCCTTCAAGAAAATGATAGAAACCGAGATAGTCCACTCCTACTCCTTTTTTAGAGATATAAGGGGTGTCAATATAGACAAGATCGTAATGTTCATTTATATCAAAAACATCAAGATTTAACGCCTTGTTCTGCTTGCCGTTGCAGAAAACCGCCTGATTGGCCTCTCCCACAAATTGCTTAAAATGCTCCTGGAAAGGCGTGTCCCATGTCGTTTTGTTGCCAAAACTTCTCTCGACCTCAGATAATCTTATATATAAGTTTTTACGGTGAAAAAGATTATAAGGCCGCTTGATAATACAAGCCTGAAAAAGAGCGAAAAAGCCCAAAGCCCGTTTGTAAAAATCATCAAGCAGGAATATATTTGTCGTTACTCTATCAATCCACTTATTTTCGTCTTTGGTAAAGTAAATATCCCCAAATGTATCATGAACAAATGTCGGATATTTTACCTTTGAATTTTCATTCAAAACAAAATCAACATCTTCATCAGATAGAACAACCTCGTCATTTTGAATGAGGGCAGAGCCGATATACCAGTTAAATTTTAATATATCATTGTAAGTTATTTGTTTGTCGTGCTGCTTTAACATATAGCCTACACTGCCTGCTCCGCCGAAAG
Organism: uncultured Planctomycetaceae bacterium; assembly: GCA_964449435.1. Classification (GTDB taxonomy): domain Bacteria; phylum Planctomycetota; class Phycisphaerae; order Sedimentisphaerales; family UBA12454; genus UBA12454. The sequence goes on along the minus strand of CAYUYR010000001.1, from coordinate 144,058 downwards.
CATCAAGAGTCGTCTCAAATTCCAAATCACATACAGCATCCCAAATCCAGTCGGCTATCTTGAGCTTACTGCCCTGATACCGTGTTGACGGAAAAACCGCATCGTCATTCATAAAACTCATTTGCAAATTATCAATTGTATTTTTCTTTGCTCTCATCGTTTCTATTTCATTTTCTTGTATTTTTTGTATTCGGTTATGTTTTTATACGGTGGCCCTTTTAAATCGGCCGCTTTCGCCATATCTTTTGTCAGATAATACATCCAATAATCATCAAAAACATCTTCGCCGAGTTCGGAAAAAACCCCACGCCCGTTTACCAGTTTATCAATATTTTTCAAAGACCCGATGTTTTTTGTGTTGCCGCTTCCCGGATTGTCAGCAGCTATTCGATATTTTTCCTGGACAAAAAATGTAAAATCCTTAATCACTGACGTTATGTTTTGCAGATCATTAAGTTTATAAACTTTTCTTTCATCGCCAGACTCATTTCTCGAATATATTATACCAAGAACAAAATGCCCCGCATATTCATTATAAGAAAAAGTGGTATTTTTTTTACTATCTCTATACCTAAAGTACCCCGTAAACGCCCCTAAAGTCATTCCATTGACTTTTTCTTCGTTTATCCTATAGGTACTTTTTATGTCAATGGCAAATTTGTTATTTTCCCTGTCTATAAAAGTAATATCAGGATAAGAATTTTGTTCTTTGCAGAGGACTATTTTGCAGCCCATTTTTTTTGCAATCCGACAAATTTGAGGGAAAAGGAGCAGTTCCATTATTTTAGAAATTACTTTCGTATCGACAGATATGGTGTAAATATTTTTAGCTATATCTATAAAGCCCTTTACTATCCAATCCCCATTATTAGCGGAAACGGCAGAGTTAAACAATTTAATATGCTCAAGCAATTTTATTCTGAAGTCTTTTTTAATTTTATCGTTTTGTTTTGTCATAATGAATTCTCCTCAAACTTTTTAATAGTTCTTTCAATCCTTTTAACTGTCTCTTTGAGGCCAAGCATATCAATCGATTCGAAAATCGGCAGCGAAACTGTCGTGCCGCAAATCGCGACCCGCAGCGGCTGAGCAATCCTGCCGAGGCCGACCTGCTTTTGCTCTGCAAGGGCCCGCAGCATTTTCTCTATTGTTTCTTCATTCAAAACCGGAAGCTGCGACAGCAATGTTTTCAATTCGGTCAGCATCGCAAGGCCTTCGCCGTTATTTTTAAGAAGTACTTTTTCCACATCTTTCTGGTTATATTCTATTTTGCCGTCTTCGATAAATAAAAATCTGCTCTTGTGGTCGATGTCCGCAAGCGTTCTTGCACCCTGGCTTGCCTTTAAAATCCTTTTAAGCAGCGCATCATCGGCATCGGCGGCAGGTGATTTTACAACTTTAAGAAAATCCTTATATCTGCTTAAAAGTTCGTCTTCGCCAAGCAGTTTTATATGTTCCATATTGAACGCGAGCAGTTTTTTACGGTCGAAAAGGCTGTTTGTCTTGTTAAACCGCGATGGGTCGAACGTATCTATAAGCTCCTGAAAGGTAAGAATCTCCTTATCAAGCGGCGGGCTGTAGCCCAAAAGCGCTATGAAATTCACAAGTGCCTGCGGCAGATAGCCGCTTTTGAAGAAATCGACGATATTTACCTCCGGCAGCTCGATACCCAAAAAGTTCGCCATCACGTCAATGGCCGGATTATCGGGAGTGCCTTTGCCGGTAAGGAATTCATCAAGTTCAGCGATACTTATGCCGCCGATGGATGCGAGTTTTTCCTTGTCCAGTCCTTCTGTTTTTTTGATTGCGTTCTTCAGGACTTTTGCCCTGTCGCGTTTGGACATTTTCCCGCCGCCTTCGCTGACGGTTATCGACATATGGGCGTAAACAGGCGTTTTAAATCCGAGCGCCTTTTGCAGAGCGATATGGCCGGGAGTATTCATCAAATGTTCCTGGCCTCTGATAACGTGCGTTATGCCCATAAGCTCGTCGTCGATAACGCAGGCGAAATGATAGGTAGGAAAGCCGTCGCTTTTGAGGATTATAAAATCGCTGATATCTTTGGCGTCGAATTTGACCTGTCCTCGTACCACATCATCGACAATTACTTCCTCGTCGGGCATACAGAAACGCACCATAACATCTCTGCCGGCGGCCTTTGCTTTTTCCACGTCCGCGGAGTCTGGAAATTTACTCGGACGGGGATAGACAAAGTTCTGCTTTTTCTCGGCGGCCTTTTTGCGCATCTGGTCGAGTTCATCGGCGGTATCGAAACAATAATAGGCTTTGCCTGCAGTCAAAAGCTGCTCGATATAACGGCTGTAAATATAAAGCCTTTGCGATTGGTAATACGGTTCGGCCGGGCCGCCGACTTCGGGGCCATAGTCCCATTGAATCCCCAGCCATCTTAAATCGTCCATTACCTGTTTTGCGGCGGTTAGGCTGTTTCGGCTCTGGTCGGTGTCTTCGATACGAAGAATAAAGCTGCCGCCGGTCTTTCTTGCCCATAAAAGGTCGAAAAGGGCCGTACGTGCCCCGCCAATGTGAAGATAACCCGTCGGAGATGGTGCAAACCGCGTAATCGCCATTTAGAGCCTTTCATAAAATTAAGGAAGTAAAGAAATAAAGAAGTAAGGAAAATCCAATACCGGCGCTTTACGTCCTTTCTTCTTAATTCCCTGCTTCCTTATATCCTTATGGCTTTTAAGATTAAGTGGCACAAATACTAATGTCAAGGGGATAAACCCTATCTGCCCTATATCCCGCTTTATAAGTCCGATAACAGGTATTTAAAAATAGCTTAAATAGGCGCTTTGGGCAAAGACGATATTTATAGTCCTTTTAATGGTTTTTTTATGTCGCCTTTTCATCCCTTTCTGTTTATTCATTCTTTTTTACTTATTTTAATTTTTTTGTTGACGTATTTTCGGCCATGTGCTATTCTTATTGATGTATGAAAGAAGCCCGTTGAAGGCTGGGCAATCATAATTAAATAAAATGTTATTATAATTTTTTAGTCTTTCATATTTTTTCAGCCCGCCTTTTTAGTCCTCTTTCAGACAACTTTTAAAGTTATGGTGTGTTTCTTACGATAGTTGTAAGATGCGCATCTATGGTAAGTTAGCGGTTTTTGCTGTTTCTTTTAAAAATGCATAAAAATGCTGTTCTTTGGCTGAAATTAACCTGTAAACTGAGATTTTGTGAAAGACCGGCCAATGGCCAAAAAGTGCAGTTTATTTGCTCTTATAGAATTAAAATTGTTATCAAAGGCAGCATTTAACGCAAATATCTCGGTTAAAAAAAAATAGAAAGGATAATACTTATGGAAAGGCAGAAAATGAAAAAGAAAGGCTTTACACTGGTTGAATTGCTGGTGGTTATCGCCATTATCGCGATGCTGTTGGCTATTCTTATGCCCGCTTTGAGCAAAATCCGACAGCTTGCCCAGCGTCTGATATGCGGCACAAATATCTCGGGTATCGGCAAAGCAATGCTGGCCTACAGTAGCGACGACAAATATGAGTCTTTCCCCGTTGCCGGAAGTGCAGACGCCACGTGGAACCGAGGCACAGGCGGTATTGAAGGTATAAATTCATTTGACTGGAGAAACGTAATATTCGAAGAGACAACGGCTCTGCACAGAGTTACCCTCAATGCTCATCTCTATTTACTTGTAAAATATGCCGATGTTCCAGTTGAACAGTTTATCTGCCCGGGTTCGGACCAGAAAAAATTCGAAATAAACAAATATGAATTTGCGACCACTCCACCTCCCACTATAACCGAAGTATGGGACTTTGGTTCAAGAGAGCATGATGTGCCGGATGGCAGCAGGGGCAAAGGACACCAAAGTTATTCTTATCAATTACCAGTGAAGCTTGTCGCAAGCCAAGCTGGTGGTGTCTTTGCGCCAACTACAACATCAAGCCTTACGAGGCCGATTGTGGCCGATAGAAGTCCATTCTGGCAAAGCCCTATAGATAGTACTTCTACTGCTTATCTTTATGTTTGGGACTCAACAAACGATCGAATTAGAGTTGATTCGGTCCCGGCCGGAAATTCCACATACCACCAAAAGGAAGGACAGAACGTTCTTTATGCGGATATGCGTGCAAAATTTGAGAAACAGGCAAATTGCGGCGTCGAGTCGGATAATATTTATACCACTTGGGGAGAATCGCCTTTAACAGGCAGTGCTGATGAAGTTGAAAGAAAAAGACAATGCGGAAAAGACGCTTCATCAACGGCCGGCGGTACCGGAACTCTACCTACAATAAGAATCTCAACTGCTATACAAACAGACGACACTTATTACCCACGGCATGTGGACGACAGCTATCTTGTTTCGGACATTGACAGAGCTAATTAAGTCCTAAAGGACTTGAAGAAAAATAAGACTGTATCAGGCTGCAGTCGTACCGGCCTTTCGTGTTAAAGCGAAAGGCCGGTTTGTTTTACGGGATTAAATAAAAAAGCATCCGTTTTTAGCGGATGCTCTTTGTGTTTTGCCTGATTTATTATTATCTTACTTCGAGAACCGAGTTATATTCCCCAAATGGATTCACTTCGACATTTTCATTATACGGGTCCTGCTGCCACTGGCCGTCAACAACCATTCTGTAACGATATTTGCCCGGAGCCAGTTCGAGAGCCAATTCCCATTTTCCGTCTTTGCTCTTTTGCATTGCTGTTTTCTGAGGCTGCCAATTGTTGAAATCGCCCGCAATCTGCACATTCTGTGCCCGCGGATAAAGGGTAATAAACCTGACGGCGCCGCCGAGTTGGCGAACACCATAAAAATCGTTAAGCTTGTCATCCAAATTCTGGGCGGCGAGGGCCTTGGCAGGACTGTCCTTAATACCCGCAAGAAGCTCCTGAGCAGAAGCACTTATAGACTCAAAATTGTCATCCAGCGATTCGATAATCTCTTTTCTCTTGCTCGTCTGAATAGCAGGCTCTGTTACCGGCGGCATCTGCTTACGTGCTATGCTGAGCGTCTGTTTTTGCTCAATATGCGTATCGGAAGCGATTAGCTCCTGTGCAAGACTCTGAAAATCCTTGTGCCCCCTGCTTGCCGGGTCGTATTCGCATATCGGCTGGCCGAGACTTGCGGCTTCCTTGAGCTTGGTATTAAAGTTGACGACCGTCCAGAACATTCTGCCTGCGAAATTCTTGCGAAGCTCGGCGAGAATCTCTCTGCCCATCTTCGTTCGAATATCGTACATACTGGCCAGAACCATAACATTTATATGCTGCGAACACTGCTTGCAGAGGATACTTAAAGTGTCGAGCTGTCTGCTTAGGCCATGAAGGGAAAAGTATCCGGTCTCTACCGGCACGATAACGTCCGTCGAAGCGCGAAGGGCATTAAAAGTCAAAAGCCCCACGGCAGGCGGACAATCGATAATCACATAGTCGTAATCTTTTTCAACGGCCGCGAGGACATCCTTTAAGCAGTTTTCACGGTCAGTGGTGCCGTTGGTCTGCTGCTCGAAAGCCGCCAGGTCGATGCTCGCCGGTGCAAGCTCGAAATTGTCGCTAATCTCCCACAAAATCTCAGAAAGCTTTGTCGGCTCGCCTCGCCTTGAACCGAGCATTACATCGTAAATGCTCTGCTCAATCTGCTCATCAGGCACAGCAAGACCAACTGCGCAATGGCCCTGCGGGTCCATGTCAATCAGTAAAGTTTTCTTGCCTTCATCAGCGAGAGCGCTGGCAAGGTTTATCGAAACAGTGGTTTTTCCGCATCCGCCCTTTTGGTTAATTACTGCTATCGTTCTCATTTGAATAATCCTTTATTCCTGTTTTAGGCCACAGAGAACACAGAGTTCACAGAGATAATCTACTGTTTTGAACCTGTCTCATACGTATTTTTAGCATTAAACAGCTTTTTTACTATTTCTTAGGTCGTAAATCTTCAATCTTAAATTACATAGTCCCATATCTGAATTTTCGGCCTTTGGAGTATAATAACTTTAGGCTTTATCGGACAAAAGAGAATTTTTCACCTTTTTTAATACTGAAAAGGCTTTAAATGCCGCTAATTAACCTGATATTAACAAATAAATTGTCTACTTTCAACGTCTTTATATTAACTTATGGTTCATCTTGCCTTAATTTAATTAACCTGTTATACTTGCTGAACCGATTTTAAGGAAACTCAATAATGAATAAGTCTAAAGGTTTTTTGTCGATTCTTATCCCCAGCGCCACTGTATTTATATCAAGCGCCTGTATTATGATTCTTGAGCTGGTTGCCAGCAGATTAATAGCAAGACATCTGGGTTCTTCATTATATACCTGGACGGCCGTTATAGGCATAGTGCTGTCAGGCATAGCCATCGGTAATTATTTAGGGGGACGAATAGCGGATAAATTCAAGGCGCGAAAAGCCTTGTCCGTGATTTTTGTTCTCTCCTCTATCGCCTGCGTAGTAGTGGTAATACTGAACAATCTGGTCGGCGAATGGATATGGCTGTGGAAATTAAGCTGGCCGGTAAGGGTATTCACACACGTAGCCTTGGTATTTTTGGGGCCGTCGCTGCTGCTGGGTATGATAAGTCCGGTCGTCGCTAAAATGGCTCTCGATAGAGGGCTGCCCACAGGCCGTACCGTCGGCGATATTTATGCATGGGGTGTGGCAGGAAGCATTTTCGGCACTTTCGCGGCTGGTTTCTATCTGATTCCGGCAATGGGAACAATAGCGATAATCTGGAGCGTTGGGGCGGCACTGCTTGTTATGGGAATTTTATATTGGGTGCGTCTTTGGCCCGCGTACATCTGGCTCGTAGTGTTTCTATGCGCATTTTTAATGGGAATGGCCCCGGCAGAATCCTTGCAAAAAGCAGGGACATCCACTGGACTGAGAGAGAAAATCGACCCTCAAATTATTTACCGGGACGAAACTGCTTATTGCTATGTTGCGGTAAAACAGCTTTCTAAAGACCCTGATAAAAGATTGTTTATGCAAGACAAACTGATGCACAGCGAAATTTTAATGGATAAGAAAGACGATCTGTTATATTTTCACACTATTGTTTTTGCAGCATTAACACACGGACTCAGCGACGGCAAAGAGTCCCTGTCTGTTTTCCATATCGGCGGAGGCGGATACGTTTTCCCGCAATATATAGAATCTCATTGGCCGAAAAGCCGAAATGACGTTGCCGAGATAGACCCCGGTGTTACAAAGGCCGCTATGGCTGCTTTCGGACTTTCAAAAAACAGTTCAATTAATACCCTCCAGATGGACGCTCGAAATTATGTTGATAAACTTCTGAGTAAAAAACAAACAAAGGTATACGATTTTATTTACGAAGACGCTTTTAGCGATTATTCGGTGCCGTATCAACTTGTTACTAAAGAATTCAACGATAAAATTGCCGAAATTCTTACAGATGACGGCGTATATATGATAAATTCAATTGATATCTATAACAGCGCACGCTTTTTAGGCGCCTATATCAATACATTAAAGCAGACCTTTCCTTACGTTTATGTTTTAGCTGAGGATGAGCATCGCTCCAATCGCACCTTATTCGTACTGATCGCTTCCAAAAGAGAATTTGAACCTGATAAGCTTATGAAGCAATACAGACAGTCGCTACATTTTTGGCATCTTAACGATACTGAAATGTCAGCGGCCATACAAAAGGCACGCCAAATAGTACTAACTGATGATTATGTCCCTGTGGAAAATCTGCTCGCCCCTGTAGTGCACCAAAGCGCGAAAGATTTGCTGGTTGGAAAAAAGCGGGAGCAGATAAAGACACTTAAACAAGCGGGCAAACTCGATGAAGCTGCTGCAAAATATGAAGAAATAATTAAAATCGAACCCTCCGCCTCTACTATTGCATACTATGAAATGGCTATGATTAGAGCCGCACAAGGCCGGTTTGGAGAAGCCGTTCAAAACTTCAAAAAGGCTATTAAGTATAACGACGAGAAAGCTGAATTTAAGGAAAATACCGCGAATTTGCATTACAGTCTAGGCACAGCACTAAAAATGCTGGGCAAATATCGGGAAGCTTCTCAGGAATTCAGCAAGGCGGCTGAAAGATACCGTGAGGAATTAAAGAATAATCCGGAATCTATCAAAATAAATGTTCTTTTAGGAGACTCATTAGCCGAGTTGGGGAAGTTTGATGAAGCGGCGGTGTATTTCAGGAAAGCCGTTGAACTAAATCCTTCGATTTTAGAGAACCAAATTAGCCTAATACGAGCACTTGAATTTCAAGAAATGTTTGACGAAGCACTTAAGGCCTCTCAGGAAGCCGTTAAGTTCTTTTCCCAAACCGGAAATACAGATGCTGTTAGTCAACTGCGGCAATACATCGAGTATCTTGAATCTGAAAAGCGGCAAAAACAACAGCAGTAAATCAGTTATTTTCCTGTGACGGCAGTTTCTTGAAGATAACTATGCCGCGAGGATAATCTTCGGCGTCAACGGGCAGTTCACCGGGATCAGGAGTAAGTGCTATATACTTGGGAATACTGATCCAGTCTGCCTCCCATATTTGCCAATCTTCTGAAACTCGTCCTATAAACCAATCTTCACTATTTCCTTCTAAAGCATTAGGCCCCATTTCCAAACGGAAGTGTTTTATTACTACTTCAACGGCTAATTCACGCGTTTCAGGAGTATATTGAACAACCCACTGGCCAAGTTTATAAACACCCTTGCCCCCCATTTGCATCGGAATCGTAGTAACCTGCTCGCTTGTTGGTTTTACTCTTACCATTCCGTTATCGATTAACGCTGAAGAAATTGTCCCGTCAGCTTCAAAAACAAATTCCCAACCTTTATCGGAGACCCATTTGCCGGCAAGTTCTTTAGGAAATTCAACGCTGTCCTTAATAATCACGTTAACAGATGGCTTCCGAGCAAAGGACTGACAGCCGGCAAGAATAAACAGGCAGACAGATAGTATAAATAATGCAATAGTTTTTCCCATATTTATTCCTTTATAAAAGGAGGCAAGGAAATAATGAAGTAAGGATGTAAGGAATGGCTTTGCTCGATTTCCCTACTTCTTTGCCTCTTTACATCCTTATTTCTTCAACAACTAATAACCGATAATTGTTCTTTTTTCAAGCATAAAAAAACCCCGGTTTTGGCCGGGGTTTGGTTGTTGTACTATAGGCAAGACACTAAGAATAATTTCATAAAACTTTGTGCCTTTGTGCCTTCGTGGCTACAGTCTTATTTCCTGCGACGAAGCAGCAGGCCGCCAAGACCAAGTAACGCCATCGTTGCCGGTTCTGGAACAATGGTAACAGTTTTACTGTCTTCTAGCTCATAAGTACCACCATTAAGAAGCTCAATAGTGAACGTGTCATCAACAGCACCCGTAGCTGTAGCAACAACTGAGAAATGCAGGCCCGCTTCGACCGGCTGGCCATCTGCAGGATCCAGTTCAACAGCATTCAATTCCAAATCATACAGGGTCTCTGTTGAGTAGTCAACTACTGCAGCGTCAGTACCAGCCTCTGGATATATTGTCACGGTGCCTAAAGTGGCAGTACCCTTAACCATATCCAGATACTTCATATAGTAGTCAGCCGTATCCGAAGAAACAGATATTGTAACTGTGCCGCCTACTGCAACTGTATCCGAACTAACTGACACAGTCACTGTTGCACTGGCCAACGAAGCCATTGCCAAAATCAATACTAAAGTTAACATTTTTTTCATTGTTCGGTCTCCAAAAATAAAAATTAATAACCCGTTGCTTTAGTCCCTCAGGGACACATTTTACATATTTAAAAACGTTTGCGCGTTTTAAAACCGAGACGATTCACCACCGAGACACAGAGAAAATAGAGATATAAAAAAATTAAATAAAAAAACTCTGCGTTCTTCGTGTCTTCGTGGTGAGCGTAAATGATAAAATTTTCGAAAGAGCTATTGCTAAATTTCTAACCACGGATTACCCAGAAATATCTAATCAAAAAAATCTGCGGAATCAGCGATTAAATAAAACCTTGAGTTTCTTCCTTCCGGGCAACAATAACTTTTCTCAACCCCATTAACTTGACGTATTATAGCATATAGGAAAAGCGAATGCAAGAGAAAAATGACATTTTTTTAAAAAAAATGTCACCCTGAGGTACCGAAGGGTCTATTAGACGCAGAGATATTTAAACCGCTTTTTGACGCTGATTTCGCTGATTTCACAGACTTATTTCAAACAATTTTTGCGTGCAGTCTGAAATATCTTGCGCTTAACGCTTAGCGATTCGCCAAAATTCAGCAGCAGGCCGATATCTATATTCGTTGCTTTTAGGTAATTGACCAACTGTACTTCGTGCGCGGGGTTAAGCGTCTGAACAGCTTTAATTTCAACGATGACTTTATCGGACACTACAATATCGGCAAAATATTCTCCTACAATTTGATTTGCATAATAAACAGTAATCGGTTTTTCGGCCGCAGCCGAAAGCCCTATTCTTTGCAATTCTATTACCATTGCTTTGTGGTAAACTTTTTCGAGAAAACCGTATCCGAGAGTATTGTGAACATTGTGGGCCGCTTTTATTATCTTTTCAGTAATATCCGAATGTTCATACATAATTATCTCTTTCTGCGTTAATCAGCGCAATCAGCGTCAAAAAATACCGTTTTAAACATCAGCATAAATCAGCGAAATCAGCGTCTAATGCAAAAAAAAGGGGCCGATAAATCGGCCCCTTTTGTTTTTACTAAACAAGCTTTTTAAAACTAAGCTTATTTCTTCCTAATCAGCAGACCGCCGAGGCAAAGCAGGGCGATTGTTGCCGGTTCTGGAACAATGGTAACAGTTTCACTGTCTTCTAGCTCATAAGTACCACCATTAAGAAGCTCAATAGTGAACGTGTCATCAACAGCACCCGTAGCTGTAGCAACAACTGAGAAATGCAGGCCCGCTTCGACCGGCTGGCCATCTGCAGGATCCAGTTCAACAGCATTCAATTCCAAATCATACAGGGTCTCTGTTGAGTAGTCAACTACTGCAGCGTCAGTACCAGCCTCTGGATATATTGTCACGGTGCCTAAAGTGGCAGTACCCTTAACCATATCCAGATACTTCATATAGTAGTCAGCCGTATCCGAAGAAACAGATATTGTAACTGTGCCGCCTACTGCAACTGTATTCGAACTAACTGACACAGTCACTGTTGCACTGGCCAACGAGGCCATAGCTAAAACTAACATTAAAACAACAAACTTCTTCATCTTAAAACCTCCTTAAAATTAACGTTCCAAATGTTAAACATTTTAATTTCTTCACTTAACAAAACATAAAATTCATTCTTAAGCAACTAAACTTAGTAACCAAGAAGAGCACAATTCGGATCCGGCTTATTAGTCTGATTCCAATTGGCCTTAAGTATGTCCAAATCGGGATAAGAAACTCTATAGTTGCCCTTGCCATAAGGCAGATGGTCAAAGTCAGCACAAATCAACGAAGTGGTCGGGGTACCTGCAATTTGCCCTGCTATTTGAGCATAGTTCTTATTCCATGCCGCTTTCAAAACAGTCAGGTCATTATAGGATGTCCAGTAGTTACCCTTGCCATAAGGCTCACCATCTGCATCGCCGTGACACTGACGTGGATTAATAACAGCGCACCAGCAATCCGGTTTTTCGACTGCGGCCCACTGGACATATATTGCATCGGTAGAAACACCCGGGAAGCATTCTACTGTGAAGCTCCAAGTGAGCGGAGAAGATTCACCGGCGTCATTCTTTTCAATAACCTCGCAATAGTAAACTGTGTTAATAGCCATAGTTCCAGTATCATAAGTAGTACCGCTCTGGTTGCCAATAAATGGCGGCGGATTTGTAGTGCCGAAATATACATCGTGTGATGCAGCGTCGGCGCCTGCCGTCCAGCTCAGGTCTGTGTACTTATAGACCTTTGTAGCTAAATCGGCCGGCACAGGATTTGTTGCCGCACCTGGTGCGACAGCCGTTGTGTAAACCAAGTTGGCATCGACATCTCCCAGCGAGCCGTCTTCAAAAACGAGACCGCCGCGATAGGTGTCTTCATCAAACATCGTGATGAGAGGGTCAGTAGTGCCGTTTGGGTCAATAGCCAAAACGCAAAGCGTTCCGCTTGTAGCAGGGGCATTGCCATCGCCATAATACAGCGAAGCAAATTCAAGCACGACATCTTTGCTCGGCAATACCTGATCGCCTGCACCCGGACTGCCAACGGCAGCCAGAGGATTACCGTCATCGGTAACAGTACCATTGCCATCGATAACTATCGTTGCCGGATAGATGCCGTAGCCTGGACTGCCCGAGGTGCTCTCGCCGGTCTTATAGCCGCTGATGCCTGAAACCTGTGCATCACCGGAAACTGCAATCTGCAGCGCAAAAGCGCGAGGCAAATTGTTCGCGTCTGCTCCGGTGTAGCGAACTTCAACATTATTGTCAACCCTAACAAGGTTGACGTCCAGCGCAGCTAACGCCGGGGAAGCGATCAAAGCAATCGCTAAAACTAAAATCAGCTTCTTCATTTCGCTTACCTCAAAAATAAACAATTCTCTTTTTCTTACATTTCGCTGAGCACATACTCAACGAGGTTTTGATTTCTTTTTCCCTTCCGTCAAATCTCCTTGCCCGAAAGAAACCGAACAGGCAAAAAACTCACGTGTTAAAAATCAGACCCGGAAGGCCGATCCGATAATTGAGTTTCTCCTTTCCAACACCTCCTTTCTGCTTTCCGCAATAACGCAAAAAGCAAAAACAAAAGTTTCTTTTGAGTACCAATGCACGACACGCCGTTCGGTAGCATGCAAGTGCGTTATTATAGTATCACTTGGCGATTTAAAAATCAAGAAAAAAAATTAAAAAAAACGCATATTAGTACTGAAAACGGCATTTTGGAGCTTAAAGGGCGACAATTTTTATCCTTTATTTGTGCCTCTAAAATGTCCGATAAAATAAAGTTTTTTATGAGAAATTTTTTAAAAAATTATCCCCATTTTTTAACTCCAAAACGAAGTTTTTCAAAAAACAGGTTAAAATTTTTATTTTTACCGGAAGCCTGCTGCTTATCCCAAAACAAGAGTGGAAATGTCTGTAATTAAAAATATATAGAAAAATCGTAAAACTTCGCACAAATAAGTTTGACATATCGGGCGGAAATTTTTAATATCCGGCGGTTTTTGCGCACGCTGAGACCAAATTACTCTCAATAATATTTTTTTGAAAGGAGCGAATGCACTATGGCCGTAAAAGATGCCAAACAGTACCTGCAGGAAAAACTGGACAAAGAAAGTTTCTCGAAATTATCAGCAATCGGAAACGATAAGCTTTATGAGTTTATCGCTGATTCTATCGAATTAACCCAACCGGCAAAGGTTTTTGTTTCCACAGATTCAGCGGAGGATGTCGAATATACACGCAAACAGTCGATAGCAGCCGGTGAGGAAAAGACGCTCAATATAAAAGGACATACCATTCATTTCGACGGTATGGAAGACCAGGGACGCGATAGAGAAGTTACAAAATATCTCGTTCCCACTAACGAGACTCTCAGCAAGGCCCTTAACCAAGTCGAAAGAGAAGATGGCCTTAGCGAAGTTCGCGGCCTTTTGGCCAATTCAATGCAGGGCAGGACGATGGTCGTCAGGTTTATGACGCTGGGGCCGAATAACTCGGATTTCAGTATTCCCTGCGTCGAATGTACCGATTCCTTTTACGTTTCGCACAGTATGAACCTGCTGTATCGTCTTGGCTATGAAGAGTTTAAGAGGCTTGGCTCAAAGGCGGAGTTTTTCGCTACGCTGCACTCGTGCGGCAAAATGGACGAGCGTATGGTAAGCACTGAATCTGACAAGAAACGAATCTATATCGATTACACAACCGATACGGTTTATTCCGTCAATACCCAATACGGCGGCAATACGATAGGACTCAAGAAACTTGCTCTGCGGCTTACAATCCGCAAGGCCGACCGCGAAGGCTGGCTAGCCGAACATATGTTCCTTTCCGGCGTTTACGGCAAGGGCGGCAGGAAAACTTACCTTGCCGGCGCTTTCCCGAGCGCCTGCGGCAAGACTTCGACAGCGATGCTGCCGGGAGAGACGATTCTCGGCGACGATATCGCCTACTTCCGCGCTATCGACGGCAAATGCAAAGCCGTCAATGCTGAATTCGGCATCTTCGGGATTATTCAGAATGTTACCGCACAAGACGACCCTGTAATCTGGGAAACGCTGACAAAGCCGGGCGAAGTGATTTTCTCCAATATACTGATAAAAGACGGAAAACCCTATTGGCTCGGTATGGGAACCGATATACCGAATGACGGCGAAAATTACTCCGGCCAATGGCATAAAGGCAAAAAAGACGCGAAAGGCGCTGAAATTGGCTGTGCCCATAAAAACGCGAGATACGCGGTGGTACTGCCGGCACTTAAAAACTGCGACCCGGAACTGGACAACCCAAAAGGCGTGGATTTGGCAGGCGTTATGTACGGCGGACGAGACCCAAAATCTTATGTTCCCTGCCAGCAGGGATTCGACTGGGAGCACGGCATCGTCGCTTACGGTGCATCGCTTGAAACCGAGACGACTTTCGCGACTATCGGCAAGGAGGGCGTGCCGGAGATTAACCTGATGAGTATTCAGGACTTTGTGGCTATTTCGCTGGGCAAATACGTTAAAAATAACCTCGATTTCGGCAAAAAGCTCAAAAATCCGCCTTTGGTTTTCGGCGTAAATTACTTCCTCCGCGACAAAGACGGCAAATTTACCAACGGCGTTCGTGATAAACACGTCTGGGTAAAGTGGATGGAACTGAGAGTACATAACGAAGCAGGCTGCAGAGTCGCACCGACAGGCTTAATCCCCTGCTATGAAGACTTGAAAAAGCTGTTCAAAGAAGTGCTTAATAAAGACTACTCAGAACAGGATTATATAAATCAGTTTACAATCCGTGTGAAAGAGAATCTCGCCAAGATAGACCGTGTCGAGAAATTCCATCACGAACACGTAGCCGGCTCGCCGGCCGAGGTATTTAAGGTTCTGGCCGAGCAGAAAAAACGGCTCGAAGAGGCAGGGGCAAAATTCGGCGATTTCATCTCGCCATTCGACCTTGAGAAAAAATAATGCCTTCTGTGTCATTCCCGCCCCCGTTTTCACGAGAGTAACCTCCAGCGGGAATCCACGTTTTAACTCAAAAACCCCGACTTTTAGCCGGGGTTTTTTATTTCGTATTCTTGACATTTTTGCCGGAAAACATTAAATTGTTGTTATGCAAAAAGTTACGCAAATAAACAGGGTTGACCGCAGCAAAGCGGTTTTATCGAAAAATCACGTTGAAGACGATTTTGTCGATGCGCCGCCGGAAGTTTGTGTCGGATTTATGTGGGAATTAACAAGAGAGATTTGGTCGCTTAACGGAAGCAAAAATGCTGAACGAAGATTACAAAGACATATTACAGCTCTTCACAGACAACGGTGTTAAATATCTTGTTGTCGGGGCTTATGCGCTCGGCGCTTACGGTTTTCCGCGGGCGACCGGCGATATTGACCTTTGGGTGCTTGCCGATGGCGAAAACTCAAAAAGGATTTTTTACTGTCTTGCGAAATTCGGTGCGCCGATGGAGCAAATTAACGAGCAAACTTTCTGCGACAAAGATGTCATTTTCCAGATAGGAATTGTTCCGAGAAGAATCGATATCATCACAAAGATTTCAGGTGTTAATTTTGAAGATGCCTATAGCCGCAAAAAAGAAATCGAAATTGATAATGTTAAAATTCCTTTTATTTCCAAGCAGGACCTTATAACAAATAAGCAGGCAACCGGCAGAGAAAAAGACAGCATCGACATTAAAAATCTTCTCTCGTCAAAGAAGAAAAAATAGCAAACTGCTGAAAGTAATCCCAAAACCCCGGTTAAACCTGTCCTGAGCGAGGTCGAAGGATGCCGGGGTTTTTTATTGGTTAATAAGCTCAAAGTCCAAGCCATAAGCACTGGACAGTTGCTTTGCTTGAAACAAACGAATATTGCTATATTCTGATGTTAAGCCAACACAACGCAATATTTCATTTCGATTTTCCTCAGATATTTTACAGCCAAAATATATTGCCGAAATAACCCTTGGCGGCAACGGTATATATTTTGTGTTATCTGGAATAATTATTCGCCATTCTTTCTCGTAACTCCAGTGATCTGATTTGGTAAGAATAAAAGCTTTTAATTTCTCTTCTTCGGGGGTCGTATAGAAATTGATACTTGGCAAATTCTTCTGATAATGAACACGAAGAATGCTTGCAAAAAAATCTATACAATAATCATTATTACACCTGAATTCTATACAAAGCCCATTGTGTCCCCCTGCGTAATGAGACCACATAAGTATATCATTATTAACTTCGGAAAAAGATATTACTCCAGTATCATTATCAAGCCAACGCAAAAAATCTTTGCCGTTTTTTTGTTCCAATTCTTTCCATAGCATAAGTGCTCGTTTCCTCGCCTCTCTTTTAGGCATACCAGGATTCTTCTTCATCAACTGTTCTATGGCACGCCTGTTTTTAACTTCTATCCGAGCATCAAAAGAAATTTCTGCTTTGCATTCAAACGGGTCGTTAAACAGAACCGGAGCACAACAATAAAGCTGATGATTATTAAAAATATCAAGGGTATAACCCCTTTCTGTCGGCGTGGCCATAGATCTATACTTAAATAAAACGGTACCGAGCTCTTGCGATTGGTCAATCGTATTTGCCATTTTGTGTTATATCCCATTTGATGATTTTTTATTCATAAAAATACTTACCGGCGTATTTTTCAGATTTGTCAATCAATATTATCAGGCTTTTTAGCCGACATAGCAATTTTTTTTAGTTCTGCGAGGTCGAGTTTTCCTGTGCCGAGGGTCGGCATCACCTCGATTCTGATATAATTGGCCGCTTTTGGTTTCCATAGATTCGGCAAATCACTTTTAGCGATAATATCCCGCAGTTTTTCGGCATCCGGCGCCTGCGGAACGTACAGCACGACAAGCTCTTCGCCCTTTTTCTCGTCCGACACAGATGTTACGGCAACGAGCTGTTCGCCCGTGCCGAGCCCATCAAGCAAGACCTGCTCGATAGCCAGATGCGGGACCATTTCGCCGCCGACCTTACTGAACCGCGACAGCCTGTCGGTAATCTTTAAAAAGCCGTCTTTGTCTATACAGCCGATATCGCCGGTGTTGTACCAGCCGTCCTTTAAAACCTCGGCGGTCTTTTGGGGCACATCGAGATAACCTTCCATAACATTCGGGCCTTTGACCATAATCAGGCCGCTGCAATCGGGCCAAAGCTGCCGGCCGGTATCGGGGTCAACAATTTTAATTTCGACGTCCGGCAGCGGTTTGCCGACCGTATCTTCCTTATTTGCACCCGGAAAATTAAGTGACGCGACCGGTGAAAGCTCCGTTGCGCCATAACCTTCCAAAGGACGAAGACCGAATTTTTCCTCAAACACATCGGCCTGCTGCTTCTGAAGTTTTTCAGCACCAGAGGCAACCAGTCGAAGAGAGGCAAAATCGTCTCTGTCGATACGCCTGATATAATTCGCTAAAAACGCCGGCGGAGCGAATAAAACCGTCGATTTGCAGCGGCGGGCATTGGCGGCGACCTCGGCGGTATCGAACGGATTTGCGCTGTAAACGGCTGAGCCGCCGATAACCAACGGCAGCCACAGACCGCAGGTAAAACCGAAAGAATGGAAAAACGGCAGAACCGCGCAAAGATTATCCTGCTCTGTTAAGCTGATAACCTGCCGTATGGAATTGATATTGGACAGGATATTGTAATGGCTGAGCATTATGCCTTTGGGTATGCCGGTCGTGCCGGAAGAGAAGATAATCGCGGCCGTTTCAGTTTTGCTTTTCGTCAAAAATTTTATCGGCAGAAATTCCGCCGCGATATACGCCCTGACTTTATCGGCAGGTTCTATATCCGAGACCAAATCCTCGATAAAGACAGTTCCGGGCAAGTCCGTTTCGAGATTTGCTTTTTTCAGAAATTCCTTCGATGTGATTACGCATTTAATTTTGCACTGTTCGACGGCCGCAGTTATCGTCTGCGCCGACAGTGTGTAATTGAGATTGACCATTATCCTGCCGGATATTGTTATGGCAAGGTTTGCCAGCACCGCCGCGACCGAAGGCGGCAGCATTACGACAATTTTGTCCTGCCCGGCGGCAAGGATATCGATTTTTCGGCTCAGCGCAAGCGCAGCCGTTAAGGTCTGGCCGTAGTCGAGGGTTTTTCGTGAATCGGCGATGCAGCGTTTGCGGCGGTTTTTGCGGGCCGCGGAAATAAAACAGCCGCCTAAAGACAAATTCCGAATTGTCTGCTGATAATCTTTCATCCCTCTAAATAATCCTTTATCTGCGAGAAAACCCGGCTGCGCAATTCGACTGATTCATTAAACAATTCATGCCTCGCTTTTTCAACCAATTTTATTTGGGCATTGCCGAACTTCGACCGGATAAATTTCAGATTGTATTTCCACGCTATCGTTTTGTCCTTTTTACCCTGAATAACCAGTATTTTTCTGTCGGAAACCGGCACATCGGCAATTTTTTTATTCCATTTAAAAAGCGCCTTGACCCACTTTAAAGAAACCCGTCTTGCGCTCATCGGGTCTTCGTATCGAATAAACCGCTCAAAATCCTGAGATGAAGAGACCTTGCGATAGACTCTGGCGACATCTTTGGCAAAAGGTTTATATATACAGTAGCTGATTTTTGCCATCGGCCAATGTACACAGTGGGCCAGCGGGGCCGCTAAAATCACCTTATCGAAATAGTCTTCTTCCCCCGAAAAAATATAATCCATCGCTGTCGAGGCGCCTGTACTAAAGCCTATCAAATGATAAGGGCTTTTTAACTTCGGCCTGATGACATTAAAAAAATCGACAAGCGTATCGGTGTATTGCGAAAAATCGTCGATAGTGGTACGTTCGCCGCTTGATAAGCCGTGGCCGGGCAGGTCGAAAGAGGCAACTGCAAAACCCACCGTTGTCAGATGCCCGATGAATTTACTCATAAGGCCGGTATGACCCATAAAGCCGTGAAGAAGAACAACCGTCGCCTTGTAATCAGCAGGCTTAAATACAAAGCCTGTCAATTCAAAGCCGCCCGATTTGAACGGCACAAGTTCATATTCGACGGAGACAGCGTCGAGTCCGTAAAATTTCAAATAGTCTTCGGCACAATCGAAATAATCGCTGTTAAACATTTTCAGTCCTGTTTTGCAGCATCTTTATTGTCGTTCGCATCGGCGACGAGCCGGATAAATTCCGTCGGCTTGTCGAAAATCGAGTTGGCGTCATCTATCGCGTTTATGCCGTGATCGATAACGAATTTCTGAAGCTGCGGCGTCTCAGCGGTCAGAATAATCTTCTCGCCCACCTTTTCATATCTGACGATATTAGGGTCGGCTTTGATGATTTTATCGACTTTTCCGGAATCCACTATCGCAATTTTCAGAGTCGGGTCCATCTGTGAAACCATTATAAACGAATGTGTTCCGAGAAGATGCTCCTTGTAGAAATCTATTCCCGGCTCGCCGGACTCGAGCGGAAAAATATCGAGGAAAAGACTGTTTCGAAGTTTTCCGAGTCCTGCCGCAAAAGTCCCTTTCTTGCCGTCCTTTTGGGTTATAACGAGCTTGTAGGCATTTACATCTTCAATTCTGCTGAAGTGCCAAGTCTCATCCGAATCGATTGCCTTCCAAAGTCCGGCAAGATTCGGGTCGAAAAATATTTCTTCCTCTGTAAAAAGCGGATGCAGAGAAAGCTGCACACAGCCGCCCAAAATTACCGCCAGCAGATAAAACGCGATAATTTTTATTTTCGTTTTCATTTTTTTATCCTTTACCAATACATATTGTTCAAATATTAACTGTTCTGTCAAAAAAATTTTGTTTTAGTCTGTCCCCAGCTCTTGAAATATGCGTCAAATCCATATAGAATAAAAACTTAACGTAAAAAGAGAAACCTATATGCAGAGTGGAAAAATACGATTTATTCTTGCCTCGGCCTCGCCGCGGCGGAAAGAGTTGCTCACAAAAACAGATTTTCAATTCGACATAGTTGTTTCCAATGTAGATGAGTCCAAATTGCTAACGAAAGGGTTGTCCCCTGCCCAATTTGCCTGCCGGGCCGCCCTTGCAAAGGCAAATGACGTTGCCGAGCGGTTCAAAGACAGGCTGATTGTGGCGGCTGATACAATCGCCGATTTCAACGGCGAGATTATCGGCAAGGCCGAAGATGCCGAGCACGCAGAGGAAATAATAAAAAAGCTGTTCGGCCAGCCCCATAAGATTATAACCGCGATAGCGATGGTTAAAAAGGATGCAGGGCTTGAGTTTGTCGAATACGATACGACAGCTATTTATCCGAGGAAAATGAGCGAAAAACAGCTCGCCGCTCATATTGCCTCCGGCGTCTGGAAGGACAAGGCCGGTGCTTACGCTATTCAGGAAGGCGGTGATGAGTTTATCGAGCGAATCGTCGGCAGCGAAACGAATGTAGTAGGCTTTAGTATGGAATTGTTCGAAAAAATGATAAAAAAAGTATAATTTTGTCTAAAATATGCCCTCGGATAGCCCTATAAATAAGAGTAATTTGCACCGCCAGCCGATATATATAATGTAGATTAAACAGGATTGCATTATCAGGGCAATTATGCTAACATAGGCAACTTGTATTAAAATAGCAGATTTTTGTTTCAGGAACCAGGAACTCGATATGGCTGGGATGTTTTACACATTGCAGGAAGTAATTGAAAAGCTCGGCAAGACCGAGGCTGAAATTAAGACTTTTGTAAGAGAAGGCAAACTTCGTGAATTTCGCGACGGCGCAAAGCAGCTCTACAAGATAGAGGACGTCGAGGCGCTTGCCGGAGCGGCAAAGAACGGTTCGGCGGTGCTTAGCGATTCGCTCGAGATTTCCATCGACGAGACGGGCGATGTTTCTCTTGCGCCTGAAGAACTCGATGTTTTGATGGGTTCGGGGAAAGGCAAAACCAAGGCGCCGGAAACGGATTTCCAGCTCGACGAGACCGGCGAACTGATGGCTGAAGAGACCCTCGGAGGCACCCCCAAAGCAAAAAAAACGGACGATGATATTTTACTGACTCCGGCGGCGGACGGCACAAGTGCCGTTTCGGACAGCATTTCAATCGCAGGCGACAGCGCTAAGCAGGATTCGAGTCTGACTGAGGAAGACACCAAAATTTCCGCCGTCGGCGATTCTATAAATGTATTAGGCGAAAGCGATACCGATTTCAATGTTACCGACGATACGAGCAGCGACACAAAAATAGCGCCGGAAAAACCGAAAGGTGCCGACGGCAGACTCGATAACGATGTAAATCTCGATGCAGGCGGAAGCGGGTCCGGTCTTTTGGACCTTTCGCTTCAGGCCGATGATACTTCGCTCGGCGCGGTACTCGATGATATTTATCCTGAAAGTCAGGGCACACCATTAGCTGCGGAGCCGAGTCCGATGCCGGCCGAAGCCGAATCAGCCGAGCCGGAAGGTATGCTCGAACAGCCCGAAGATGTCGGTATTCCTGACGATGTAATCCCTCAACAGCAGCAGGCGGCCTCCGCCCAGCCGGTAGCCGTAATGGCGGCTGAACTGCCCCCTGACGCCTCAAGCAATATTTTCGGTTTTATCCTTTTTGTGCCTCTTGTCGTTTTTATATATACTGCCATTGTTGTCGTCGCCAGCTATAAACCCATATCAAATCTGCCGATACTGTCGGCAATCGGCCCGATGATATGGTATGTCGCAGGCGGTTTGGCAGCGGTAGTCGTTTTAATGGTTCTTATCGGTTCGTTCTCTGGCCGGCCCAAAAAGCCCAAAGCTCCCAAAAAGCCTAAAGTCAAAAAAGCCAAGCCTAAAAAGGAAAAAAAGGCTAAAAAAGGTAAAGAACAGTCCCCAACCGATGCCTAATCCGTAAAGCCAATCGTTTTTCGACAAATTTTTCTCTGGCATTTCTCTGCGCTTGTGATAAATTTTATTCGTTATACAGTACAATAAAATAAAATGGATTATTCGGTTCCGCCTGGGGCGGACGAGTTTTGTCAGGAAAGGACAGAAAAATGCGAGCTAAAAATTTAACCTGCCTTGCGGTTATCTCACTAATAGCGGCCCTGATTGCAAGCGGCTGCACATCTCAGCAGAAATACGACGACCTTAAGCTGCGTAATCAGAGCCAGCAACAGAGAATAGACGAACTCGAAAGCCAGCTTAACGTGGCGAAACTGAAACTAACGCAAACTGAAAAGCAGCTTGCCGACGCAAAGGCCGCTTTCTCGACCGATACCGATGCGCTGAACAAAATGGCCGAGGCCATGCGCGACGATATCGCCAAGAAAGAAGAGCTGATTAAGAAGATGCAGGCCGCGCTGGGCGGCGCGATTCTTCCACCTGAACTGGCGAGCGAGCTGGCGAAGTTCGCCGCTGAAAACAGCGATATGATTAGCTTCGACGAAGCGAGCGGAATGGTTAAATTCAAAAGCGACTTGCTGTTCGAAAAAGGCAGCGATGTGGTGGCCTCCGATGCGGCAGGACTGATTAAAAAACTCTGCGCGATTATCAATTCGACGACTGCTGAAAGTTTCGACATAACTATCGTCGGACATACGGACGATATTCCAATCAGGAAATCGCAGACTATGGTAATGCATCCGACAAATTGGCATCTGTCGGTACACAGGGCCATATCGGTTGAAAACCTTATGGAATCGAACGGCGTAAAGCCGACGCGGATAAGCGTAAAAGGCTACGGAGAATACAGGCCGCTCGAAGCGAACGAAGCGGGCAAAAAAGGCAATCCGAAAAACAGACGGGTCGAAATATACCTTGTGCCTGCCGGAAAATAACACCACAAAAACCGATGTTATAAAGAACGCTGATTGTCTTAAGCCGAATGGGTATAAAAGCCGGTTTTCGCCTCTTGCAAAAAAGGCTTTCAGAACATAACATATCCGTTATGAAATCAGCCGCTGAACAAAAAACCAAATCGCTGCGCGAGCAAATCCGCAAACACGACCACTTGTATTATGTCCTTAATCAGCCGCAAATCAGCGACCAGCAGTATGACAAACTTTTCAGCGAGCTGAAAAAACTCGAACAGCAAAATCCGGAATTGATAACGCCCGATTCGCCCACCCAGAGAGTCAGCGGCAAGCCAATAGAAGGTTTCGAGCAGGTAAAACACTCGAGCGAAATGCTCAGTATCGACAACACATACAGCGCAGAAGAATTAAGGGCGTTCGATAATCGGGTTGCTAAAAAACTCGAAAACTACAGCTATGTCGTAGAGCTGAAAATTGACGGCGTTGCAATGAGCCTTCGATATGAAAATGGAATTCTGGTTCTGGGCGCTACACGAGGCGACGGGGCAAAAGGCGATGACGTAACACACAATATCAAAACGATAAAAGCTATACCGCTTAAATTGCAGGATAATCCGCCTGATGTGCTCGAAGTCCGCGGCGAAGTCTATATGCCAAAAAAAGCATTCGCCAAACTCAACGAAGAAAAGGAACAGCAGGGACGGCCTCTTTTTGCAAATCCGCGAAACGCCGCGGCAGGTTCGCTAAAACAGCTTGACCCAAAAATTACCGCGAAACGAAACTTGTCATTCTTCGCTTATTCACTGGGCCAAACGAGCAAGCCGTTCGCCAAAACGCATTCCGAAAGCCTTGAAAAATTCAAAAAGCTCGGCCTGCCCGTAAATCCGAATATTAAAAAGGCCGGGAATATCGAGCAGGTAATAGCGATTTGCGATAAATGGGAAAAGAAGCGTTTCGAGCTGGATTATCAGATTGACGGAATGGTTATAAAAATCGACCGGCTCGACCAGAGAGAATCTCTTGGCGCAACAGGCCGAGCGCCGCGATGGTGTATGTCTTACAAATTCGCCGCCGAGCAGGCAAAGACAAAAGTCCTGTCAATCGATATTCAGGTCGGCAAAACCGGAATCCTTACGCCTGTTGCTAATTTCGAACCTGTACTTTTGGCAGGCACAACCGTTAGGAGGGCAAGTCTGCATAACTTCGACGAAATCGACAGGCTCGATGTGCGGGTCGGCGATACTGTAATGATTGAAAAAGCGGGCGAAATTATCCCGCAGGTTATCGAAGTTAAAAAGGAATTCAGGCCTAAAGACGCAAAACCTTTCAAGCCGCCGAGCAAATGTCCCGAATGCGGCTCGAAAGTGCAAAAAGACGAGGACGGCGTATATATCAGATGCGCAAGCGCAAGCTGTCCGGCGCAATTGAAAGAAAAACTGCGATACTTCGCGGGCAGAGACCAGATGGATATCGAAAATCTCGGCTCTGCTCTTATCGAACAGCTCGTCGACAAAGGATTAGTAAAAGATTTCGCCGATTTATATAAGCTCGACATATTCGCACTGGCCTCGCTCGAAAGAATGGCTCAAAAAAGCGCACAAAATGTCCTCGACGGAATTGAAAAAAGCAAATCGCAGCCGTTGGCAAGACTTCTGGCGGCTTTGGGCATTCGGCATATCGGAATCCAAAACGCCGAGATTCTCGCAGAGCAGTTCGGCACAATAGATGCTCTGAAAAAAGCGACCGCCGAGGAGCTCACCCAAATCGAACAAATCGGACCGGTGCTGGCAAAAAGTGTTTACGAATATTTCCACAACAGTGATAATCTGAAAATTATCGATAAACTCATCGCGGCAGGCGTAAATCCCAAACAAAAACAAACAAAGCAAAGCGATAAACTTGCGGGCAAAACATTTGTCGTTACGGGAACGCTCGAGAATTTCAGCAGAACGCAAATCGAACAGGCCATAAAAGAAAACGGCGGGAAAGTATCATCCAGTGTCAGCAAAAAGACCGATTACGTTCTTGCAGGCGCAGAGGCGGGAAGCAAGTTAGACAAGGCGCAGCAATTGGACGTAAAAGTTATCGACGAAAAACAGTTTCTGAAAATGCTCAACACGGACGGACACTGATAAGGTGATGAGTAGATGAGTAGATGAGTGAATGAGTAGATGAGAAATAAAATGAAAGGATGATTTATGAAAACTCATAAGGATTTGAATATTTGGCAACGCGGCATAGAACTTGTCAAGAAAATCTACGGAACGACAAAAGCCTTTCCAAAGGAGGAATTATATGGATTGACTTCTCAGATAAGGAGGGCTGCGGTTTCGTTTCCAAGCAACATCGCAGAAGGCGCAGCGAGAGCTTCCCGTAAAGAATTTATTCAATACCTTTATATATCGCTTGGCACCTTATCCGAGCTTGAGACTCAAGTAATTATTTCAGAAAGCTTAAATTATCCCGTTCCCAAAACGATGCTTAGTGAAATCGAAACCCTGCGTAAAATGACTTTGAATTTAATTAAATATCTTAAAAGTAAAACAAACAAATAAAATAATAAACGGGTGGCTGAGTTGGCCGTTTAACTCATTTACTCATCTACTCTTTTACTCATTTACATTATGCAAATAAATAATGATATAAAATATATGAGAATGGCTATTTTACTGGCCCGTTGCGGATTAGGCAGTGTTGAGCCGAATCCTGCCGTCGGCTGTGTAATCGTAAAAAACAATAAAATCATCGGCAAAGGATATCACAAAAAATTCGGCTCGGCGCACGCTGAAATAAACGCCCTGAAAAGCTGCAAAACGTCCCCTGCCAGCGCGACAATGTACGTTACGCTTGAGCCGTGCTGTCATTTCGGAAAAACGCCGCCCTGCACAGATGCGATTATTAAAGCCGGTATTAAAAAGGTCATAGCCGCAGTTCAAGACCCGATAAATAAAGGATTAAGGATTTTGAAAAAAGCGGGAATCGAAACTAAAACCGGAATTTGTCAAAAAGAAGCTGAAAAATTAAACGCACCGTTTTTCAAATTCGCCAAAACAAAAAAGCCCTGGGTAATTGTCAAATGGGCACAAAGCAGAGACGGCTTTTTGGCCCGAACAGATAAAAAACGATGGCTCAGCAATTCGGCAAGCAGAAAAGACCTTCAAAAAATCAGAAAAAAAGTTCAGGCGATTCTCGTCGGCATAAATACTGTTATCGAAGATAATCCAAAACTGACTGTCCGGCCGGATAACGGCAGGCAGCCTTTGAGGGTCGTTCTCGGCAGCAAATCTAAATGGCCGAAAAACTGCTATTTATCAAAGACCTCGAAAAAATGGCCTGTTTGTGTTTTTAACAGCAGAAATCTTAATGATGTTCTGATTAAACTCGGCAGGAAAAACGTTCAGCAGGTTTTGGTCGAAGGCGGCCAAAAAGTCATAACATCATTTTTAAAACAGAATCTCGCCGATGAAATTATCGTTTATACCTCGAACGAAAAACTCGGTAAAAAAGGCGATGTAAAAGCCTCTCAAATAATGACGAAATTTTATAACCGCCTTAAAAAAAATTACAGCAGCAAAAAATCATTCGGCAAAGACATTCGTTTAACAGGCCTGCGAACTAATCGCCGATAGTTTTCTTGTGTCTCAAGATATGATGATAATGCTGGGCGAAACGGTGCGCCTCATCGCGGACGTATTGCAAAAGTTTTTTAGCCGGATTCGTCGCAGGCAATTTCAATGGCTCATCTTTGCCCGCGATATAAATAATTTCCTCTTTTTTTGCGAGCGAAACGAGCAGCGGCGCCTTGACGTTCAGCTCTTTAAAAGCGTCCTCGGCGGCATGAAGCTGGCCTATTCCGCCGTCAATCAAAACCAAATCCGGCCAAAGCTCCTCCCCTGCCGCGGCGTGTTGAAAACGGCGAAGCAAAACCTCTTTCAAACAGGCGTAATCATCAACGCCTTTAACTGTTTTGATTTTGTACCTTCTATAACCCGCCTTAAAAGGTCTGCCGTCTATAAATCGCACAAGAGAGCCGACCGTTTCGGCGCCGGCTATATGGGCAATGTCGAAACCCTCGATTATTCGGACGGGATTTGGGCTGACCAAAATTTTCTGCAATTTTACAAGGGCATCTGTCGGCTCGACTGCGAAAACCTCCGGCTGAACATCATCTGAAACAGAGCCTCTTTTGTCGAGATTTTCGATTAGGCGGATTCTGTCGCGGTACATAGCAGCTTTTTCGTAATCACGGGCCTTTGCCGCCTCGGCCATCTGCTTCTGCAATTGCTTTAAGACCGTTATCCTTTTGGAGTTAAGAAATTTAATCAGGTCGTTAATCGCTTTTTTGTAATCGGCCTTGCTTATCCTGTCTGCACAGGGGGCAGTACATTGTTTGATGCTGTATAGGATACAGGGCCGGAAAAACCGCCTTTTGTCGTCGGAGGCTGAAATGTCGAGCCGGCAGGTGCGGAATTTAAAGATTTTCTGCAAAACGACCATTGCTCCTCTCAAATCACCGATGTTGGCGAACGGGCCGAACAGTCTGCTGTTAATCCTCGGCTTGCGGGTTATATAAACTGCCGGAAACTGGGCACGAACCGTAATCTCAAGGTAAGGAAACGTCTTGTCATCGGCCAAATCGGCATTGTAAGGCGGACGAATATCCTTTACCAGCCTTGCCTCCTGCAAAACCGCGTCAACTTCATTTTTGGTCTCGACAAAATCGACGGTATCCACTTTTGCGAGCATCTCATAAATTCTCGGCCCGCGGCTGGACTCGATGTCAGCCGAGGGCTGGAAATAACTGGCAGCACGAGAACGCAAATTCTTCGCCTTGCCTATATAAAGGACTGTTCCTTTGGAATCCTTCATAAAATAAAGACCTGGACTGGTCGGAAATGCGCGAATTAGCTGTCTAATTTTCTCGAATTTGTCTGCCATACATTTTTTATTGTATCGAATATCAACCAAGTTATCAAACAGCATACCGGAAAGTACGCCGGAACGTCCGATAAATCGAATTTCATAGAGTTTTCGAGCGGTTTTTTCAAGTTTTAATTGCCCCGCCAACAACTAACAGGCCGGAAAAAAATATTATCCTCAAAAAAAATCTTTCGCAGGTTCATAATCGACAAGGACTAACAAAATTTTAATAATTTTTTCCTTTTTTGGGTTGATAAACTCGCGGCCTGTTCGTAGTATATTTTATAGAGGTAACCACCTATATATTGTGGTTTATCCCCAATATTTACAATATATTGTGTTTTAGCCGCAAGGAAGCGCTTATTTGTATGGAGGCAAAATGGCTACGGTCAGCAATTCGAATGATTTTATGGAAAGAAACGAAGAAGGAACTATGAAAAGCTGGCAAAGTCCCGCTAATTCGAGACCAAAGGGGCTGAAAATAAATCAGTTTTTCTCAACGCCCGCGGTACATCCGTTCGACCAGCTCGAATGGGAAATAAGGCAGGCGAAAATCTCCGGCGACGGCGGCGAGGTAATCTTCGAACAAAACGATGTCGAAGTCCCCGCCTCGTGGAGTCAGCTTGCGACCAAAGTCGTTGTCAGCAAATATTTCTACGGCGATATCGAATCGGGTCATCGTGAAAATTCCGTAAAGCAGCTTGTCCACCGCGTTTGCAGAACCATCGCCGACAGAGGACACAAGGACGGATACTTCGCCACGCAAACGGACACGGAAAATTTCTACAACGAGCTCGTCTGGCTTTGCGTCAATCAGTACGGCGCGTTTAATTCTCCGGTCTGGTTCAACGTCGGCCTTAAAGACGTTTACGGAATCGAAGGCGGCGCACACAATTGGCACTGGGACCAAAAACAAAATAAAGCGGCGCCGTGCAAAAACAGTTATGAATATCCGCAGGCCTCGGCCTGTTTCATCCAGTCTGTAAAAGACACGATGGAAGATATAATGAATCTTGCCGCAAGCGAAGCGATGCTCTTCAAGCACGGCTCGGGAACTGGCACAGACCTTTCGACTCTCCGCAGCAGCAAGGAAAAACTCGCCGGCGGCGGAAAGCCTTCCGGCCCGCTGAGCTTTATGCGGGTCTATGACCAAATCGCGGCGGTAGTAAAATCGGGCGGCAAAACAAGACGCGCCGCGAAGATGCAGTCTTTGATGATTACCCATCCGGACGTGCGGGATTTTATTACCTGCAAAATGGAGGAAGAGAAAAAGGCACGCGCACTCATAAAAGCCGGCTACGGCGGACAGTTTAATAACGAAGCATATAACAGCGTAATGTTCCAGAACGCAAACCTGTCGGTAAGGGTTATCGACCAGTTTATGCAGGCGGTCGAAAAGGACGAGACATGGACGACCTACGAAGTTACCAGCGACAAGCCTTCGGAAAAATACAAAGCAAACGAGCTTATGGACCTAATTGCCGAGGCGACAAGGCTTTGCGGCGACCCGGGCCTTCAGTATCATTCGACCATAAACAGATGGCATACCTGTCCGAACGCAGGCGAAATTCACGCCTCCAATCCGTGCAGCGAATATATGTTTATTGACGATTCAGCCTGCAACCTCGCTTCGCTGAATCTTATGAAGTTCCGCAATGACGACGGCTCGTTCGATGTCGAAAAACTCAAAGCCGCCATTAGAATATTCATCATCGCCCAGGAAATTCTCGTCGATAACGGCAGTTATCCCAACGCCCCGATAACCGAAAACAGCCATAATTTCCGCGCGCTGGGTTTGGGCTATGCGAATTTGGGCAGTCTTATTATGAGTCTTGCGCTGCCGTATGACAGCGAGCAGGCAAGAACGCTCGCCTCGGCCATTAGCGCAATCCTTACAGGAACAGCTTATATCGCAAGTGCTGAAATTGCGGCTATGAAAGGCCCGTTCGAGAAATATCACGAAAACGCCCAGCCGATGCTGAACGTAATAAATATGCACCGTGAGCAGTGCAGAAATATCTCCGAAGTGCATTGTCCAGATTACCTGCTCAGCGCTGCAAAGGACGCATGGGACCAGGCCCTCGATTCCGGAACAAAATTCGGATTCAGAAACGCTCAGGTTACCGTTCTTGCTCCGACAGGCACTATCGGTTTTATGATGGATTGCGACACAACGGGAGTCGAACCGGACATCGCGCTGGTAAAATATAAACTTCTGGCCGGAGGCGGAATACTGAAAATCGTCAATAAAACCGTTCCGATGGCGCTGGAAAGACTCGGCTACAGCGCAGAAGACATAAAACACATCTGCGACGACATCGACGAAGACGATACAATCGAAACAAGCAAAAAACTCGACAAAACGCATCTGCCGGTATTCGACTGCGCTTTCAGGCCGCAAAAAGGTTCGCGAAGCATTCACTATATGGCGCATCTGAAAATGATGGCCGCCGTTCAGCCGTTCATCAGCGGCGCAATCAGCAAAACGATAAATATGCCGAAGGAAACGACCGCTGAGGAAGTAAGGTCGGCATATATGGAAGGCTGGAAAATGGGCTTAAAGGCGGTCGCTATCTATCGCGACGGCTCTAAACTGCTCCAGCCGGTAAAAACGGACGAGCACAAAGACGAATCGAAGGAAGAATCCAAACCTGTCGTCGCGGTGGCCAAGCCTTACAGGCGGAGACTGCCGGAGACAAGAAAGAGTATTACCCATAAATTCTCTGTCGCGGGCCACGAAGGCTATCTGACGGTCGGTCTTTATGACGACGGCCAGCCTGGTGAGCTGTTTATAACAATGGCGAAGGAAGGCAGTACTGTCGGCGGTTTAATGGATGTCGTCGGAACGTGCGTTTCAATGGCGCTGCAGTACGGCGTTCCGCTGATTACGCTTGTCGATAAGTTCAGGCACGCAAGATTCGAACCGGCGGGAATGACGTCGAACAAGAATATCCCGTTCGCAAAGAGTTTGATTGATTATATTTTCTGCTGGATGGGCTGTGAATTCATTCCGGGCTATGCCGAGAAGAACACGCCGAACCGTTCCGCAGGCAACCCGCCGGACAATAAAACAACAACCACCGCAAAGACACTTGTCGAAAAGACAAAGGACCTTGCGAAAAAAATAGCAGAGGCCAAGGCGACCCAGCCGAAACCGCAGATAAAATCCATCGAAAACCCGAGCTCGCTGTCGCAGCGTCAAGAAAAAGGCAGATTAGCCAATATGGCAGACAGGGCTGTCGCAATGGTAACAAGCGTTGTCAAAGGCGGCGATGAAACTCAGACCGAAGCCGCCGCTGTCCAGCAATTCAACGCTCAATTCGAGCATTTTCAGGATGATGCGCCGGCCTGCGATATTTGCGGCTCGATTACTGTAAGAAACGGCTCCTGCTATAAATGCTTTAATTGCGGCAATTCAATGGGCTGCAGCTAATAAGCCCATTTTAGACAATACAATAGCGGCCAAGTCGGAAAATCGCCCGATTTGGCCGTTTAAATTCCATTAAAAAAATGCGTTGACACCTCCATTTTGGCCGTTATAATGTGCCGTTTCCGAAATATTAAGAAAGTAGAGTCTATGAAGTGTTTTTTAGCTAAAAAAGAAGAAATTCAGCGTAAATGGCTCGTGGTTGACGCCGACGGGCAGATTTTGGGCAGATTGGCATCGAAAATTGCTCCGATTTTGATGGGCAAGACAAAACCTATTTACACGCCAAGTGTCGATACCGGCGATTTTGTTGTCGTTGTAAACGCCGACAAAATAAAAGTTACCGGCAAAAAGGCGGAGTATAAGGAATATGATTATTACACATTCTATCCGGGCGGACACGTATATGTAAGCTTCGAAGAGATGATGGCCAAAAAGCCCGAAAAAGTTATCGAGCTGGCCGTCAAGAGAATGCTGCCCAAGAGCGCATTGGGTGAAAATATGTTCAAAAAATTAAAGGTCTATCGCGGCCCGGACCATAAGCATTCCGCGCAGCAGCCTGAAAAAATCGAACTATAACAGCCACAGAGGACACAGAGAATAAAAATTAAATATAATAAAATTTTACGGAAACCTAAAATATGACAGAAAAGCCAGCAAATACTCCTTTGGAAGGATTAACACTGACCCAGCCTGCCGTCCAGGCCGCAAAAAAGGTCGAGCCGAAATGCGGATTTCACTGGGGCACTGGAAGACGAAAAACATCCGTCGCAAGGGTACGAATCAAACCCGGCAAAGGCGAACTGAAGATAAACAACAAAGAACTGACCAAATACTTCACAAGGCCGCAGGATATCAGCAATGTTACCGCTCCGCTGAAGACAACCAAGACCGAAAAAAGTCTCGATGTTTTCGCCAATGTAAAAGGCGGCGGGATTACAGGCCAAAGCGGCGCTGTTATGCTCGGTCTGGCAAGGGCATTGAAGAATTACGACCCGACTCTGACACAGGCTTTAAGAGACGCAGGCTTATTGACTCGTGACGGCAGAATGGTCGAAAGGAAAAAACCCGGTCTGGCAGGAGCCAGAAGGAGATTCCAGTTCTCAAAACGTTAATTGCAAAATTTATCAGGGATTATTACAATGGCCGCGAGAACAAAAACGCGGCCTTTTTTTTGGAGAATTAAAATGCTGCCAGTCGCTATTATTGGAGCCAGCGGATATACCGGAGCCGAAGCTATCGAAATCCTTCTGAACCATCCGCAGGCAAAGATTGCCTATCTTACCGCCTTGCCGGAAGAGTGCGGCAATGTCGCTGAAGTATTTCCGCGATTTAAGGGACGCTGCGGACTCGAAATCGAACCGCTGCAGATGAATAAACTTATAGATAAGGCGAAAGTCGTTCTTTGCTGTCTGCCGCATAAGGTCTCGATGGGATTTGTGCCGAACCTGCTCAAGGCCGGACTAAAAGTTATCGACTTCAGCGCGGACTATCGTATCAAAGACGTTAAGGTCTATGAAAAGTATTATCAGCCGCACACCGACAAGGAAAATCTCAAACAGGCTGTTTACGGCCTGTGCGAACTGTACCACGATAAAATCAAGGACGCCAAACTGCTCGCAAACCCCGGCTGTTTCCCGACAGGGCTTATCCTCGGTATCGCTCCGCTTTTGAAAAATAATTTAATTGAAAAATCGGTGATTGTTAACGCCGTTACCGGCTCGAGCGGCGCGGGCAAAAACCCGTCGAAGAATTTCCACTATCCGAATATGAACGAAAACTTTTTCGCTTACGGCATAGGCAAGCATCGTCATCAGCCTGAAATGGAGCAAATCGCTGGCGAAATATCGGGCAAAGATGTCGAGGTATTGTTCCAGCCGCACGTCGGGCCGTTCGATGTCGGAATAATGTCAACGATTTACTGCCAGCCGAAGGAAAATATGACAAATGAAAAGCTGGCCGAGCTTTACAATGATTTTTATAAAAACGAGAATTTCGTACAGGTGCTCAATGCCCCTCCGATGCTCAAAGACATCGCGGGGACAAACTACTGCCATATTTATCCGGCCGTCTGCAAGGACAAGGTCGTGGTCTTCAGCGCATTGGATAATCTGCTCAAAGGCGCATCGGGCCAGGCTATCCAGAATATGAATATTATGTACGGTTTTGACGAAACCGCCGGACTTTTATAGCCACCGAGAAAGGAACTGTTTGTTTTTAGCCACAGAGAACACAGAGGTCACAGAGATATTTACTTTTTGGCCACAGAGAACACAGAGATTTATAATTTAGCCACAGAGAGCACAGAGAACACAGAGATATAAAAAATGAGTGATGAACTGACAGAAAAAATTATTGGGGCGGCAATAGAAGTTCATAACATCCTTGGTCCCGGACTGCTCGAATCAATCTATGAAGAGGCACTGTGTTTTGAATTTACTTTGAGAGGAATAAAACATCAACGACAAGTTGACTGCGATATCGTTTATAAAGGAAAAACCATCAAAGGCCAAAAACTCGACCTGCTTGTGGAAAATGAGGTTGTTGTAGAGATTAAATCTTTGTCGAAAATGCCGGAAGTTGCTTTGGCACAGACCTTATCGTATCTCAGAGCGACAAATCTCAAAAGAGGCCTGATAATCAATTTCGGAGAAAAGCGGTTAATAGATGGCGTTAAACGGGTGTCGCTATAACGGCCATAGAGAAAATTAATAAACTTTTAGCCACAGAGAACACAGAGGACACAGAGAAAATAAGATAATTGTGAAGGAATATACCTTAAAATTTGAAGGACCTTTCAGTTTTGTTCGACATACACATCCATGTATCTTCGAGCAAAATATTACTCAAGACCCTGGAATATATATTTGGACAATCCCATATTATCGAGGTGGTTATATTATCACATATATTGGAGAAACCGGAACCTCTTTCTACAAAAGAACCAAAGAGCGTTTTATTCAACTAATAGGCGGCAATTACCGACTCCTCGATTCTGATTCAGCATTAAAAGGTGAATTAAAAGAATTATGGAGAGGTATGTGGCGTAAAGGAACCCGGGATAAAATGCCAGAATACTTTGAAAAACTCATAGAGCTTGCTCCTAAAATAGTTCAATTATTGAAAACACAACAAATTTTTTTGGCCCCGTTTGAGGCAGAAAGAGATACACGTCGAAAAATAGAATGGGCCATTGCTGAATATATTAAAAATCAACCATTACCTGCATCTTCTCTTTTTGCGAGGGATGTCCGATATTACATACCGAAAGGTGTAAAAGAAGCGCTAACTGTAATTATAGAATGCCAAAGTAATATTTATGGTTTACCAAAGAAATTAAATATATAATATTCTCTGTGAGATCTGTGTTCTCTGTGGCTATAATTAAATACCTCTGTGAACTCTGTGTTCTCTGTGGCTTAAAATAAAAAGGAAAAAACTCTGTGGCTGAAGGAATTTTAAAAATCACAACCTGCCAGTTTCCAGTCAGCGAATCTGTCGAGCAGAACTCAAAATTCATCCAGAAATTCCTCGAAAAAGCAAAAAAACTCGGCGCTGATATAGTTCACTTTTCCGAATGCGCATTAAGCGGCTATGCGGGGCCGGATTTTGACAGCTTCGAGGGATACAACTGGCCCCTGCTCGTCGAAGAAACCGAAAAAATTATGACCCTGGCCGAAAATTTGAAACTATGGGTCGTCCTCGGCAGCTCGCACAAGCTCACCGCTCCGAACAAGCCGCACAATTGTCTTTATCTTATAAATCCGGCCGGTCAAATCGCTGACAGATATGACAAGCGTTTTTGCACCGAAAGTGATTTGAATTATTATACGCCGGGCAACAGGTTTGTAACCTTCAAGCTCAACGGCGTTAAATGCGCCCTGCTTATATGTTTCGATTTACGTTTTCCGGAAATTTACAGAGAGCTGAAAAAATTAAATGTTCAGTGTATATTTCAATCGTTTTACAACGCCCGTCAAAAAGAACAAAGCGTACACCGGCACATAATCCGGCAAACGATGCAGGCAAACGCAGCCTCGAATTATTTCTGGGTGAGTGTCGCGAATTCTTCCGGCGAAATTGCTCCGTATCCATCGTGCTTTATCCAGCCGGACGGCGAAATTACAAATGAATTAAAACTAAACAGGCCCGGCATTATGGTTAATACTGTCGATACGTCGCTGTCGTTTTACGACCCGTCGGAAAAATTCAGATCCCTTACGATGAAAGGGATTTTGACAAACGGGCCTGGCAATCTTGACGATGCAAGAAGCAAAGATACAAAAAATCTTTAAAAAGATAAACTATCTGGTATAATAGAACCGTTATGATAAACAACTGTGCCAAATTGAGAGCATTTTATCGAGATTTAATGGAAAAGGAAAATATTCCATATCTCGATGCATTGGCTATTTATGAAGATTTGCATAACGAGGCGGTTAAACTCGGCGTTATCAATCACAAAAATATCCTCGAAGGAATCGAAATTGATATAAAAATCGCAAAGGCGGTAAACGGACTTGCTGAATGATAGAAGGCCTGCTCAAAAAAATCGCACAGAACTTGGACAAGAATAATATTCCGTATATGGTCATCGGCGGTCAGGCCGTTCTGCTTTACGGAACGCCCCGATTGACCAGAGATATAGATATTACGCTCGGAGCGGATACGGAAAGATTCTCGCTGATTGAAAAAATCTGCGAACAGTCCGGCTTGAAAATACTTCCGGAAAATCCGCAAAACTTTGCGAACGAAACAAAAGTTCTGCCTGCGGAAGATTGCAAATCAAGGATACGCATCGATTTTATATTCTCCTTTACGGTATATGAAAAACAGGCCTTTAAACGAACAAAAGAAGTCCTCATAGAAAGTTATCCGGTAAAATTCGCTTCTTGCGAGGACGTGATTATTCATAAGCTGCTCGCCGACCGCGCTATCGACACAGAAGATATAAAAAACATATTAATCAAAAACAAAAATTCTATTGATACAAAATACATAACAAAATGGCTTGGTGAATTCAGCACTATCGATGAATATAGAGAAATAGTACAAAAATTTAATGACCTTTTTGAACAAAATCAGCGCTATGAAAAATAACACGATAACAGCACCAAAGGGATTTCTGGCCTCTGGAATAAGCGGCGGAGTTAAAGTATCCGGCAAAAAAGATATCGCAATTATCTGTTGTCCGACGGGAGCAAAGGCTGCGGCAGTCTTCACGACAAATAAAATAGTATCGGCGGCGGTAACCGTATGCAAAAAACACATAAAAACAAGCAACGCTGAAGCGGTTATAGTCAATTCGGGAAATGCCAACACCTGCACAGGCAAATTAGGTCTGAAAAACGCTCAAATTATGTGTCAAACCGCCGCTCGATTAACCGATGCGAAGGCAAATCAGGTTCTTATCGCATCGACCGGCATAATCGGCCACCAATTACCGATGGAAAAGGTTACGGCAGGGATCATTTTAGCCGCCGCAAAATTCTCGACCGGCCCAAAAGCGGGATATGATTTCGCTCAGGCAATAATGACGACTGACACCCGCTGCAAACAGGCGTTTAAAACCGTCAATATCGACGGCAAAAAAATCACAATCGCCGGCACAGCAAAAGGAGCCGGAATGATTGGGCCAAATATGGCGACCACTCTTTGCTTTATTACGACCGATGCGGCCATAACAAAAACCCTGCTTCAAAAAGCGTTAAAAGGCGCCATCGGCAATTCACTTAACAAACTTACTGTTGACGGCCATCAGAGCACTAACGACACAGCGATAATTCTGGCATCAGGACTTGCAGGAAATAAAACAATAACTAAAACAGATATACAATACAAAAAATTCTCCGCCGCACTTGCTCAGCTTACCACCGATTTAGCCAAGCAGATGGCTCTCGATGCTGAGGGCGCAACGCGAATGTTCACCGTTGTTGTGGAAAATGCCGCTTCACAAGCCGATGCAGCAAAAGCGGCTCGTGCCGTTGCAGATTACGCTCTTGTCAAATGTGCAATCCACGGCAACGACCCGAACTGGGGCAGAATTATCTGTGCAGTCGGTTCCTGCGGCGTAAAATTAAATCCCAAAAAACTAACCTGCCATATCGGAAATGCAACTGTTTTCAAAAATGGTCAGCCGGTAAAATTCGACCCCAAAAAAGTCTCAAAAATCATATCGCAAAAAGAGCATATAATTACGGTAAATCTTGGAGTCGGAAAACACGGCGATTTCTGCTATGGCTGCGACCTAAGTGCAGGCTACGTAAGGATTAACGCCGATTACCATACTTAAGGAAGAAAGAATAAAATGGAGAGAATTTTGTCAGTTATTGGATGGATAGCGTGGATCTTTGTTTTTTACCTTGCTATCATTTTTATGTTAGGGTGTCGCAGATATGCCCGAGCTGGACAACCCTTTACATTTCTGACTGCAACACGAACGATGTATTTATGGATTGTTTCATTACTTTTTTTACCTATGCCGGGTATATATAAGTTACATATTCTTTGGATAGTTCCTCTGATTTTCCTCGGTTTGTTCAGTTATTACATGCAAAGCACTCTGCCCGTAATATTCTTTACTCTGATTTTTATAGAAATTATCCTACTGGGCGTACACACCCCTTTGGGAAAAGACAAAGTTGTTCTTGACCCTCCTCTTTTTCCTTTCGACACATCTATTGTCACAGTTTTAAAGGCTGACTGGGATGTAATATTATCTTATTTAAAATCAAAATTTAAAATCAAAAAGTAGTAAGCCAGAAATTGTGAGAGACCCCGAAAGGATACTGACAAAACTTAGGGGTTGCCCGAAGCGACTATAGTGAAAATTGTTGAAACATACTTGTAAGGAAAAAATAAGGGATTATCAGATGAAGAAATCATTAAGGCAATTGAGCATTACATGATGGTCTTGATAATGTGACTATCACTCTTACTTCAAAATTAACTTTATCAAACTATATAAAATATCGCGTGAAATTTAGAACACTCACATGGTGATGAATCGCCGATTACCGATGATTTTATTGAAGAAGCCGTAGAAGAAGCAAAAAAGGTGCTATCCCAATAAGTTTGCCTGCGAAAGACGTTAGAAATATTTTATTTTCCAATTTCGTAAAGAAACTCGGGGGCGAAATCGGCGTTGTTCGGCCAGACGATTGTATCAATGTCGGGGTTGACAGTAACTTTGCGGAAATAATCGATATCTTTTAACGGTTCAAAAACCGGACCATCCAAATAAGGCTGCAAATCGACAACCTTGACAGTATTATCTCCGAACCAAACTTTGAGTTTGTAGTTATTCAAATAAGATACTTTAGTTACATAAGCCATAATAACAAACCTCAAACCAAAGGCTTAATGCTTTTAAGCTGTTCTTTGCGTCGCGCAAGTTC
This sequence comes from uncultured Planctomycetaceae bacterium, assembly GCA_964449435.1. Taxonomy (GTDB): domain Bacteria; phylum Planctomycetota; class Phycisphaerae; order Sedimentisphaerales; family UBA12454; genus UBA12454. The sequence goes on along the minus strand of CAYUYR010000001.1, from coordinate 105,448 downwards.
CCAATCTTCCATAAGCTCTTGCCTATGCTCAAATGCCCACTCAAGAATAAGAGATACTATCCTTTTGGGCATATTTCCTTCAATAATTTTCAGCTCACCTATCGAAAAACTCGCTCGATTTTCACCATATTTTGCGTGGAAGTGCGGCGGCAGATGTTCGTTATAATACATCGCAATCACAATTCCAAGAAACCTGCTGATTTCCGGCATATTAAAGTCCCTTCATCCTGAATTATAATATATTAAAGTAACTATTTTTTCAATCAAATAAAACCCATACCATCTCATCCCCAAAAATGGTCAGCCGGTAAAATTCGACCCCAAAAAAGTCTCAAAAATCATATCGCAAAAAGAGCATATAATTACGGTAAATCTTGGAGTCGGAAAACACGGCGATTTCTGCTATGGCTGCGACCTAAGTGCAGGCTACGTAAGGATTAACGCGGATTATCACACCTGACAATAAGGGCAATTTTCAATTGGTATAAATCTTAGACCAATTATGCGGTTTTTGCCGTTAATTTTCTTGCAAAAGGGCCGGCTTTCTATACACTGTCCCTAATTTCGCGCGTACCTAACTTAATGTTTTCTTTATAAGGAGTTTCAAGGTGAAAAATACAATTGTAAGGACAGGAACTTTGGCGATAGTTTTGGCTTTCGCCGTTGCGGCGTTCGCACAGGAAGGCGCCGCCGAGACTGCGACAGCCGCCGCTGACGCAATCCCCGGTTTGTGGTGGATCGCACCGATTACATCAATTCTGGCGCTGATATTTGCGGTGGTCTTTTACAAAATGATGATGAGCGCAAATCCGGGCAGCCCAAAAATGATTGAAATTGCCCGGTACGTAAAAGAAGGCGCTTACGCCTATCTTTTCCGTCAGTATCGGGTTGTCTCCATTGTGTTCCTTATTCTGCTTATAATCTTCGCGGTGCTTGCGTATTTCGGCGTGCAAAATCCGTTCGTGCCGATAGCATTTTTAACCGGCGGATTTTTCAGCGGTCTGTGCGGATTTTTGGGAATGAAGACCGCGACCAACGCCTCGAACAGAACAGCCCAGGGCGCAAGCGAAAGCCTTAACAAGGGACTTCAGGTCGCTTTCAGAAGCGGCGCTGTTATGGGTCTTGTCGTTGTTGGATTCGGCCTTTTGGATATATCGCTTTGGTATCTTATTCTCGATAAGGTTGTTTATACAGCCCAAAATATGGCCAATGGTTTGTCGTTCCTCGGTCTGCAGCTTGTGCCGGTCGGAATGCATCCCGAACATAAACTCGTTGAAATTACAACCACTATGATTACTTTCGGTATGGGCGCTTCAACGCAGGCTCTGTTCGCAAGGGTCGGCGGAGGCATTTATACTAAAGCCGCCGACGTAGGTGCTGACCTTGTCGGTAAGGTTGAAGCGGGAATACCGGAAGACGACCCGAGAAACCCGGCAACAATCGCCGACAACGTAGGCGATAACGTAGGCGACGTCGCGGGTATGGGCGCAGATTTGTACGAAAGCTATTGCGGCTCAATCCTCGCAACGATGGCTCTCGGCGCTGCTATGGGAACGAGAACCGACGCCAGTATTCTCAAATCTGTATTGGCTCCGATGATTGTGGCCGGTATCGGCATAGTCCTTTCGATAATCGGCATATTTATGGTCAGATGCAAAGAAGAGGCAACGCAGAAAAATCTGCTCCGCTCGCTGCTGATTGGAACGCTCGGAAGCTCGGTTCTGATTTTAATCGCACTTGTATTCCTCGTCAAACTCGATTGGATTAGCTGGGGCATATTCGGCTCGGTCGTATCGGGCCTGATAGCAGGCGTTGTAATCGGTCAATTTACCGAATACTATACATCCGATGAATACAAACCTACAAGGGGCATCGCCGACCAGGCGGAAATGGGGCCTGCGACAACTATTATCGACGGCTTCGCAACAGGAATGTATTCGTCCGGTTTTCCGGTAGTAACGATTGTAATCGGTATCCTTTGTGCGTTCGCTTTCGCAGGCGGATTCAGCTCGCCGGCGATGGGACTATACGGAATAGGCTTTGCCGCGGTCGGAATGCTTTCGACACTCGGCATTACACTGGCGACCGATGCTTACGGCCCGATTGCCGACAACGCAGGCGGAAACGCTGAAATGAGCGGCCTCGGACCGGAGGTAAGAAAAAGAACCGATGCCCTCGATGCTCTCGGAAATACGACCGCGGCCACAGGCAAAGGTTTCGCAATCGGCTCAGCCGCTTTGACAGCGATGGCTCTTCTGGCGGCGTTTATCGAAGAAGTTAGAATATGGATAGGCAGACTGGCCGATGAAGCGCCTGAGAAAATTTATCAGGTGGGCCAAATCGTGTTCAGTTCGGGCGGACAAATCGAAGGTACAATTTCAGCAAAAACTGCCGCCGTTACCGATTTCGTCAATGCTTATGAACTGACTATTATGAATCCAAAGCTAATCTGCGGCCTGTTCATCGGCGCTATGATGGCTTTCGTATTTTGCGCTATGACAATTAAGGCTGTCGGCAGAGCGGCAGGCGCAATGGTCAACGAAGTCCGAAGACAATTTAAGGAAATCGCAGGCATTATGGAAGGCACTGCAAAACCGGATTACGCAAGATGCGTATCTATATCGACCGCAGGGGCACAGAGAGAAATGATTCTGCCGTCGCTGCTGGCGATTATCGTGCCTGTACTTACCGGCTTGCTGCTGGGAGTAGCGGGAATAATGGGACTGCTGACAGGCGGACTTACCTGCGGATTCGTTCTGGCGATTACTCTCAATAACACAGGCGGCGCATGGGATAACTCCAAGAAGTTCATCGAAAAGGGCGCTCACGGCGGAAAAGGCTCGCCCGCTCACAAGGCCGCTGTCGTAGGCGATACCGTCGGCGACCCGTTCAAGGACACCGCAGGCCCGAGTTTGAATATCCTTATCAAGCTGATGACTATGGTAAGCGTCGTATTTTCAGGCGTTATAGTCAAATTTGCACCGGCAATCTCGGAGTTTCTGCATTTAGGCAAATAGTTGACTTATACGACAATTAAATGTATCCTATCGGGGTCGGGAATGCTTCTCGACCCCGTTTTTTATTTTATATCTCTGTGTTCTCTGTGCCCTCTGTGGCTGAATTGGACAAGGAAAATTGGCAAAAAAGAAAAGTACCGCTAAAAAGAAGACCGTTTTAACAGCAAAAAAATTCGTCCTTGAATCGGCGAAAATCGCTCTCGAAAGACACTGCACCGATGTGGTTGCCCTTGACCTTACCGGCAAAAGTCCCGCAACGGATTACTTCCTCATCGCCACCGGCACAAGCGACCGTCAAACCCGCAGCGTCGCCGATGAGATTACGGAATTCGGAAAAAAGCATAATTTCAGAATCTTCGGCCGGGCAGGCTACGAACAGGGAAAATGGGTTCTGCTCGATTTTGTCGATGTGGTCGTCCATATTTTCGATGCCGAATTTAGACAATATTACGATTTGGAACTGCTCTGGGGAGACGCAAAGAAATTGAAGATTTAAAATTGAAGATTGAAGATTTATATGAAACCTGCAATTGAAATAATTTCTGAAAGAATCAGCCAAGCAATTCAAAAGGCAACCGGCCAGAATGCCCCCGCAATTGTAACCGCCGCGACAGACGCCAAATTCGGCGATTATCAGTGCAACAATGCCCTTGCCCTTGCCAAACAATTAAAAGCAAATCCAAGACAGCTTGCCGAAAAAATCATAGCTGAACTTAAAATCGATGATATCTGCAAAAAACCTGAAATCGCAGGCGCAGGATTTATAAATCTCAGACTCAAACCGGAATTCATCATAGAAAATTTAAAAGAATTAAATTCAGATAAAGAAATTTTTGGAATAGAAAAAGCAAAAAAACCTCAAACTGTCATTGTCGATTTCTCCGGCCCGAACATCGCAAAACAAATGCACGTCGGCCATTTGAGAAGCACAATTATCGGCGACTGTATTTGTAGAATGTTGGAGCAGGCAGGTCATTCCGTAATCCGCCAAAATCATATCGGCGACTGGGGAACTCAATTTGGAATGCTTTGTGCTCTCTTTGCTCAAAAAATCACTGTCACAAAAGACAATCTTGCAGATATGAAATTTCTTTCTTCAGAAGAAGTATTAGGTGAACTTGAAGTATTCTACAAAGAGGCCAAAAAACTTTTCGACTCAGATGAAAATTTTGCTAAAACAGCACGCGCTGCTGTTGTCGGATTACATTCTGGAGAGGGAAGCTGGCTCACTTATTGGAAACATATCGTAGATTATTCAGAAAAACATTATGAAAAGATTTATAACACACTTAATGTTGCTCTGACAAATAAGGATATATGCGGTGAAAGTTTTTATAAAGATAAACTTGCTGATGTTGTTGAAGAGCTAAAAAACAAGGGTTTGGCAAAAGAATCAGACGGGGCGATTTGCGTGTTCCCGCCGGGGTTTAAGACTAAAGAGGGTTCTTCTTTGCCTTTTATTATTCAAAAGTCTGACGGGGCATATCTATACGCCACAACGGATTTGGCGGCAATCAGATACAGAATAAACAAATTAAACGCTGACGAGATTATTTACGTTACGGATGCAAGGCAGAAACTTCATTTTGAAATGCTCTTTAAAGTCGCCGAAATGGCAGGCTGGGCAAAAAATACAAAGCTCGTACATATTACCTTCGGAAGTGTCTTAGGCGAAGATGGAAAACCTCTTAAAACACGCAGCGGCGAAAACGTAAAACTTAAAGAGCTTTTAGACGAGGCGATTAAGAGGGCAAAATCAGTCGTTGAAGAAAAAAATCCAGAACTGAAGACAGACGAAAAAGAAACTATCGCCCGCGCTGTCGGAATCGGCGCGGTCAAATATGCCGATTATTCGAATAACCGAACAAGTGATTATATTTTCAGTTTCGACAAAATGCTCGCGTTCGATGGAAATACCGCTCCTTATATGCAGTATGCCTATGCGAGAATTAAATCAATAATGCGAAAAGGGCAAATTGATACCGCAGAATTGAAAGATATAAAGGAAATTCACCTTAACGAATCAGCAGAATTTGAGCTTGCAAAGCAGCTTATTCGGTACGGCGAGGCGTTCAATTCGACGATTGCAGATTTTAAGCCTAATTTTCTGACTGCTTATCTGTACGAACTGGCCGCCAACTTCAGCTCGTTTTACAATGCTTGTCCCGTTCTCGATGCGGCAGAGAAAATCAAGCCGTCGAGGCTATTGCTTTGCGAACTGACTGCACGGACAATCCGGCACGGTCTTGAAGAGATGCTCGGTATAAACGTTCTTGAGCAGATGTAATGATTTATCCTTGCAATTTCGAACAAAAAAAGTTAATCTGCAATAGTAAATTTTGAGGTCGCAAATGGACAAACCAGTTATATCTGCTGATACTGCGCGGGATGCCGAGATTGAACAGCTTAAAATCCTGGGAAAACTGGACATCCATGCCAGGGCAGAAATGACTTTTCATCTCAGTGATAATCTTCGCAAAATTACCGAAGCGGGGATACGATACCGCCATCCCGATTACAGCAGACAAACGATTCATTTAGCGCTTATGCGACTGACATTAGGCGACAATCTGTTTAATCAGGTTTTTCCAAATACCAAGGTTGAAGTATGACCGAGCAGCAGGATTTCCTAAAAAAACTTGTTAAAATTCTCGAAAACGTCAAAATCCCCTATATGCTTTCCGGCTCTATGGCCAGCAGCTTTCACGGCAAGCCGCGTGCAACCAACGACGTCGATATAATTATCGCTCCGACAGCCCAACAGATACAGGCTTTTGCCGAATCTCTTGGAAAAGACTGCTACATTAATATGCAAACCGCTCAAGAAGCGTTAAAACAAAATTCAATGTTCAACATCATTGATATACAATCCGGTTACAAAGCGGATTTTATCATACAAAAAAAACGCCCATTCAGCCGTCAGGAGTTTGAACGCCGCCGTTCTGTGAATATGCTCGGATTAAGTATCTGCATACTTTCACCTGAAGACGTGATTCTGAGCAAGCTCGAGTGGTCCAAAGACAGTGATTCACCCCAGCAGTTTCGAGATGCTCTCGGTGTAGCGGTTGTTCAATGGGAAAAACTCGACCATAGATACCTCCGTAGATGGGCGGTTGAATTAGGCATAACTAACCAGTTGGAAGAACTCTTTAATCAGGCTAAAGCTCTGAAAAATTCACAGTAAAGGCATATTATAATGAAAATTACCCATCAAAGTTTTACGGTCAGCACTAATAAACGCAATGAGTTGGTCGATATCACCGGCAAGGTCGAAAAGGTCATCGCCGAGTCGGGCATATCTGAAGGCAGTGTCATAGTTTATTGTCCCCACACAACGGCGGCGATAACCATCAATGAAAACGCCGACCCTGACGTTGTGCACGACATTTTGCTGACGCTATCGGCCCTTATCCCGCAAAACAGGAGCGGCTATCGGCATTCCGAGGGCAATTCCGACGCCCACGTCAAAAGCTCGCTTCTCGGCTGCAGCGAAACGGTATTGATAAGCGGCGGACAGATGCGGCTGGGAACCTGGCAGGGTATTTATTTTTGCGAATTTGACGGCCCCAGAAAAAGAAGCGTTAACATCCGCATAATCGGTGAATAAAAAATCCTAAATCCTAATATCTAAATCCTAAACAAACCCTAATGAGCAAAATTCAAAGGTTCCAAACATATACAGTCTGTTTGTTATTTAAAATTTGGGATTTTGGATTTGTTTAGAATTTAGGATTTCGTGCTTTGGATTTTCCCGCTTATTCTGCGCATAAAAATGGCGAGACGGCCAAAGTGGCTGGGGGGGAACCACTGTTTTGACACTGCCTCGCCGAGGTTCTTAAACTGCTTTGCGCAGTATATTTGCAACGATGGGTATTATACCAGTTTTAAAGAGCAAAGTCAATCGAATTTCCAATAAGAGAAACACCCTATAAAACAGAATCCCAAAGGCCTGTCAAGTCCTTTTGTCATAAAAAAATGCGAAAACTTTAGGCTTGAATTACTCTTTTTTACGCCTTAAATTATGTGTGTTAATCCGCTAAAAACGGGTAAAATTACTAAAAATTTCCCCTTATATTTTCACAGGGAGCTGTAATAAATGACAAAAAAGAGCGATTCAGCCGTTACCGAAAAAATTAAAGGCGCCGCCAAGTCCATTCAGGACAAGATATTAAAAAAGCAAAAGCCGACTATGTCCACGCCTGTCCGCTCGCTGGGCAACGTTAAATATCATTCCGACCACGGGCATTTCGAAATTCTCGGCAAAAACAAGGTTAGAACCCTGACGGTAGGCACGGTTAAGACCTTCGCACAGACCTTAAAAATGATGTCCCTCTCAAAAGAGCTTATCGAGAAAAGCGATATGGCTACGAAAAGGGAGGCTTATTATATCTCGAAAAACTGGGGCAAGGCGGGCTTTACCGAACAGCCCGAATCCGACACGATTATGGACGATGTCGAAGCAATGTTCGGCATCAACCGCGAGCAGCTCAAATTTATTCCCGAAGAAAAAGGCGGCGAAGTCGCAGGCAACCTGATTGTTGTCGATTCCGACGCAAAGGGCAAAAAACTGAAAATCGATTGTACGCGGTTCGGCTCAGGCTCATATTCCATTCCAATTGAAGTCGAAAGCCTCGATTTTTCGAGCAACGCGAAATTTATCCTCGCTATCGAAACAGCAGGTATGTTTCAGAGGCTCGTAAAATACGACTATTGGGACAAAAACAACTGCATCCTTATCAGTATGGGCGGCGTTCCGACACGCGCATGCAGAAGATTTATCCGAAGACTGTCGGACAAACTCAAAATACCCGTTTACGCCTTTGTTGACGGCGACCCTTACGGGTATTTCAATATTTACAGAACATTAAAAGTCGGTTCCGGTAATGCCGCTCATCTTAACGAGTTTTTCTGCGTTCCGAAGGCTAAATTTCTCGGCGTAACCCCGCAGGACGTTGTGGATTACAAGCTGCCGACGCATCCTTTGAAGGATGTGGATATAAAACGCGCAAAAGATGCACTGAAAAACGACCCGTTTGTAAAACATCACAAGCCCTGGCAGACCGCGATAAATCAAATGCTGAAGATGGGCATCCGTGTCGAACAGCAGGCCTTTGCCAAGCACGGCCTGGATTACGTCGTGAGCGAATACCTGCCGCGCAAACTTAAAAATACGGCAAAGTTTCTGCCCTGACGAAAAAACCAAATGAATAAAATCGCTGACAATCTGCAAAAGGTTCGCAACAATATCGCTTCTGTCTGTGCCCGATGCGGGCGGGATAGTTCCGAGATAACGCTCGTTGTCGTAACCAAATCGGCAAATTTCGACGCCGTAAAGCAGGTTGTACGTCTCGGATGTGACGAACTGGGCGAAAACAGAGTGCAGCATCTGAAAATTACAGCCGACGATATCGAGGCTTTCCTGCAGCAGAATCCCGACGACCCCGCCCTGCCGAAGAAAATCAACTGGCATATGCTCGGCCATTTGCAAAGAAACAAGGTTCGACAGCTTTTGAGAACTTCGCAAATAATCCACTCGGTCGATACCCTTCGGCTTGCCGAGGAAATAAGCAAAAACGCTGAAAAACTCGAAATCTGCCCTAAAATCCTGATGCAGGTAAACTGTTCGCAGGAACCCCAGAAATACGGCGTTCCGGTAGGAGCCGCGATTCATCTGGCCGAGCAAATCGTTACGATGCCGAACATCAAACTCGTCGGCCTTATGACTATGGGCCCTCTTACACTAAACAAAGACACTGTAAAAGCCTCGTTTGCACGCGCACGGGAACTGTTCGAGGAAATTCGAGGAGAAAAAATCGCAGGGGCGGATTTTAAACACCTCAGTATGGGAATGAGCCAGGACTACGAAATCGCTATCGAACACGGCGCAACGATTCTTCGCATCGGATCAGCGATATTCGCCTGATTGTCCTGCGCTTGCCGTTAAGGCTTTTTGCCTGTCGGCCAACTCGAAAAAGCAGAAAGACAAAGCAGATTTATATACCCCCTCAAAAAATCACAGCTAAAGACCGATAAAACCCTAATATATCCGATATTTTTCGTCAAGCCTTCTTTTAAGCATAAGTCAACCTCTAAAACTGTCGAAATAAGTGTGTATTAAAAAATACAGTGAAAAAATGACGGAAATCCTAACAAAACCGAATAAAACTGATTCCCTCGATGCTTTAGTCATCTGCGGAACAGGAACTGTCTGTCCTGAAATTCAGAAAATCATCGACATCGAAAACTTCAGTTGGCAAAACGCCGACATTGACGGCTTTTCGCAAATAGAATTAAACCCTGATGTAATTGCCGCCGCGATAATAGATGCCGAATCCGTAACAGAGCGGCAGCAGGAAAAATTATTCGAGATTATCGAACGGCTCGACAAGGCGAATATCCCGACCGTGCTGTATGGAAATTGCGACAATATCGATACCGACAAATTCAAAACGCTTAACGTAATCGAAAAAACTTCCGCCCGACAGATTACTGCCGTCATAAAAATAAGCAATGTTTACAGGAAACGCGCTATTGCGATAAAAAACAGCGGCACGGACACTTCTACAAAAGACAATCACGCTCAGCAGCTCGAAAACCAGTTGAAAATGGCCGGAGCCGTACAGCGCGATTTTCTGCCGCAGTCGCTTCCGGACAGTGATAAAATAAAATGGTCTGTCGCGTTTATGCCCGCCGACTGGGTCTCAGGCGATATTTACGACATCGCAAGACTGGACGAGCAGAATATAGGATTTTATCTGGCCGATGCGGTGGGGCACTCTATGCCGGCCGCCCTGCTGACGATGTTCCTCAAACAGTCGATTCAGATGAGACAGACTCTCGGCAACGAATATAAAATCTTTTCGCCTTTGAATGTAATAGACAGTCTGCACCAGAAAATGTTCGCTCAGCACCTAAGCGGCTGCCAGTTCGCTACCTGCTGCTATTGCCTGCTGAACACACAAACCCTGAATTTGTCGTATTGCAGGGCGGGCCATCCGTATCCGATTTTGATAAGGAAAAATAACCCCCCGCGGCAGCTTCAGACGACAGGTTCGCTGCTCGGCGTTTTCGATAATGCCTATTTCGAACAGGCTTCAATTCAGCTCGAATCGGGCGATAAACTGCTTTTGTATTCCGACGGAGCAGAACCGTTTATCGGCTCGGCTGAAAATAACAGGCCGTTCGAGTTCACCGAACAATTTCTCAATATTACAAACCTGCCCGCTTCTCAAATGACTGCGGAATTCGAATCAATTGTTAAGCAAAACAAGGATTCGGCTGAAAATGATGATACCACACTGATTGTGCTTGAAATCCTGTAAACTCGCCTGCTAAAAAATCTTTCCGACAATATATCTTGCGCTGATTATTATATCTATAAAAATCGCCGGATACAAAACGAGCATTCTTGTGCCGTGCCAGACAAGTTTCGATTGGGCGATAAAATAAATCAGTAAAACTGCTGCAACCCCAGCCCCGTACAGGCCGAGAGACTGAGGAAAGACGCCTGTTTTGGTTGTCAGTAAAATATTCAGCAAGGCTGCCAGAAGCAAAACCGCCACCGATGTCAAAAGCCATTTCGAGTCCGATGCGCCGGAAAGAATAAGGGCCTCAAGGCCTTCGGCAATCAGCAGAGAACATATAAGCACGGGTATAGAAGCCCATATTACGGACGGCACATTAAGAATCGGCGTTAAAAACGCGGCAAAAAACGTTACTGTAAACAATATCACCGTCCATATTCTGCTTGTTCTGATAAGCAGGATAAAACCTATAGCCAGTCCCGCTATGGAAATGTGATAAAAACCCGGCGAAAAAATATCGGGTTTTATATTGGTCGGATTTACAATCCCCCGCAAACTCTCAGCCGTAAGCGAGGTATTCAGCGGCACAGGATAAAACTGCATTCCCGCCGCAACCTCATAGGCGGACAGAACAAAAAGAATCGGCAGCAGTAAAAACAGCCCCGAAAAAGCCTTGATAACACTCGGCTTGAATTTCGCCCAGTGATAGAAAAAAACGGCCGGTATGAAAAACCAAGGCACAAAAGCGTTAATAAGACCCGCTGCCGGATGATAACAGTAAAAGGAACAGGCAAACATCCCGAACCCGAAAATCGCTCCGCCGGCAAGAGACGCGAAAACCGAAAGCACCCAACGTCTGCTTAGCAGAAAAACACCCGCTGCGCCGATAACAGAGCCGGCAGGAAGAAAGACAAGCTGAACCGCCGTCAGTTTCTGCGCATAAGGATAAAAAAGCCAGCCGGCGAATAACGCATAAATTACTACTGCTGCCGGGAACGAAATAATCAACGGAGGTCTTTTGTCCATTGCCAGACTTTTCCCTTATTTTATTATTACGTTTCCACTTCCTCGACGTATAACACCTATTTTATATACTGTCTCGCCATACGAACGCAACTTTTTTGTTACCGAACCGGCAAAATCTTTCGCAACCACCAGCACATAGCCGATACCCATATTAAAGACCTTGAACATTTCCTCTTCCTCGACCGGCCCGTTATTCTGTAAAAAGTCGAAAATCGGCAGCCGTTGCCAGCTCGATTTGTCCAGAACCGCATCGCAGCCCGCCGGCAGAACCCGGGGGACATTGCCGACAAGCCCGCCGCCGGTAATATGAGCCATCCCGTGAATAACCTGCTTAACTCTGTATTGCGAAAGCAGTTTGATTATGGGCCGAACATAAATCTTTGTCGGAGTCAGAAGGCAATTGCCTATCAAATCGTTGTCCATCTGCGGAATTCTTTCTTCCGGTTTTAATTTCAATTTTTTAAAGCATATATGTCTTGCCAGTGCGTATCCGTTGCTGTGCAGGCCGCTCGAAGCCAGTCCCAGAACGACATCGCCCGCCTCGATTTTCGAGCCGTTAATCACCTTGTTCCGCTCTGCTATTCCGACGGCAAAACCTGCCATATCGAAGTCGTTCTTTTTATATATGTCCGGCATTTCAGCCGTTTCTCCGCCTATAAGCGCACAATTGGCCGTCCTGCAGGCCGCGGCAATACTCTCGACAAGCTGGGCTACTTTTACGGGGTCAAGTTTATCCAAAGCGAGATAATCCAGAAAGAACAAAGGCTCGGCCCCAAGTACAAGCATATCGTTGACGCTCATCGCCACAAGGTCGAAACCGATAGTATCGAATTTTTCCATATCCCTTGCAATCAGCACTTTTGTGCCGACGCCGTCGGTACAGGCGACGAGGACGGGATTCTTATAGTTTTTTTTGAATATTTTTTCGTCGAAGTCGAGGCGAAACAGACCGGCAAAACCGCCGTGAAGGTCGATTACCCGCGGGCTGAAAGTGCTCTGAACCGACGAGCGAATCCTCTCAACCATCTCGTCATTTGCGTCAATATTGACGCCCGACTTGGCATAAGTAATGTATTCAGCCATTAAAGTTGTGCCGGTTCCTCATCGAAAAGCTGCATTTGATACCGTTCCATCGTAAATTTATTCACTACCGTCTGAATAGGAATCCGGTAATTTCCCGCCCAGCAGGCAGTACAGTAATGCTCCTTGGGAAAAGAGGCGCAGGACAGCATCCCTTCGAGCGAAATATAACCGACGCTGTCGGCGCCGAGAAATTCCTTTATCTGCTGCATATTCTTGTTGTTGGCCAGCAGTTCTTCCTTTGTCGGGAAATCCACTCCGTAGAAACACGGAAACTTAACAGGCGGACAGCTCACCCGTATATGTATTTCCTTTGCGCCGGCCTGTCTGATAACCTTGATTTTACCCCTCGTGGTTGTGCCGCGGACAATCGAGTCATCGACTACCACCACACGTTTGCCCCTGACAACATCGGCAACGACCGCAAGCTTCAGCTTTACCGCAAGGTCTCTGAGGCTCTGTTCCGGCGAGATAAAAGTTCTGCCGATATAATGGCTTCTGATAAATCCCATATCGAATGGTATTTTGCTTTCGTGCGAATATCCGACAGCGGCCGAAGTGCCGGAGTCCGGAACCGGAATGACCACGTCCGCCTCGACCGGATGTTCTTTGGCTGTTTGCGCGCCGAGTCTCTTTCTGAACTCATGGACATTTTCGCCGAAGATATCGCTGCTCTGCTTGGCAAAATAAACGTGCTCAAAAATACAGTGAGCAGGCGTTATGCTTCCCTGTTTGACAAAAAACCTGCTGCTGATGCCCTGCTCGTCTAATGTTACGATTTCGCCCGGAGCCACATCCCTGATATATTCCGCCTCGATTGCGGCAAATGCACAGGTTTCGCTCGCTACGCAATACGCTCCCTCTTTTGTCTTGCCTATACATAGAGGCCTTATGCCGTAAGGGTCTCTTGCCGCTTCGATTCGGTCCGCAAATAAAAACAGCAGGCAATATGCTCCCTGAAGATGATTAAGAACGTGTCCCAGCGGGTCCGGCTTCGTTATATGCGATGGTTTCGCGAGAAGATGAATTATGATTTCTGTATCGTTTGTGGTCTTGAATATATGTCCGTAGGCTTCGTATTCATCGCGAAGCAACGAGGCGTTTATCAAATTCCCGTTATGAGCGACAGCGACCTGACCCCTCGAATATTCGCTCACAATCGGCTGGGCGTTGGAGATATTTCGAGAGCCGGTGGTAGAATAGCGGACGTGGCCGATGGCTATGGGGTTTTTCAATTGTTCGAGCATATTGTTATGCCCGGTTCGGAAAACCCTGCTGACCTGCCCCATTCCCGTATGGCAGGATATCGAATTGCCGCTGCTTGTGGCTATGCCTGCCGATTCCTGACCGCGATGCTGGAGACTGTGAAGCGCAAAAAACGTCTTCTCAACGGCTTCCGCATCGCCAAAAATACCGAAAAGACCGCAGTTCTCTTTTTTGTCCATAAGTGCTATCCAGATAAAAGGTTAAAATGGCAGTGCTGCCGGACTTCCCTTTTCTTCCCGCAACTAAAGCAGTGTAGCCGAACGTATTGTTCAAGTCAAATGCTTTATGGATTCAAGCGCCGGATTTGAATATCGGGAAATTATTGCAAAAGTCAGGCTTTGCCTGTATCTTATAGATCTGAATAGTTTTATGAAAACGGATTTTTAGAGGCGCCTATGACAGCGGAAAAGCCTAAAGTTGTCGTAATCGGAAGCGTGTATGTTGATATGGCGATACGTTGTCAGGAGTTTCCCGCCGGTTCGGAAATCACTTTCGGAAGCGGTTTTTCCTGCACCCCGACCGGCTCCGGCCTGAATCAGGCAATACAGGCGGCTCTTTGCGGCTGCGACGTCTATCTCGTAGCCAAGGTCGGAAAAGACCAGTTCAGCCAAATGACAAAAAGCAATCTTGCCGATTTCGGCGTCAATTGCGACTTCGTTTTCGAGGCGGAAGCTAAAAACACGGGTGCCGCCGTTTCATTCGTCAACAGTACCGGAGCAAACCGCACCGTCGTCTCAGAAGGAGCTAACAGAGCTCTTTGCCCGGGCGATATTAAAGGCGCTGACTTTGAAAAACTTATTTCCTCCGCAAATGTTTGCCTGATTAACGGCCAATTGCCGCACGATTTCGTATGCAGTGCAATAAGAGCGGGCAAACTTGCGCACACAAAAGTTATTCTCGACCCCGCCCTGTCCGGCGAACAGTTTCAGCGGCAAAGCGGCCAACTGCCAATGGATTATTATACCGCCGACATTCTGGTCCCCAATTTTGCCGAGGCCGCTGAGCTAAGCAGCGCCGTGCAAAACCATAATATCCACAACGCTAAACTTATCGGCTCAGACCTGATTGCCCACGGCGTAGGCTGTGCCGTAATCACGCTCGGCAGACGGGGCGCTTTAATTGTCAATAAAGACGGCGCTAATCATATCCCGCCTTTCGAGGTAAAATTCGTTGACCATACCGCCTGCGGCGACGCCTTTAACGGCGCTTTGGCCGCAAGCTGCGCAGTCGGAGATGAAATTAAAAAGGCGGTCAGATTCGCCTCCGCCGCCGGGGCGCTGGCCTGCTCGAAATTCGGCTCGCAGGAATCGCTGCCGAAAAAAGCAGAAATAATCGAACTGCTCCAAACCCTGCCGTAACTTATGGGCAATAGTTGTTCGATTTATGTCTATTTATAAAAATCCCTACAATTAAATCTTCGGTTTATTGCCGAGGTATTCGGTTTTCGGCAGTCCGCCTGTCAGCGGCAGTGCGTATTCGACAAACGCATCTGTTATGCCGTTGCCGTCTTTATTGATAAATTCGTCCGACAGGGATTTTGTTTTTTCAGCAACATTTGCAAGTTCGGTTCTGAAGAGTTCGGCGCCGTAATTTTTACCGCTGCCTGTTCTCTTAATCGCGACAGAGCCGCTGATATTCGTCATCGCAAATTTGACAGCTTCGACGCCGCATCTGTGAGCCTCGGAAGCATCGACCGACGACTGCAATCCCGCAAAACTTCTCTGCAAATAACCGAACGTATCGGCGCGGACACGCTTGACTTTCAATTTGCCTTTAACCTGCACCGCCAGATAATCGGCCAAAGCGCCTGTACCGGAAAGCTGAACGTTTCCGTGCGAATCGCGTTCGTCCGTTTCTGTAATTTTTTCCGCCCAAGTTTTATGGTCGGCATCGCTTATCCCTTCGCTTACCGCGACTACACATCTGCCGAGCTTTTTATAAACCGCTTCTATATCGGAAAGAAATTTGTCCATCGTAACCGACCTTTCCGGCAGATAAACCAGATGCGGCCCGTCATCATCTCTTTGTTTGCCGAGAGCTGATGCCGCCGTCAGAAAGCCCGCGTGTCTGCCCATAATGCAGTCGATTTTAATGCCCGGCAGCGCTCTGTTGTCGAGGTCGTCGCCCATAACGGCGCAAGCCACAAATTTCGCCGCCGTGCCGAAACCGGGGCAATGGTCTGTAACCAAAAGGTCGTTATCGATAGTCTTTGGAATATGAAAGGCCCGCAGGTCATAACCTATTTCCTGGGCCATATTATTGATAATAAAGCAGGTATTGGCCGAATCGTTGCCGCCGATATAGAAGAAATACCGGATATCCCGCTTCTTGAATACATCGAGAACTTTTTTGCAGTATTCGGCGTCCGGCTTGTCTCTGCTCGAACCCAGCGCCGATGACGGACTTGCCGCTACCGTTTTGAGAACGTCCGCTGAAATCTTGCCGAGGTCGATAAAATCTTCCTTTACGATACCGCTTACCGCGTGAATAGCGCCGTAAAGATCCTGTATTTCCGGATGTTTTTTCGCTTCTTCGATAACGCCGACTAATGACGCGTTAATTACGCCGGTCGGCCCGCCGGATTGACTCACAATCGCGTTTGCTTTCGGGACATTTGACATCTTTTAAACCTTTCAAATCTGGAAACATTTATAGTTGCGGTATTATACAGATTTGACCTTTTTTCGACAATATTTTATAATATAAAAATTTACAGGGATTATTTATGAAAATCGGAATAATCAGCGACACTCACGACCATCACGCAAACGTTCTAAAAGCCGTTGAAATCTTCGAAAGAGAAAACGTGCAGTATATCCTGCACGCAGGCGATATAGTTTCTCAATATACCGCAAAGGCTTTCGGCCAGATAAAGAACGCAAAATTTGTCGCGGTTTTCGGCAATAACGACGGCGAAAAATTCGTGCTCAGGAAAGTAATAGAAGATTTCGGCGGCGAAATCCATCAGGACCCCTACCACGGCCAAATCGAGGGCAAAAAGATTTTTATGACTCACAAACCGAGTATCCTCGATGAGGTTATCGCAAGCGGAAAATACGATATTATCATTTACGGCCACACGCATTTCAGGGATATCAGAACCGACGGCAAAACGCTGATTATAAATCCCGGCGAAGCAACCGACTGGGTCTGCGGCAAGGGAAATCTCGTAATCCTCGACATCGACAGCCTGAAAATAACGGAATTCGAGCTCTAAAACTTAAGGGCGCCTCTAAAAATAATGTTTGATGTCATTTCGACCGAAGCCTGCGAAGCAGGCGGAGTGGAGAAATCCGGCGTAAGCCGTTCTGGGCAAGGTTGCAGAATCTAAATAGATTTCTCGACTTCGCTTCGCTCCGCTCGAAATGACAAACAACGATTTTTCAATTTTTAGAGGTATCCTTAAATCAGTATCCCTGCGATTGTCGCCGTCATAAAGCAGGCCAGCGTACCGGCGAGCATCGACTTAAAGCCCAGCGTCGCGAAATCCGTCCGTCTTTCCGGAACAAGCGTACTAAGACCCCCTATCAAAATCGCAATCGAGCCGAAATTCGCAAAACCGCAAAGCGCATAAGTCGCGATGGTAAACGAACGCGGAGAAAGCGTCTCCTTATATTTGGCAAGGTCGAGATAAGCGATAAACTCGTTAAGTACCGTTCTTTTGCCGAGCAGCGAACCGACCAGCGAAGCGTCCTTCCATTCTACGCCCATAACCCACGCCAGCGGCGAACAGAACCAGCCGAGGATTCTTTCAAGCGTAAATGGTTTATCGTTAAAAACCGGTAAAAATGAAAACAGCCAGTTCACAAGAGCGACAAATGCGATAAAGCAAATCAGTACGGCCGCAATATTGATTGCCAGCTTGACGCCGTCAATAGCTCCGCGGCAGGCCGCTTCGAGAACATTTATATCCTGTTTCGGAATTTTGACTTTTACCGTGCCTTTTGTCTGGGATTGTTCGGTTTCAGGCACCATAATCTTGGCTATAACCAGCGCAGCAGGAGCGGATATTATCGAGGCCGCCAATAAATGTCCCGCATCTGCTCCGAAACCCGTGTATGCGACCATAAGAGCGCCGGAAATCGTCGCCATTCCGCCGGTCATCATCGCCATAATCTCGGAGCGGGTCATTGTCTTTATATAAGGTCTGATTACCAGCGGCGCTTCCGCCATTCCGACAAAAACATTGGCCGCCGAAGCCAGAGATTCGGCGCCTGCGGTATCCATAACATAAACCATAATCCTGGCCATAAACTCGACGATTTTTTGCAGAATGCCGAGATGGAACAAAACCGTCATAAGCGAAGAAACAAAAATAATCGTCGGCAGAACTGAAAACGCAAAGGGGTGTTCTCTGAAATTTTCCCCGAATACGAATTCCGACCCTGCCGCGGAAAAACTGATAAGTCTTGTTATAAAAATTCTTACACCGTCAAAAATATATTGGCCGGGCACAGTGCGCAGGATAATAACCGCAAGTACAAGCTGCAGAACAATTCCGCTGATAATCAGCCGTTTGTTCATTTTTCTGCGATTATCGGAAAGCAGCCACGCCAGCAAAACCATCGCGAGCAGACCTGCGAAACTTATCAATCTGGGCATAAAATCACTCCGTAATTAACCGCAAATAATATAAAAGGCCGAAACCGCTAAAGCAACCGTTTTAATAGTCCTTTTGAAATATGCCTATATACTTAGAGATATATCCTATTTAGGCACACAAGCAGGATCTAAAGGGTTCGTGTTACAATCTATTAGCCAGTTTTTGGCCATAACTGCAAAATCCCGAAAGTTCACTATGCCATCGCCGCTCGGCGAAGGCGCGATATCCGCATTATAAGCGCCAGCTTTAAGCCATTGAGATACAAATTCTGCTAACTGATTTATACTACCCTGCCAGCTATTGGCAAAGACCGCAAAGTCCAGAAAGTTTATAAAGCGGTCACCATTAAAATCATAAAATAAAATTTCAAGTAACCACTGATTTGCCAATATCTCAAGGTCGCATAAATTCACCTTGCAATCATCGTTCAAATCGCCCACTAAACAATACAGACAATCATTTGGTTCAACAGGCCCCCCCCTGCTCTCCTTTAAGGCCAAGAGAGAAACCCGCCCCGCCTGAGATGGCCGTAAAGCCTGTATTTGGCTCTGGTACATCACATTCATAGTAATCGTCGCCTCCCCATGCAACAATCGAGCCATCTGCCTTTAAACCAAGTGAGTTTGTCGTACCGGCCGCAATGGCTATAAAATCTGTATTTGGCGACGGCACATCGTCCATAAGAAATCCCAAGACCACAATTGAACCGTCAATTTTCAGGCCAAGCGCGTGATATCCTTTGGTCGCAATGGCCATGAAACCTGTGTTAGGTGGCGGTACATCGCATTGACCAAATGTGTTATCACCCCAGGCCACAATAGAACCATCAGATTTTAGACCCATTGAGTAACATGCTCCGGCCGCAATCGCTATAAAATCTGTGTTAGGGGGTGGTATCTCAAGAGCACCACAAGCATTATCTCCCCACGCCACAATCGAGCCGTCGGCTTTCAGACCAAGCGAGTGATACTGGCCACCCGCAATGGCTATAAAATCTGTATTCGGCGTAGGCACATCACATTGACCAAACTCATTGTGTCCCCAAGCAATAATGGAGCCATCATTTCTCAGACCAAGCGAGTGATACTGGCCGGCCGCAATGGCAACAAAATCCGTATTTGGTAACGGTATCTCGCATTGATTGAATTCATTGTCTCCCCAACCTACAATTGTGCCACTAACTTTTAGGCCCAGCGAGTGACAACTACCTGCTGCAATGGCAATAAAATCAGCATTGGGCGATGGCACGACGCACTGACCGTAATCGTTTAATCCCCAAGCTACAATTTCTCCGGTCGCATATACCGGTATAGGCAAGATAAATACAAAAAGAAACAGACAAATTGAAATAGCAACAATACTCTTCTCGTTTTTTACTCTGTTTTTCATAGCAATACTCTCCTAATAAATTTAAATAATGTTAATTTTAAATTTCCACACTAATTAATTTTTAGCTACAAAAATAAACCTCTCGACTTCACTATAATCCGAATCTTTGTTCCATTACAAGTATTTTTTAAGTTTTTTTACAAATCTCATCCGTTAGACTTAATTTCTAATCGCTTAATAATTCTTTTGAAACGTACCTATTTGCTGGCCGTTTTTGAGCCGCAGTCTTACCAAAAACCCCGTATGGCTTTTTGAAACGTACCACAATTTTTCAGAAACCGGATACCTTTTTTCTACCGTACTGTACCACAATTCTTTGGAAACCGGATACCTGTTTTTTACCGTATTCTGAATAGTTGCTCCGTCAAAACCGGGCCCCAAACTGAAAACCACCCAAGTTACGGGCACTTGCTTGCTAAACAAGTCGTAATGTCCCCGATATTGTTCCTTTTCACCATCATTAGGGTACGATCGGCCATCTTTTCCCTTTATACTGCTGGCCGATGGGAAATTATCAGGTATCCAGAGACTTGCCGCTATGTGTTTCGAGATGTTGCCTCTATCTCTATATACCTCGCCGGCACTGCGATACTTATATGTATGTCCCCAATTAAAACGGTCCTCCATTATCGTAGCCATAACATCACCTGAATTAGCGGCAGGCAAATACCTCCCTTTCGAAAGTTCCTCGGGAAGCTGAAACAAATGGTCTTCAACCTTTCCCGTATGGCAATCTTCACGAGTGGGAGGATACTTCTTATGGTCAATGTAATAACATTCGAGAGCTATGCCTATTTGCTGAAGGTCTATATTGGCGGCAAGTATTTTAGATTGCAGCCGGGCTCGGGCGAGCGACGGCAGCAAAATGCCCATCAGCATCGCCATGACAGCAATAACAACCAGCAATTCAACAAGTGTAAAACCTTTTTTCGCCAAATGAGGCATTTCTGCAAAACCCTGCTCAATTCTAAATATATTCTGACTATTACAATATTTTATTACTCACAGCAATCGTACAGACCGGCTCTATTCGTCAGCCAATTACCGGCTAATTCCGCGAAATCCTTAAAGTCAACGATATAATCGCTGTTGATATCGCCCGGCAGATTGCCGCGCTGACGTCCGCGGTCGGTTAATACCAACCCGTTGCCATCGTAATTGACCACCCATATAAAATAGCCGTCTTTGCAAACCGTATAACCGGAACTTTCCTGATTTAAAATCCCTATCACGTCAATTTGCCCTTCGGGACAACTGAATCTCGAAAAACCGTCGCCGATTCCGAGTTTCACATTAAACTCAATGCCATTGGAATCTCTTATAATAACCGTACCATTCGGAGCCCAATTTTCCGGATACACAATATTTACATCTTCTACCCGAATCAGTCTGCTCTGATAATACTCGCAGCCTGTGAGTCTGCTCGAATCGAATATAAATCCGTTCTCGTCTTTGAGCTGATTAAGATTTACAACCTCGGGGCTCGGCAGGCCGACGGCCGGTTTAAGCAATTCGACCTCAAAATCAAAATACGGGTCGGCTTCGTGCTGTTCATTGACATTTATTTTACCTTTATAAAATTTGTACCATCCCGTAATCTTTACCCTGTCGCCCGCCGTAATAACATAACCGGTATTCGGATCTCTATTGATACGGCACAGTTCGCTGAGCAATTCCTCATCGGTATAGTCCTCTGAACTTGAAACTAAACTGTAATTCTGTCCGAGCCATACTGCCGTACCGGCGTGGTCGCCGCCTTCGCCCTGAAGGTAAAATTGCCACGACCCGCCCATACCAACATCGCTCGGCGTCGGGTTAAGCATATCTTCAGGATTGTTCAGCACAATACCCGTTATAATTACCTTGTCGGTCGCATCATACGTGCCGACGCCATCTGCATTGACCGCCTGAAGCTCCCAATGAGTAACTTCCGCGACCGTTTGTCCGTTAGCCGCAGGACTGCAAACAAAACACAAAACCATTACAATCATCAAACCAAAAAATCTTCCGCTTCTGCTCATAATAAATCTTCCTTTCCCCTGAAAAAAATTAAAATCATCTGCGCATAAAAATTTAAAAAACGTGCTACTAACCGGTAAGATACTCCAATCGGTTTAGTCCGACAAGAAAAAATATGGTAAAATTGAAAAAAATGTGTAAAATTACCCTAATCTCTTATATAGAAAGGCGCATAAATACTGATGAGTAAGCCATTTGTGGAAATCTTAACCGAACAGGCGCAGCATCAGCCGCTTTTGACCGGCACGCCGCAGACAAAAGGTATGCGTTCCGGCAGGGTTTATCTGCTCCCCGGCGAGGATTGCGGCAGGCATTCCACCGAGGCAAACGAGGAAATGCTGGTTTTCCTTTCTGGACAAGGCAGGGCGATTATCGGAGAGAACGAAACTCTTGACGTCGGCGAGGGAAAAATCACATATATCCCCCCGCGGACAATCCATAATATAATAAATACTTCCGATGAGCCTTTATGTTATATTTACTGCGTAGCCCCGGCAAACGGAAATGGAGAAAAATAAAATGGCTGATATCGAACGCATAGGAGTCTCGCTCGAAAGCGACCTGCTCGCGACTTTTGATAAGTTCATCTCGGACAAAAGCTATAAAAACCGTTCCGAAGCGATTCGCGACCTGATTCGCGAGCATTTATCGAAACAGAAAATCGAGCATAAAAAGACTCCCGCAATCGGCGCAGTTTTTCTTGTTTACGACCACCACACCGCCCATATTTCGACCGTATTCAAAAAACTCCAGCACCACAAACCCATCAAGACAATCTCGTCCATCCACGTTTATATCGACAAGCACAACTGCCTTGAGGTTTTATTATTGAGGGGACTGGCCTGCGATATAAATAAGGTCGGCGAAAAAATGATAAGTATGCGGGGCGTAAAACACGGCTATATAAATCTCGTAGCCGTCGCAAACGACAAGCACTAACTGCTGTCAGCCGTGAATCAGCAGATAAGCTCTTAATACCTCTGCCACGCTCCAGGCCTGCGCGAAAGCACCTCTCGGCTTGCGGGGCTCATCGCCGTCGAATATCTCGCTTATACTGCCTATGCAGCCGTCGTTTCGCAAATGGTCGATAAGAGGCTCAAGCCATACAGCACAGGTATTTTTGCTTTGCCTGCTGTAATTATTGACTTTCAGATACGCCTCTATAAAAGGTCCGAGCAGCCACGGCCAAACCGTGCCCTGATGATATGCGCTGTCCCTTTCTTTTGCGCCGCCTTCGTACCTGCCGATGTATTTGCTGTCTGTCGGGGCAAGTGTCCGCAGGCCGAAAGGCGTTAAAAGATTCTCTTCCGCACAATTTACTACCGCCTTTTGCTGCTGAATATCCAAAGGAGAAAACGGAAGAGAAACCGCGAAGAGCTGGTTGGGCCTTATGCTCGTATCCATAAAATCATCTGTTACGCAATCGTATAGATATTGTCCCTGCTGATACCAGAAGCAGGAGCGGAAACTATGCGCGATTCTGTCGGCCATATTGCTGAACTTTTCCGCCATAACGGCGTTTCTGCCGCGATAGAACTCCGCGCAGTTGCAAATGGCGTTGTACCAAAGTGCGTTCACTTCTACTGCTTTGCCGTGCCTCGGCGTAAAAACAATATTATCGAATTTCGCGTCCATCCACGTAAGCTGCGTATCGCTCCCGCCGCCGGTTATCAGGCCGTCATTGTCCGCTTTGATGCCGAATTTAGTGCCCTGCTGATAGGAATCTATTATCCAGCGAACCACGGGCATTAATTTCGAGCTGAAGCCCTGCAAATCGCCGCTGGTTTTATAGTATCTGAACGCTGCGTGGATAAACCACAGCGATGCGTCGATACTGTTGAAATGCGCCCCGCTTTTGTCATCACCGAAGCAATTGGCAATCATACCCTCATCGGCGTGATACGCAAAATTGAGCAGAACAGAGCAGGCATCTTCATATCTGCCGCAGCACAAAAGCAGCCCTTCGAGAGAAATGAACGCGTCTCTGCCCCAGTCCATAAACCACGGAAAGCCGGCAAGAATCGATTTCGTTTTCAGATTATCTATTGTCCGGTCGATAACGAACTGCTCTGCCGATACCGCCAGGGACTGAACTGTCGTATCTTTAGTTTTAAGATTGCTGAGAAGACGTTTTTGTTCCAGTTTAAGGTCGTCGATAATCACATCGGCATCCAGTCCCGTCATTTTCTGCGATATGTCGCTGTCGCCGAAACCTGCCCATAGAACAACTTTAACCGGCCCGTCGATTGTTCTTCTGAAATAGCCCGGCGACCAAAGGTCTTCGGTATAATCGAGCCCTCTGGCTTTTTCCTGCCGGTAAAGAAAATTATACCACCACTGAATATCTTCCCGAAAGGCCATCTCGTCGGCAGCGAACAAAAGCTGGCTCTGCTGCACATCTGTATTTTTGACGGCGAGAAATTCGTCCTGCCATTCGAGATAAAAATTATTGCTTTTCCTTGCGAGACTGTGATAGTTCCTCATCGCCGCAAAGGGCCTTACGATAAACTCGAATTTCTGCTGCACATCGCTGAAGTTATAGATGATTGCGGTTATATCGTCTTCCGGCAGCAGATAAATGCTCTTGGTCAGATTAAAGTGTTCGGCAGCGTAGTCGAAATGCACTCCGACATCTTTTCTGAAACTGCTCGGCAAAACTTGCGGTTTTTCGTCCGAAGGAGGCTCGAATTCGAAATGATTAAGGTTATATTGCTTTTCCTCTGCAATGACCGTTTCAAGACAATTCGCCAGTCCGACAATCCTTTTCGCCGGCGGTGCAAGCGTTCCGGTCAAAAGCCCGTGATAACGTCTCGTATTACAGCCGCAAAGCGTACCGGAGGCAAAACCTCCCCGCCTGTTTGTCAGCAGCCATTCGGTCTCCAGCAGTTTTTCAAAATTATTATTCTGCGCCTGCTGTTTCGGCCCTGAAATATGTTGAGCAAGCTCCATCATTCCGGCAATTCCTTATGAATTTACTTCTGCTCTGAGCTGCTTGACGGCTCTTTGACGGCTATGATGGCTCTTGCCGCACCTCTTTTCGAGATTGCCCATTACGTTCATAAAGTTGATATACGAATCGTAGGGCGAATCGTACGGATTAAAATATTTATGCACATCGCCGTCTGAAAACCACTTCGTACACATATAATAAAAATGGTCGGAGGTTTGCATTTTTCGCCAGTCGGACAAAAGCGAGTTGTCGCCGGTTTTTTTTACCCTCTGTTCAAGACGATAAAGTTCGTGCAAAGCGTTCGACTGCATCGCGTTGCCCAGCCATGCTGAAAGGTCTCTTTCGGTATCGGCCCAGCTTATCAGCGCAGGCACATTTACCACGTCCGTCGCCGGATAAGTTTTAAGCACTTCCGAAGGCGTCTTAAAATTATTATCCGGATGTTTCATAATCTCGTCCGGCAGTTGCCTCATAAAATTAAATATGCCGGTATCTTCCCATTGATGTTCCCCGAATGTCTCGTAATCCATAAACAGGTTCACGACGTATCCGTTGCCGTTGACCCTGTTTACCCAATGGCTGAATTTCTCCGCCATCAGCGGCCATTCGCACCAGCCCCTGTTCGAGAAACGAAACGCGATGTCGTCGCTCAGTGCGTAGTTTTTCAGCAGCAGTTTGACTTTCCCTTCCTGCGGCGGCCTGTAAATAAAATTAGGACTTCTGCCGCCCAGAATCTTGTCGGCCCCTTCGGTAATAACGCCGTCGAAAATCCCCATTTCTTCGATTGCGGCCGCAAGGTCGTTGCTGTAAATAAGCTCCGTATTGCGAAAAATTTTCGGCTTTTGCCCGAAAAGTTTCTCAATCGTGTCCATATGCTTGAAAATCTGTTCTTTGAATTCATCCCGCGAATACAAAAAGCTCAGGCTGTGATAATACGTCTCGGCCAGAAATTCCACGCAGCCGGTCCTTGCCAGAGCGTCGAATGTGCTCATCACTTCCGGAGCGTACTCAGCCAATTGTTCGAGCAAAACGCCCGTAATGCTGTATGCGACGCGGAACTTGCCCTCATAACGCCTTATCAATTCAAGAATCAGCCGATTTGTGGGAAGATAGCATTTATTGGCGACCTTCTGACATATCGCCCTGTTCTTGAAAGCGTCGAAATAGCGGTGGTCTTCGTCAAATACGGTGTAGTGCCGCAGCCGGAAAGGCTGATGGACTTGAAAATAAAAGCATACTGATGGCATAAGTCAATCCTTTGATACTATTCTTCTTTGGCTGTTATCCGTCGAGCCTGTAACTTCAGACGCAGACCGTACTGTCAATAACCTGCCGGTATATTTGTCTGCACTTCTCGGCCGCATCTTCCCACTTCAGCTTCCTGACCTCGAAGTTGCCGTGTTCTTTCAGCGTCATTTGCAAAGGCGGGTATTTCAATACCGCTATAATTTTATTCGCTATTTCGTTTACATCCCAGAAGTCCGCTTTGAGAACGTGTGTCAGGACTTCCGATACGCCGCTCTGCTTGCTTATCAGCACCGGAATATCGTGGTTCAGCGCCTCCAGCGGCGCTATTCCGAACGGCTCCGATACACTGGGCATTACATAAAGGTCCGCCCTTTCATAGACTTTGCGGACATCTTCGCCCCTTAAAAATCCCGTAAACAGTATCTTGCTGCCGATTCCCAGCTCTGCGGCAAGTTCGATTGTCCTTCTCATCATATCGCCGGAACCTGCCATAACGAATTTGACGTTATCCATAATCTCAAGCACCTTTTTGGCTGCGCCGAGGAAGTATTCAGGCCCTTTCTGCATCGTAATTCTGCCCAAAAACAGTACGATTTTCTCGTCTCTGGTTATATCCATCTTTCCACAGCCGAATCCGTTGCCGTTTCGTTCGATTCCGTTATAAACGACTTCCACTTTGTCGCCCGGCACTCCGTATCTCGAAATTATTATATTTCTTGTTAGATAACTTACCGCTATTACCTTATCTGCCGCGTGCATCCCCGCACGCTCGATATCGTAAATCATCTGATTGACGTGTTCGCCGCTGCGGTCGAATTCTGTCGAATGTACATGCACTACAAGAGGTTTGCCGCTTGCCGCCGCTGCCGCCATACCTGCCGGATAGGTCATCCAGTCGTGTGCGTGAATTACCTCGAAATCTTCCTGCATCGCCAGTCTTACCGCAGAGGCCGCATACCTGTGAACCTCGGTGTACATATCGCCGGAATAATGCGCCGGCGAGCCGATTTCTTCCATTCCGACGACCCCGCCGCCGCCACCGCATAGTTTTTGTTTGTTGCGTATCATCTCCTCGACTTCATGACGATAGGTCTCGCTGGTGGCATAAGGCCTCAGTGCCGAGTCTATCGCCTTGAATTTTATATTCCTAAGTCCCTCCTCGCAAATTTCCCATTCGGTTTTGCCGTCATTCACATCGGCAGGAGTACGCATCTTGACGCAGGTGGACGGATTCTCCGCCTGTATCGCCCTTGGCAGGACAAACGTAACGTCAAGACCCAGCTTGCTCATTGCCTTGGTTAAGCCGTAGCACGCCGTACCTAACCCGCCGCTGATAAAAGGCGGGAACTCCCATCCAAGCATAAAAACTTTCAAAACCTCATTCGCTCCAAAAAATATTATTTCTTATTAGTATAATCGGTTTTTTACCTATATAGGTTTAATAAATTGTTCCTATAAAATCAGATTTCAGTATCGCCAGCCCCACTTTTCACAATTTATAGGACTTTTCGCTCGATAATGCAAAGAAAACCGACAAAAAAACTACAGAAAATCCCCTTCGGTCGGATTTTAGTTAAGTAAAGCCGAAAAAAAACCGACCTTAGTCTATTTACACACAGGTCGGTTCCATTACTTCAAATAAGTGAAATTTTAAGCTTACAGGTCTTGCGGCTTCAGCGTGCTTCTTCTGTTGGCCTTTGTACGTTCACAGGCGCAATCAAGAATAGAGTAAATCCTATTGCTCAGAGCGCCGATTGCATCGGCTGATGTCATCATCTTTTTGCTTTTGACATAGGCTTTTACTTTGCTCGCCACAACCAAACACTCTTTGCCCTTCGCTGCTTTTTTCTTTGCCATGTTAGATATCCTCCATGCAAATTAAATAACTATTCCTTTTTTATCGGCCTTTGACGACAAGGCCGATTTCTCGTGCGTATTTTGATGACTTATAAGACCTTTTGCAACAAAAAAATTCTCTAAAACTACAAAATTTTGCACTTATTCAGCCGCTTGAGCCTCTTTTAGATTATTCGACCCTTCTTTTTTGACGAAAACACCTTAAGAAGCCTTTAAAAGGCCTTATTTTGTTATCGCTTTAGGAGCCGGTTTTATGAAAGCAAATAACAGAAAAAATGACGGCAACAAAGGGGCTTTGGAAGATTATGTTACCGTCGCCATCGCCGAGGATGTTGACCTTGCGAATGAATATCGCGATATTCTCGCCAGGCACGAAATTCCGGCCGTAACCGCAACACAGAGAAGTTATTCTTCCGATGTACTCGGAACCGCGGTTATGGTGCCGGAACATTTTCTCGAACAGGCTCAGGAAATTATCGAATCCCGGCAGGATTTCGACCATTTTCTCGACGACGCCTTCAACGACCCCGATAGTTGGAATAACGAGCCGAATTTCGACGAGTACGAAGAACGTGAAAATTTTTATGACGATGACAGCATTTAACCTGTAATTTTATGAGGTGATGACAGTGGAAGAGTATAAATCGAATAACGAAAATTGCTTTTCAGCAAGACGACAGGTTGCCGCAGACAGACGCTCGAAAGGCAGAAGAAACAGTGTTACCGACAGAAGAGGCGACCTTGACCGCCGCAGGGGACCGGGCAGAAGACGTCCTGACGACAGAAAAGCCGCCGAAGAAGGCCAGATGACCGATGAACAGTTCGAGTTCGTTATGGCCGTTGACCAGTACAAAAAATTAAATTCCAGACCCTTCCCCACCTGGACTGAGGTGCTGGAGATTATAAAAACTCTCGGCTACAGAAAAGTCGCTGATCCTTGCTCACTCAAAGACCTGCAAAATCAGGATTCTTCGAAGTAAAATCTAACCCCCTGCGTGCGGATACAACGTTTGTCTTACTGCCGCAGGGGATTTTTATTATCCATCAGCATCATCGTCTTCTTGTAAATGGCGGGACTTAATTTCTTCTTCAGTATTTTCTTCGCTTCGAGAATATGCGTCCGCTGACTTAAGTGCGTAATGATAATATATTCGTTGTCGAGCTCGCCGACCATTTTCGCGAACTCATCGATATGCATATGCTCACCCGCAAGCGCACGGTCTATATGCTCATCGACGACAAACGTACACTCGGCTATAAGTATTTTGCTCTTGGCGACATAATCCAGCCGCGCGAAATTATGATACCGCGTATCGCCCAGATAAGAAACTATCGGTATTTCGACCGGATAATCTATTTCCACGTGTTTCTTTTTCAGCGCAACGATTTCTTCGCCCGGCAGTCCGAGGTATTTATCTTTCAGTTTTTTCTTTTTCTCCAGAACGCAAAATCCCAAAGACCCTCTGCAATGTTTCGTCGCGAACGCCCTTATGATAAGGTTGGGCTTAATCTGATACTCATCGCCGCTGCGCATCCCGATTAATTCCGCCGGTATCTTGTTCCCATCGACCCTGCCCCAGCCGTCTATCACCTCACGCAGCGGAAGGAGCAGGTTTTCCGGCGCAAAGACCCTGCCCGGCTTTTGTCCGCAGAAATTCCTGTGCGAAAGATAATATGCGATTCCCGCCGAATGGTCTATGTGCCCGTGCGTCAAAAGCACGTTATTTATGCTTATAAGCTGGTCCGGCGCCTTGCCGATATCGAAGCAGACGTCGAGCTGCGGCATGCCGATAACGGTTTCTTCGCCGCCCACCGAATAGCCGAGCATCTCGAATTCGTCTATCTTTAGTTTTGCCAGATTATGACTTGCCATATACCCCCATATAATAACGCCGATTTGCCAAATATCAAAATTTAAATTAATTCTGATCTTAGATGTTGGCTTGTAATTGTCGATGCGCAGGTCTTGGGCTCGAGTCCCAACAGCCTCATCTATTTTTTGCCGTAAGGCAAAAAACAGCTCTTATGCCCATTCCAAAGTAATTTCCAAAATCGCTTGACAATATCCTGTAATGCGGTATAATAAATACAGCATAAAAGATTTAAAAATCTTTAGGCCGCAGAGAAAGACCCAGCAAACTTTCCTTTACAGCTTTTTCTTCTGGTTATTTACCTAAAGGTGTACAATGACAAAAATGTTAAAAACCTCGCCTGTAAACAGGAAATGCGCCTTTCCGGGCTGCAAACACACTTTAAGCATCTATAACCATCAGGAATACTGCCATATTCATCTCGATAGAATGCCTCAGGATAAAAAACATAAGATTTTAACCGGCCCTGTTGCAGTAAATGACGCTATCTGATACTTCTGCTCACCAGCTTGACAGAATGTTTACTGTCTCCGCTTTTACCGGTGTTTAGTTAATTGCTATCTTGTTTTTAGCGATCTGCCTGCCCGTCTTCTTCTTTTTATAGTTTTTTTCCCGCCGGGCGTACGCATTCTCGCCAGAAAACCGCTTTTGCGTTTCTTCTTAATCTTGCTCTTACGATGATTTTCCATTATTACTCCTGTCAGATTTTTTACGCATTCTCCACAAATCCGGCAAAATTTCAAGGTTTTTTTCTATCGGTCTTTAATCTATTTATCCGCTGCGCGTATTTTTCGATGTCGAACTTCCGTTTTAAGCCCGCAGCGTTCATATACCGCACCTTGCCGAAAATCGGCCGTTCGGCCCACGCTGTATCGTGTTTGCCGAAGCACCAGCAAATTCCCGCGTATCCGTTCGGGTCTCTGCCGTCCAGTTCGTATTTGTCGTTCAGATATACCGCCGTCTTAAACGCCTGAGCGGGACTTTTGCTCCACTCGATAATCTTTTTGCCCCAGTACATTCTCATATATCCGTGCATTTTGCCGGTAATTACCATTTCCTTTTGAGCGGCATTCCAGTATTCATCGTGCGTCTGTGCGTCTTCCAATTGCCTGAGCGAATAAACATATTGTCTTTTATCCCGCTTGTGAAAGTTCAGCGTCCGCATCGCCCAGCCTGCTGTGGATTTGAGCCTGTCGTAATCGTAATTGTAATAGACAAAATTATGCGCCAGTTCCCGTCTTACAATCAGCTCTTCGAGATATGCCTTTGCCCCAGCCACGCCGTGCTTCTGTATCTGCAATGCTATATACACCGGCGAAATCTGCCCGAAGTGCAGATACGGACTGATATTTGATAGCCCGTCCTTCGATGGGTCGCTGCTGGTTTTACCGTATCCGGCAAGTTTATTTTTTATGAAGGATTTTAACAGCTTTTTAGCCTTGCTTGTTCCGCCTGTGAAAAATTCCGTTCTCGAAACTGATGAATCCATTTTAAGTTTTTTAATTACAGCTTCCGGTTTGCTTACATCCAAACTGTTATTAAATTTCAGGCTGAGTGAGCTTTTTACGCACCTTGTCTGCGGCAGTTTTTTAAGAAATTTTTTCAGGTGTTTGGTGATTTTAGGTCTGATTGTCCTTGCCGAATATTCCTCTTTTTCGCCGGCCGTTTCAAGCGGAACTACCAGATTGGTTTCGACTTCGGTCAATCTGCAATCGAGTTTTCTGGCAATCTGCTGTCTGCATTTTCGCTGAAATTTCAGGTATCCCGCATCGACTATTACCTCGCAGGCATTTTTTGCCGTTTCTGTGATAATTTTAATGAAATTACCAGAACTTATTCTCATCTTAATTTGTCTTTTTTTCAGTTTTTTTTGAGTTTCTGCAAGTCCTTCGAGCATAAAATAATAATGCCTTGCGTTTGCATTGGGAAAGTCGGGAACTACGCAAAAAACGACCGCAAGCGGCTTTTTTGCCTCATTTGCGCGGTTTATCGCATATTCGAGGGCGTGGTTATATTCAGCCCTTTGGGCCGCCTGCATCCAGTATAGGACGTATTTCCCCTCTTTTATGAGACAGTTATTAAGCGTTTTTATGCGTTCTTTTTCTATTATATTCACGATTAGGCTTTATTTCACATCCTTAATTTTAGCCCCTCATAACCTGCAAGCCTATTAAAATCCACATCTGCTTTTGGTAAAATACAAAAAAATCGCAAAAAATCTTTTGAACCCATTTTTTTCCTTGACGTATAATAGGTAGAACTGTTATTTTAGATAACCCACACGTACCTCCTCCTCTTTAGGAGGCGCACACGGCATGGCGGTTTCTCTCCTCGGCCGCCTGCCTTTTTTTTTAGACTTATTTCGGCAAACCTTATAGCCGGCTATGACGTAGCGTAAATTGAGGACTTGTTCCTCGATCTTTCTTTAGGGCAGATGGCCGCTCCTCCTTGGCTTTCTGCCCATTATTTTTATATGGGGATTATGCGCAAAATTTCTCTGAAAGTCTTGATATTATCGGATTAAGGGAATTTATGCTTTTCTCAGTTCGGCGCCGATTGTGCCGCCGAGACTGGAAACTATATCTTTTTCCCAGCCGTCAACCGTCTGGTGTTTCAGCGTGCCGTCATCGTCCCTGAAACACAGCGAAACAGTAACGCTCTTTTTGCCTGCGGGTATCGGTTTGCCCCTGTATATTCCCTCGAACTTTATCTCTTCCAGTTCGCCCGGCGACTTGGAATGAATAATCTCTTTTATCTTCTGCCACTGAATAGGCTCATCGACAATCAGCGAAAGGTCTCTGCTTATCGCCGGAAACTTCGGCAGCGGCTTCATCTTAATCGTACTTTTCTCAACGCCGGCAAGCACGTCGAAATTTATCTCCGCTGCGCAGACCGCAGAGGCTTTTATCCCCATTTCCGAAACAATCTTGTCTTTGATCACGCCTGCCGAGCCGATTTTTTGGCCGTTCATCGTTATTTGAGCGCCCGTCTTTGCCCAAAACGCGTCGGCAGGGGCAAACCCGACTTCTATCGAGCCGTCCACCGCTTTTATTGTGCCTTCAATCGCGCCTTTGAGAATCCGAAAATCGCCGTCGCAAAGCAGGGCCAAACTGCAATGTTCCGTATGACTGCCGTCCTGCTTTTTAAAAACATTCGCGATTTCATAAATTTTTATGTTCTTATTTCCGCTGTTGTAATTGCGGCCTAAAATTTCGAGTAAAGAACCGATTAAAGAGCTTCTCATCAGGTTTGCCGTTCTGCTGCTCTCGTCCTGCACGACCAGATGGCCGTCGTTTGCAGCGCCGGTTATAAGTTTCGCGGTTTTTTCCTCGCAAAAGCCCGGCGTTATCGTCTCGTAAAATCCGCAGCCGTTCAAAAATCCGCTCACAGCCTCGCTGATTTTCTGTCTCTTATCGACCGGCATCACTTCGATACTGATTTTCTGACTGACGCCGATTTTATCGAATCCGTAAATCCTGGCGACCTCTTCAATCAGGTCGATTTCCCTCGTAATGTCGCCCCGCCACGTCGGAATCGTACACAGAATCTTATCCGTTTCATTCTTCTGCGGACTGAACCTCAGACCGCGAAGCATATCGAATATCATCTGCTGCGGCACATCTATGCCGAGCACTTTTTTCACCCTGCCGATTCTCATCGTAACCATACGATGATTCGGCGCCTTGGCCGGATAAGCGTCAATAACGCCTTCGACGATTTTCCCGCCTGCGGCCTGAACTATAAGCTGCGCCGTCCGCTGCGAAGCCCAGTCGATTTGTTCGATATCCACGCCTCTGCCGAACCTGTACGCCGCCTCGCTCGGCAGATTCAAATTCCGCGATGTCTTCCTAATACTTACAGGGTCAAACGCCGCATCTTCGAGCAGAATCGAAGTGGTCGAAATGCTCACTTCTGTCGCCAGCCCGCCCATTACTCCGCCGATAGCGACCGGCCCCGATGGGTCGGCAATAACAAGTATATCCGGCTGAAGTTCGCATTGGGTCTCATCGATACTTACTAATTTTTCGCCTTTTTTCGCCAGACGGACGATGATTTTGCCGTCTTTGATTTTACTGTAATCGAACGCGTGCGGCGGCTGGCCTGTTTCGAGCATCGCGTAATTTGTCGCATCGACGACGTTATTTACGCTGCGAAGCCCGACCGCTTCGAGCCGTTTCGCCATCCACGCCGGCGATGGGGCAACCTTCACACCCTCGATTAACCTTGCCGTATATCTGCCGCAGAGCTTCGGCTCGGCGATTTCGACGCTCACCATACCGGCTATGTCTTTTTTCACCGGCTCGTATTTAACCTTCGGCAGCACAACTTCCCTGCCCGTTGCCGCCGCTATTTCCCTCGCTATCCCGATATGACAAAGGCAATCGCCCCTGTTGCTCGTAATTTCGATATCTATAACCGTATCGTCGCCGACCTGCTCGAGGCCTTCGATGCCGAAACCTATATTACTCAAAAGTTCGCAAAGCTTCTGCGGCGATTCATTTATCGTTATGTATTCTTTCAGCCAATTCAGAGATATTTTCATCTTTTTTCCTGTAGAAAAACAAGGTATTTACTTTACCCCCCGACTTTGCCTGTGTCAACTTTTACATCCCTGTGTTTAAGCGTTATTTTGCTCGCCTTTCGGCAGTTCGTACAAGCCATGCCCGCTATTTCTCAGTTTTCCCTGCCGGCACAATTCGTCCCAAACTTCCTGCGGGAACTGGTTTGGCGGTCGTATCGCGAAAACGCCCGTATGTCCGCCCGAAAACGCACCGCGTCCGAGCCGAGAATCATCGTCCAGCGAGGTCAGTTTCAGCCTCTTTTTAAACGCCTTGAGCGCGCTTTTGAGAATTTCAGGCGTTATGCCGCCGCTCTGCTGCTGCTCTTGCTCTGTCATATTGTCTGTCTCCTGCGAATTAGTCCTTAATATTTAATAAAGTTATACCTCTGTTTTCCCCAATATCAATCGAAATAATTGACAAAAACGGTCAATCGGGTAAACTGCTGAAATATAATATGGTTAAGAACTTGAAATCACGTTTTATTGTCCTCGACGGCCCGGACGGTTGCGGAAAAAGTACGCAAATCAGGCTTTTGGCCGAGGAAAAATTTACTACCCTCTATACCATAGCTTGAGGAATAAATAGTTGTCGAAAAGATCGAACTGTGAAACCGTCAGTCATGCCTGCAATAAAATCTAAAACAATCAATTCTTCTGGATCTGTATCACAATATACTTTTTCCATATCCTTTTTAACAAAGTCTTCGAATACTTTATAGACATGAAGTGGTTCTCTGGCATTTCCGTTTTTAGGTTTTTTGAATCTATCTGTCCCTTGAAGTCTCTTTAATAAAGCACCAAATAAGAGTTTTAAAGTATTTTCGGCTTGTATACTGTAACCAGCAGACTCCTTGCTATCGTAGATGTGATCTTTATTAAACATTATCATTTGATATAGCAAATCTGCTTTTTCTTCAGAGATAGCTATATAATCTTTTTTGCGACTTTGTTCAATAATATCCTCCAAGAAAGCCCCTATTATTTCGCCGTTATTACCCCCCAACTCTTTTGAAATCTCTGGAGGGATTTCTTCCTCAGTTATTATTTTTGTAGCAAGAGCATCTTCTACATCTTTGCCGCAGTAAGCTATTTTATCAATTAATCGCACAAGGCAACCTTCTAACGTTACAGGATTACCAGCATCTTTTTTTGTTCTTATGGCTTCCAAATTTTTAAGTTTACTGCCAGGTTCAAGTTTGCGTGTTCTATAATCCTCTCCACAATGAGATATAATACCATCTCTTACCTCCCATGTCAAATCAAGCCCGGGTATTTCCCTATCAAGCTTAGCAATTTTGTCAACTACTCTAAGGCCATATACTTCATGTTCAAAGGAAGGTATAATTTCCTTTAATCTGCTATTATTGGCTTCTGTAATAATAGTAGTTAGAATTTTTTCACCTTGATGTCCGAAAGGTGCATGTCCTATATCGTGAGCTAGGCCAATAGCCTCCGCCAAATCTTCATTCAAGCCTAAACATCTCGCTACGGTTCTTGCTGCCGATGAAACAAAAAGAACATGATCCATACGGGTAGAGACATGGTCATTCCGAGGGAAATAAAAAACTTGGGTTTTATGTCTTAGGCGTCGGAATGCTTGAGAATATATTATTCTATGCGTATCACGTTGAAAATCTGTACGAAAACTATCTGGTTCGAGAGGTTCTAACCGGCCTTTTTGGCTTTTTATAGTTGCTAATGGGTTAATATACCTTGTTTTGTCTGGATTTTCATATCTTGACATTTTATCTCCCCGAAAAGTGATATTAAAAGTTCTGCGATTTCCTCTAATGGTTTTTTACTAGATAAATAATCGCGAATAACTTGGCCATTTTGTTTCGCCATTTCAAATTTTGGCGAAACAGAAGGATGAGTATTGTTAGAGAATTTTTTAAATTTCTCAGCAAAAGCAACAGGAACATCTTTATAATCCTCTACAAATTCAAAATTAGATAGCCCCATTACCAAAGGATTACAGTTGCCTTGAATCAAAGAACGATCATCATTTTTGAATATCACTAAATGTTTACTGTTGGCCCAAGCTATACCCGCTTCAACCATTGCGCCTTCATCAGGCACCCGTCCATTTAGGTTTAATACTAAACCATCAGAATCTATAATTTCAAAAACATCAAGCGAAAATATCGCCATATTTAATATTGTTGCAGCCCCTAGCGGATCTATCTTTCTGGCAATAAATTCTGGTAATAATTTGGCAAATTCCAGCCCATCTTCTTGTGGCAAAAAATAATCATAACCAGCAGAACCTAAAGCAGATGCTATGCTAGCCATTTCTTCACGTTCTTTGGGGTTAAATAAAGGACCCGCACAATATATTTTGTATCGAGGTTTTTTCATAGCTCCTTCAATGAAACATCCTTACAACCGACAACTACAGCTTGAAAAAATACAAAATTATCCTTCAGAATTCCTGCCTTACTTGAATCGGATGAATTGTAGCGAAGGGGTAGGCCAAAGGCAAGTAGAATCTATAATTTCCCCATCCGATATAAACATGCCTAAACAAAGTGAGATTTTAGGTGTTTTTATAAATTAAATAGCCTCTTGCCAACCTGCCATAGTTAATGTATTTTAAGAAAATTATGACCAAAGATTTAAAATCCAGTTTTATCGTTTTGGATGGGCCGGACGGCAGTGGAAAGAGTACGCAAATCAAGTTGCTTGGGGAATATTTGAATAACTTAGGTCTTGGGGTAGTAACCACAAATGATCCTGGGGGAACTCCTATTGGGGACCAAATAAGGCACTTGTTAAAGTATGGGGCAAAAACCAAAATGGATGTGCATACAGAACTTATGCTTTTCATGGCTTCTCGATCCCAGCTTGTAGCCGATGTTATTTTGCCCGCCCTTAAAGACCATAAAGTGGTTCTTTGTGATAGATTTATTTCTGCAACATGTGCCTATCAAGGCGCAGGAGGTTATGATCCCAAAAAAATAATTGATCTAGCCAAATATGTAATAGATGGACATTGGCCGGATTTGACAATAATCTTGGATTTGCCGGTGGAGGAAGGCCGCCAACGAATTGGTCATCAACCTGGCCAAAAAACCAAGATAAATCATGAGGGTGCATATCAATCTTTTCTATTTGAAAATGTTACAACCGATCTGTTTGATTCAAGAACTGTCGAGTATCATCGAAAAATAAGGAAAATGTTTCAAAAGTTGCAAGATTATTATCCTAAACCAGTTGAAATATTGCAAGTTAGTGGAATACGCCCACTTGAGGTGAACAAGAAAATAGTTCAGATAATTAATAAATACTTCAATTCCTAAATATAAACGTCGAACATCGAACGTTCAACGTTGGAAGTTGGAAGTTGGAAGTTAAATAATTATGCTTTCCAAAATTTTCTGTCAAAACAAAGCTGTCAATACTTTGACCCGCGCATTCAAGACGGGCAGAATCCCGCACGCCTATATTTTCGAGGGCATCGACGGCATCGGCAAATTTACAACGGCAAAGGTGTGGTCGAAACTTCTGCTCTGCAAATCGCCTGTTAAAAATAACTCCTGCGGCAAATGTCCGTCCTGTCTTGCGTTCGAGACGGATTCCCATCCCGATTTCCATCATATTTACAAGGAGCTGATTAAGCTCAGCAATGATGCAAATAAAAGAAAAAGGCAGGCAATAGATTTGCCCGTCGATGTTATTCGCGAATTTCTCGTCGAGAAGGTGCAGCTCAAGCCGAGTCTTTCAGAATCGAAAGTTTTTATAGTGAGCGAGGCCGAAAAACTCAATAAGGCAAGTCAGAATCTGCTTTTGAAAACTCTCGAAGAGCCGCCTAATAAAAGTTTCATCATATTATTGTGTACGAAGCTCGATGATTTATTGCCGACGACTAAATCGAGGTGTCAGATTGTTAATTTCGGGCCGTTGGGCGAAGAAAAAATTATCGAATATCTCGCCGATAAAGACGTGCAGAAACAGGAGGCCAAATTTTGGGCAAGGCTCACCGGCGGCAGTTTAGGGCAGTCGGAATTATTATCGCAGCTTGAGCCTTCGTTTTACGGAATTAAAAAGGAGTTGAACAAACGGATTAGTAAATTTCAGATTGCTGACGCGGTCGATTTCGCGCAATGGCTGAATTCATCTTCTTCGGCTCCGTCCGAATCGTGGCAGAAGCTCAAACCTGATACGAGCAAATCCGATTTGAGCAGGCAGGCGAAAAAGGTGCTTGTTTCGATTATCATATCGGCTTTTACCGATGCGATGAAGATTTCTTTTGCGGACGCGGATAAAATGACGAATTTCGACCAGCCCGCTCAGATAAAACGGCTTGCTGAAAGGTTCTGTCCTGAGGATTGTGCGGGCATAATTGAGTTATGTTATGAAACGCTCCGGTTTATTGACGCTTCGGTTAATGAAAAGCTCGTTTTCGAGCATTTATTGCTCAACTGTGTCGATTATGTTATAATGAAAGTTTAGTAGATATTTTCGATAATTAAGATAGTTTAATGACTGATACAGAACAAAAACCAAGACCGCCTCATCATCCGGCTGAAAAGAAGATGCTTGTCCGCTACGGCAAGACCGCCATAGTCGGTTGGTTTGAGCACAATGAAAAGAGTATGCCCAAGGCCGCCAGTAAGGTTATGATAAAGACTGACAGGGGTCTTGAAATCGGCGAGGTAGTGGGCAAATTCTCTTATAGGGGCGGGGTTTTTAAGAAAAGTGAAGATTCTGTTGTCGATTATTACGAGGTCGGCAAGACGGACTGCCCCATAAAAGACGGCGGCAAATTTGTGCGTTATGCCACGCCGCAGGATTTGAGCGACGAGCATCATATCAATATCGGGGCCAAGGACGAGCTTAAGAAGTGCAAAGAGATTATCAAGGAACTGAATTTACCGATGAAACCTGTTGACATTGAACATGTTTTCGGCGGTGAGCGGATAATTTTTTATTTTACGGCTGATACGCGGATAGATTTTAGGGAGCTTGTTAAGCGGCTGGCAAAGGAGTTTCAGACGCGGATTGAGATGCGTCAGGTCGGCTCTCGCGACGCCGCCAAAATCGCCGCCGACGTCGAGGTTTGCGGGTCGGTATGCTGCTGTGCTCGGTTTTTGAAGATATTGAAGCCGGTGAATATGAAGATGGCGAAGCTGCAAAAAGCGACGCTGGACCCTGCGAAGATTTCTGGGTATTGCGGACGACTTAAGTGCTGTTTGCGGTATGAAGACCATACATATCGGGAACTTGTTAAACGGCTGCCCCGAAAACGGACACGAGTAAAAACACCCCACGGCGAAGGAACCGTAATCGATACGCAAATACTTACGCAGCTTGTTTCTATAAGAACAGATGACGGGACGGTGTTCGCAGTGCCGGTCGAAGAAATCGAAATTCTCCAACTGCCGCCAAAACAACCTGAAACAAACCAACAAAAAGAACCCGACGATATAACCACAGAAGAAAGCGACGAAGGGGAGCAGTAATGAACAGAAAAATCGTAGTTACTTCAGCGCTTCCCTACGCTAACGGGCCGATACACATCGGCCATCTGGTCGAATATCTGCAAACGGATATATGGGTCAGATTCCAGAAAGCTAACGGAAATAAATGCCTGTATTTTTGCGCGGACGATACACACGGCACACCAATAATGATACGGGCCAGAGCAGAAAGAATCGAGCCGGAAGAACTTATTAAAAGAGTTCATAAAGAACATATAAGAGATTTCGAAAGTTTCCATATCGAGTTTGACAACTACTATTCCACGCACTCAGAAGAAAACAAACAGTTAAGCGAGCTGATTTTTAACAGGCTTGTCGAAAAAGGCTCGATTGTCAAAAGCGAAATCGAACAGGCATACTGCGACGGCTGTCAAATGTTCCTGCCGGACAGGTTTATCCGCGGAATATGTCCGAAATGCAAGGCTGAAAATCAGTACGGCGATTCGTGCGATACGTGCGGGGCGACTTACCAGCCGACAGAGCTTATTAAACCTGCCTGCGCGACGTGCGGAAAAGAACCCGTGAGGAAAAAAAGCATTCATTACTTTTTCAGGCTTGCCGACTATCATAAAAAACTAAAAGAGCTTATGGCGGGCGGATATACCGGCAAAAGCGTCTCGAATAAGCTGGACGAGTGGTTTCTGGCGGGATTGAAAGACTGGGATATTTCACGGGATGGGCCTTACTTCGGATTTAAAATTCCCGGCGAGGAAAATAAATTTTTCTACGTCTGGCTCGATGCGCCGATTGGTTATATGGCGAGCTGTAAAAATTACTGCGATAAAAACGGGCTGGACTTCGAGAAAGTCTGGAACGGCGAAGAATACGAGCTTTATCACTTCATCGGCAAGGACATTATGTATTTTCACGCATTGTTCTGGCCGGCGATGCTGATGGGAAGCAGATTTAAAATCGCAAAAAGGCTTTTCGTGCACGGATTTCTCACTGTTAACGGCGAAAAGATGAGCAAATCGAAAGGCACTTTTCTAAAGGCTGAGACATATCTTAAATATCTCGACCCCGAATATCTGCGATATTACTACGCAAGCAAACTAACGGACGGCGTGGGAGATATCGACCTGAGCCTTGACGATTTTGTCGCAAAAGTAAATTCAGACCTCGTCGGCAAATTGGCAAATCTCGCCAGCAGGTCAGTGCCGATGCTGACAGGCAAACTCGATTCGATGCTCGGGACAGTCGATAAAGAAGGCAGGGAATTGTTAAATCAGCTTGCCGCCGCGAAAGAACGAATAATAAACGATTATGAAAATCTCGACTATGCTTCGGTGAGCAGGCAGATAGCGGCACTGGCGGACATAGCCAATAAGTACGTCGAGCAGAATCAGCCCTGGTCGATGATAAAGAGCGATATGGAAAAAACCCGTGTTGTTCTGACCGCGATTGTAAATGCTGTAAAGGTTTTGGCGATTTATTTAAAACCGGTACTGCCGGTGTTTGTCGGAAAAATTGAAAGGATTCTCGGCGTAGAAGCGTTGTCGTTCGCGGATGTCGAGAAAGTTTTAGAAAACAAAAAGATAAATGAATATGTAAGACTTGCTGAAAGAGTGGATAAGGAAAAGGTACAAGCTATGTTAGAAGAAAGTAAAAACGAAGCCGCTGAACAAAAACCTCAAACGACACTTGACGAGCCTCTTGAGGCGGAATGCACAATAGACGATTTCAAGAAGGTTGACCTGCGGGTAGCGAAAGTCATAAAGGCTGAAAAAGTCGAAGGCGCAGATAAACTGCTGCATCTCGAACTGGATATAGGCGGGATAACAAAGAGTGTTTTCGCAGGGATTGCGCAGGCATACGAACCCCAAGTGCTTGTGGGCAAATTAGTTATATGCGTCGCAAATCTTCAGCCGCGAAAGATGAAGTTCGGCTTGTCGGAAGGAATGATTCTTGCGGCAGGGCCCGGCGGCAAAGAAATATTTGTGCTCGGAATAGATTCCGGTGCAAAACCGGGGCAACGCATACACTAAAAGGAAGGTAAAGCATGCAACCTTTAGCTGAAGTATTTGGATTTCCGGTTAATAATACAGGTTCTGAAGCCAATCGTTTCAGAAAAAATAAACTTTGTCCATTTAATAACAGAGTTCCTTCCTGTACCAAAGATAAAGCGAAGGACCCACTGGGCGTATGCAGTGTTTATGCCAATCAAAAACCAATTATTACCTGTCCAATTCGTTTCAGGGAGAGTTGGGTTATAGTAGAAGATGCAGCGGAATTTTTCTTTGATAAAAAAACAAATTGGACAAGTCTTTCGGAGGTAACATTATCCGATAAAGAAGGAAAGACGGCAGGGAATATCGACCTGATATTAGTGTCATATGATAAAGCTGGCAAGATAATTGATTTTGGTTCGCTTGAAGTTCAGGCGGTATATATATCCGGAAATATCCGTTCTCCTTTTGAGTATTATATTGAAACCTGTGCAAAGAAAAAGGATTTCAACTGGCAGGGGAAGCCAAATTATCCAAAGCCAGATTTTCTTTCTTCTTCCCGAAAGCGATTAGTTCCTCAAATTCTTTATAAAGGCGGAATTTTTAAATTCTGGAAGAAGAAACAGGCTATTGCTTTACAGAAAGACTTTTTTGAAACACTTCCAGAATTGCCGCAAGTAGATAAAAAGACGGCTGATATGGCATGGCTACTTTATGATTTGAAATATGAGGAAAAAGCGAAAAGATATAAGTTATGCAAGCATAAGACTATCTATACGCAATTTACACCGGCGTTAGACAAAATAACGAAACCACAGGCCGGTGATGTAAGTAATTTTGTTCAGCTTCTTCAAAATAAATTGGACGAAAAACTTGAAGGACATCCTCCAGACACAGAGACTTTACGGGATATAACTATTTCCTGAGCCGGTGAGAATATGGGACAAATGAAATTATTTGAAATGGAAACGATTCGAAAGCCAATGAATGTGTCCTGTGCAAAGCAGCGAAGTCCGTTTCGCTATCCCGGCGGAAAAACATGGTTTGTTCCTTATGCTATTCGCTGGCTTAAACAGTTTGATAAAGATGTAATTTATGTAGAACCCTTTGCCGGAGGAGGAATCATCGGACTTACCTGTGCCTTTGAAAATTTGGCAAATAAAGTAATCTTGGTAGAAAAAGATGATGATATCGCTGCTATCTGGCAAACCATATTAGGGGATGATGGAAAGTGGCTTGCTCAGCATATTCTACATTTTGAATTGACCCATAAAAATGTGGAAAAGGTTTTTTCAAAGCATAATTCTTCCCTGCGTGACAGGGCCTTTGTAACTTTTTTGAAAAATCGTTTAAATCATGGCGGTATTCTTGCAGAAGGTGCCGGCTTGATAAAGAATGGGGAAAATGGGAAAGGATTGGCTTCTCGATGGTATCCAAATACATTAAGCAGAAGGATTGAAGATATTATATCCATAAAAAACAAAATATCTTTTATTCATGGGGATGGTTTTAAAGTCATAGAGAAATACCGTCAAAAAGAAAAAGTGATATTTTTCTTAGATCCGCCTTATATGCAGGCTGCACGCAGATTATACCGTTATTTTGACATTGATCATGAACGGTTGTTTGAAATGATAAGTCAGGTCAGAGGTGATTTCCTGATAACTTATGATGAGTCTGATGAAATTAAAATACTTGCCGACAAATATAATTTTGAGATTGAAAAAGTGGCAATGAAAACCACCTTGCATTATCAGAAACATGAATTGGTAATAGGCCGTGATTTAAGCTGGTTAAGAGAATTCCTATCTGATTAAAAAATGAAGAAGAGTATAAAGGAAATTGCGGAGCTGGACGGGCGGTATTCGCTGCGGGCGTTCGAGTTCGTGCAGGAAGGATTAGGCCGAACCGTAAAAAAACATTACGGCGATGAAATCGAAAACGAAGGGCCTCATCACGTAACGGGAAAACAGCTTTGTTATAGTCTTGCCGAGTTTGCCTCTGAAAAATGGGGCAGAATGGCAAAGGTGGTCTTAAATCAGCTCGGTATAAAATCCACAAACGATTTCGGAAATATCGTATATCTTATGGTCGAAAATAAATGGATGCACGCCAGGCCGGAAGATACGATTGAAGAATTTAACGAAGTTTATAACTTCGAAGAGGTTTTTGAGAAGAACTATCAATTCAGCCAGGAAAAACGTTCGGCGTAAAAAACAATTCCAACCGATTTATTGTTCAAGATTTTCTGTCAGGCCGTTCGCTTCTTTCCCGATTTCGATATCGCTGAAACAATCGGGGGCGTGTTTTTTCAAAATTCTGAATATTTCGGTGCCGACAATTCTGATTTCCCACTGGGACTTGGGGCTTGTGCGGATTTTAATAATATGCCGCCATTCCCTGAAATTGGCGGTTATGACGATTTCACTCGTACAGGCATTCGGCAGGACAAAACGGGCATCTTCTCTTTTTAAGCCTTTATCCCGCCATTTTTTATACATCTGCCTGATGATTTCCATATCCGCACGAAATTCATCGACATTTTCTTTCGGCAAAGTCGGCGGGACAACGAAACTGAAATTTTCCTCATCGACATACCGCTGCGATTGCTGGGAGACGCTCATTAACCTGTGTCTGACGAGCTGATGCGTCATCGCGCGTGAGCAGTTTTCGATTCTGAAAGTCGCACAGGCATGCTCCAAAGGAGAATCGTGTCCCATTTTGATTAACCGACGAATAAAATTGCTTGCGGAATCTGCGCCGATTTTGTCAAAGCTAAGATAGCAGGTTCTTCCCGCCTCTTCGATGAGTTTTTCGGCGTCAGGCGTAATCGCCAGCAGAGTAACTTTCAATTGATGATTATTTTTATTCATATTTCAATTTTCGACAAAACAAGATTCTTCGCTGCACTCAGAATGACAATAGGGCGCTCAGAATGACAAAGAAGCCGTTTCAGTGTCATTCTGAACGAAGTCCCGATTTATCGGGACGCAGTGAAGAATCTGGCACTATATCATACCAGCCCTTACTTAAATCATTCCATTGGGGATTTATACTATTAATTAATTCAATTTTCTTT
Organism: uncultured Planctomycetaceae bacterium; assembly: GCA_964449435.1. GTDB lineage: Bacteria > Planctomycetota > Phycisphaerae > Sedimentisphaerales > UBA12454 > UBA12454. Next base: position 60,752 of record CAYUYR010000001.1, on the reverse strand, counting down.
TTTCTTAGCCATCCTTTTAAAACTTTTTCTCTGGCAATAGCAGAAGATATATCACCAAAAGTTTCAAAATAAATCAAGTACTGAATATTATATTTTTTTGTAAATCCCTCAATCAATTTAGCTTTATGCTGCCAAACACGCTTTTTAACATTATTTGTGACACCAATATATAAAGTGCCTGATTTGTTTGTCATAATATAGACGTAATAATTTTTTGGCCGATTCATATAAAACAAGATTCTTCGCTGCTCCGCCGGCGGCGGATAAAGCTCAGAATGACAAGGAAACGTCGATTTTACCGGCTGCGGCAAGAGCCATATTTACGTTTCCGAAAGGCGCGCTGATAGCAAAGCCCGCAACATTATCCATTATTTGAGCCATTAATTCAACCGCAATTTGGACACCCATTTTTTGGCCGTCTTTGGCGTCTTTTGTGCGGGACATTTTTTCGAGAATTTTGGGCGGTACGACAACGCCAGGCACTTCATTGGCCATAAATTCGGCGTTTTTATAGCTTGTGAAAGGCCAAATGCCTGCGATTACCGGAATTTTACAATCCTTTGTCAGTTCGAGAAATTTAAATAAAGAATTTTCGTCGAAAATGGGCTGAGTTATCGCGAATTCTGCGCCGGCTTCTACTTTTTTTCTAAATCTCGTTATTTCTCTATCCAAATCTGAAGCGACCGGATTTGCGCCAACGCCTATGACAAGCGAAGTCGGAATCGGCAGGCTGTTTCCTGCGATGTCGATGCCGCGATTTAGATTGCTGACGACTTTTGTCAGGGCAATCGAATCGAGGTCGAAGACTGCTGTGGCGTCAGGAAATTCGCCGAGCTTTGGCGGGTCGCCGGTGATTATCAGGACATTTTTAAGGTCGATAGCCTGTATGCCGAGCAGGTCGGACTGCATCGCGATTATGTTTCTGTCGCGGCAGCAGAAGTGCAGAATAGTTTCGATATTACAGCTTTGCCGGATTTTGACGGCGGTTATCATTGCGCTTAGCCTCGAACTTGCGCGCGGGCCGTCGGGAATATTGACAGCGTCGATGCCGTACTTTTCGCAGAGTTTTACTTTTTCGATAAGGCTTGAAACATCAGTACCTTTGGGCGGAGAAATTTCAATCGAATATATTTTTTGACCTGATGCGAGTTTTTCGCCGATTTTAGATTTGTCTTTCAGCTCAACCGGTTTTTGCGCAACGGCCTGTTTTAGCGACGGTTTTACCTCAATCACGGCAGAACTTAAATCGGCTTTTTGCAGGGGTTTGACGGTTTTGACCATTTGTCTGATATGCTCAGGCGTAGTGCCGCAGCAGCCGCCGATGATTTTTACGCCGTTTTCGTAGAAGCGTTTTGCGTACTCGGCCATATATTCGGGATTGCACATATAAACTGTTCTGCCGTCGATGCTCTGGGGCAGGCCTGCGTTTGGCTGGATTGAAATCGGTTTGGAGGTTGCTTTTTTTATGAGGGGCAGGATTTCGAGCATTGGGGCCGGGCCGATAGAGCAATTGAGGCCAACGGCGGCGATGTGCGGAAAATCGGAAATTTTCGCAATGGCAGAATCTATTTTGTCGCCGTAGAGCGTTTCGCCGTTTTCATTGACAGCCATTTGAGCGACAATCTCGAGAGCGCAGGTTTTTACCGCACAATCTATTGCGATGAGCAATTCCCTGAGGTTGTGAAAAGTCTCAAATAAAAGAAAGTCCGCACCGGCGCGGGCGAGTGCGTTTATCTGATTTGTAAAAATATTTATTATTTCTTTTTCGCTTATTCGGTCGCCCTGTGCGATGTCGATGCCAAGCGGGCCGACGCCGCCTGCGACAAGGATATTTCTCCCGTCGCTTACGCTCCGGGCTCTGTCACGGACGATTTTGACGGCGGCGGTATTAATCTGAACGGTTTTGTCGGCAAGGCCGAACCTTGCGAGCTTAAATTCGTTTGCGCCGAAAGTATTGGTCTCGATAAAATCGCTGCCGGCAGAGATATACTGGTCGTGAATGTCAAAGACAAGCTGTGGACGGGACAGATTCAGCTCTTCGAAACAGGTATTTACAAAAACGCCTTTGGCGTAGAGCATTGTACCCATTGCGCCGTCGCCAAAGACGACTTGCTTACTCAAAAGTTCAGATAATTTATTTTGGGTCATTATTATTCCTGTTTGTTTGGTTCGATGATTATACACATAAACGGGAAAAGTTCAAATTTAAGCTGTTTTAATTTTCATTTGCAAAAATGGCGATTTTTACTATACTTATCAGCCTGTAAATAGGAGCTATTTTAAGGATTTAATAATGGGCGATGAAAAAACAAGCAATTTAAAGAGAGTCAAGGAGTTAATCGACCTTATGATAGAAAAGGACCTTGTTGAGGTAGAAATTGTCGATGGCAACAATAAGATACATCTCAAACGGCCGGGTTCGGGTATGGTACAGGTTCCTGCGGCGCCAATGCCCGTTATGACGGCGGCACCTGCTGCGCCGGCGGCTGGAGCGACACCGGCAGTCGATGACAAACTTGCCGATATTAAATCGCCTATAATCGGCACATTTTACGCGGCGGCCAGTCCTGATTCGCCACCTCTTGTTAAGGTCGGCGACCGTGTAACACCAGATACGGTAGTATGCATCGTCGAAGCAATGAAGGTAATGAATGAAATAAAGGCTGAGACGGGCGGCACAATCGAAAAGGTTATGATGTCCAGCGGGCAGACGGTCGAATTCGGCCAGGCATTGTTCAAGGTCAGGCCGGATTGATGCCGATTTTTATTTTCTGCGGATAAACAAATGTTCTCAAGAATCCTTATAGCCAACAGAGGCGAAATAGCACTGCGAATAATTCGTGCCTGCCGCGAGATGGGCATCGAATCGGTGGTTGTCTATTCAGAGGCGGACAGAGACGCTTCTTATATCGAGCTTGCAGACCAGGCGATTTGCATCGGCCCGGCAAGCCCGGTACAAAGCTATCTTAATATTCCGGCGATAATCAGCGCCGCCGAAGTAGCTGATGTCGATGCGATTCATCCGGGTTACGGATTTTTAGCGGAGAACGCACACTTTGCACAGATTTGCGCGGACTGCAATATAGTCTTCATCGGACCGAGGCCGGAATCGATGAAGATGCTCGGGGATAAAGTGGCGGCAAGAGCGATTGCGAAAAAGGCACACGTTTCGGTAGTGCCCGGCTCGGAAAGCGAGATTAAAGACGAAAAAGAAGCGATAAAACTTGCCAATAAAATCGGATATCCGGTAATAATAAAAGCTGCGGCGGGCGGCGGCGGGCGAGGAATGCGGGTGGCTCATAACGATATTAGTCTGCGAAACGCGTTCTCGACCGCAAAGAACGAGGCAGAGGCTGCGTTTAAGGACGGGACGGTTTATCTGGAAAAATTTGTTGTCGAGCCGCGGCACGTAGAAGTACAGGTTATGGCGGATAAGGCCGGTAATACACTGCACTTTTTCGAGCGAGATTGTTCGATTCAACGAAGACATCAAAAGCTAATCGAGGAATCGCCCTGTCCAGTACTCGACGAGCATGCACGCGAGGAATTGTGCAAGTCGGCGATTAAAGTGATAAAAGAAGCGGATTACGAAAACGCAGCGACGGTTGAATTTCTGCTTGACCGCGATAAAAAATTCTATTTCATCGAGGTCAATACGAGAATTCAGGTCGAACATCCGGTTTCGGAAATGGTAACGGGAGTCGATTTGATAAAGATGCAGCTTAAAGTCGCAGGCGGTCAGAATATAAATTTAAAGCAGAGGGATATCAAACACAACGGCGTCGCGATAGAATGCCGAATTAACGCTGAAGACCCGGCGCATAATTTTTCGCCCTGTCCGGGAAAGGTCGAAAAGTTTATTCTGCCCGGCGGGATGGGCGTAAGGGTCGATACACATATTTTCCAGGGCGCGATGGTTTCGCCGCATTACGATTCGATGATTGCGAAATTGATTGTGCATAGGCCGACAAGAGATGAGGCGATAATAACGATGAAACGTGCTTTGAGCGAATTTAGAATCGAGCCGATTAAGACCACAATTCCGGTATGCCATAAAATTCTGTCGCATAACCGGTATCTGCAAAACAAGGTGGATACGAGCTTTATCGAACAGAATATTGTCTGAGTAGGTTATGCCCTTTCGATTGCCTCTTTAATCTGTATCAGAAATGCCTTAACTTTTTCGGGGATGGACTTTTTGTCGTTGAGATTTTCTTCGATGATTTTTACGATTCTTGAGCCGATAATGACGCCGTCGGCGCCGGCCTTTGCCAATTCGGCTGCGTGGACGGGTGTGCTTACGCCGAAACCGACGCAAACAGGCACATCCGTAATAGACTTCAACCTGCTTACTAGGGGCTTAATCATATCGGAAAGCGTGTCTCTGCCGCCGGTAACGCCGAGCAGCGAGACGGTATAGATAAAACCTGTGCATTTTTCAGCGATTTTTTTGGCACGGTTCGTCTCGGTGTTGGGTGTTACCATAAAAACTGTATCAAGGCCTGCTTTTTGCGCGGGGGCATAAATTTCATCAACATCATCAATGCTCAAATCAGCCACAAGAACGCTGTTTACGCCGGCTTGTGCAAAATCGGTAAAAAACTTTTCGATACCATATTGAAAAATAAGATTGTAATACATCAAAAGGCCGATGGGGATATCCTTATAGGCTTTTACTTTTTTGATGAAGTCTTTGGCTTTTTCGACAGTTATACCGGAATTGAGCGCACGGATGTCGGCTTTTTGAATTGTCGGGCCGTCTGCAATCGGGTCTGAAAAGGCGATGCCGAGTTCGAGGACATCTGCGCCGCCGTCAATAGCGGCTTTTACAATTTCAAGGCTCGTATCGAAATCGGGGTCGCCTATGACGAAAAATGGTATAAGCGCCGCGTGTTCAAGCTCGGCGAAAGTCTGTTTGTATGATTTCACTTTCTATTCCTTTCGACTATGTCAACGTCTTTGTCGCCCCGGCCGGAAAGATTAACAACAACAACCGTATCGACAGGCAACTTTCCTTTTTGGCTGTAAATCCATGCGAGAGAATGAGAGCTTTCCAGTGCCGGTAAAATACCTTCACATTTTGTAAAGATATCGAAAATATCAAGCACCGATTTATCATCGACGGCGACGTATTCGGCTCTGCCGGTATCTTTAAGTAAACAGTGTTCCGGTCCGACGCCGGGATAGTCCAAACCGGCGGAAATCGATTCGGTATCGAGAATCTGGCCTTCTTTGTTCTGCATAAGATACATTTTAGTACCGTGCAGAATTCCTACGCTGCCTGCGGCAAGCGGAGCGGCGTGTTTGCCTGTCTGGATACCTTTGCCGGCAGGTTCGACGCCGATAAGTTTGACGTTTTTGTCATCATAAAACGCACTGAAAATACCGATGGCGTTGCTCCCGCCGCCAACGCAGGCGGTAACGATATCCGGCAATCTGCCGATTTTTTCGAGGCATTGCTTGCGGGCTTCAGCGCCGATGCAGGCCTGAAAATGTTTTACGATTGTCGGGTATGGATGCGGGCCGCAAACTGTTCCGAACAAATAAAAAGTATCGGCGATATTCGCAGTCCAATAACGAAGGGCCTCATTGATTGCGTCTTTTAATGTTTCCGTTCCGCCTTTGACGGGAATGACTTCTGCGCCGCAGAGTTTCATTTTGTGGACGTTCACGCTCTGGCGGTCAACATCGACCGTGCCCATAAAAATTTTCGTTTGCATTCCGAACAATGCGCCAATCATCGAGGTCGCCAGGCCGTGCTGACCTGCGCCTGTTTCGGCAATCAGTTTTGTTTTGCCCATATACTTTGCGAGCAGCCCCTGACCGAGGCAGTTATTGACTTTGTGCGCTCCGCCGTGCAAAAGGTCTTCACGTTTGATATAGACCTTAAAGCCTACCATCTCGCTGAAACGGGTAGCGTAATACAAAGGGGTCGGCCTGCCGGCGTAGTCGCGATATAGCGTGTCGAGCTCAGCAGTAAATTTTTCGTCCTTGTAATATTTATAGAAAGCCTGTTCCATTTCTTCGAGCGCGGGGATAAGCACTTCAGGAACATAACACCCGCCGAATTGTCCAAAACGTCCGCTATTTTTCATTATTGTTCACCCTTACCGGTTAAAACAGCTTTGATTTTACTGAAAAGCTCGGTCATTTTTTTATGGTCTTTTTTCCCTGGCGAGGCTTCGATACCGCTGCAAATATCTACGCCGTAAAAACCGAGTCCGACAGCCTCGGCTATATTCTCCAGATTTATTCCGCCCGCCAGGAACGTCCTGCCGAGTATATGGCCTGTAATTTCAGGCAGGATTTTCCAATCGAATCTTTCGCCCGTTCCGCCGTAAAGCGATGGATGAAACGCATCGAGCAGAATGGCATCGGTAGCGAAATTTTTCGCATATTCGATATCTCGCGTATTTTTGACTCTGATTGCCTTTATAACCTGAGCAGGCAGCGAATCGAGCGAGACACAAAAGCCCGGCGTTTCATCGCCGTGGAGCTGTGCCCAGTTGAGCATTAAATCGCCCGTGATTTTGCGGATAGTATCGGCATCGGCATTAACAAACACTCCGACAGTATCTACAAAAGCAGGCAACTTGCTGATTATTTTTTCGGCTTCAGCAGGTTCGATATATCGCGGGCTTTTCGGATAGAAATTAAAGCCGATTAAATCCGCGCCGAGCTGCACTGCCGCTACGGCGTCATCGACGTTCGTTATTCCGCATATTTTTACTTTCGGTGCGAACATAATTCAGAATCGGTTATTTTTCCCTATTTGAAATTTCGATAAATTTTTCAAGACAGTTGACTGCTGCGCCGCTGTCTATGGCGTCGGCGGCCTTTTTGAATCCCTGCTGGAGGTCGTCGGCGAGGTCTGCAACCATAATGGCCGCGGCGGCATTTAAAAGCACCATATCGCGGGCAGGACCTTTGTTTCTACCTTTCAAAACATCTTTAATCAATCCGGCGTTATACTCAGCGTTACTGCCGACAAGTTCGGCCATTTTCGGGGATGAAATCGCAAAGTCTTTAGGATTAATCTGATAAGAAGTCATTTTGCCGTCTTTTAATTCAACGACTTTCGTAATTGATGTAATGCTTATTTCGTCGAGGCCGCTGCCGTGAACAATCATCGCGCGTTTTAGGCCGAGGATTTTAAAAGTTTCAGCGATTCTCTCAAGCAGCGATTCGTGCGGCACGCCCATTATCTGCGACTGTGCGCCGGCGGGATTTGCGAGCGGGCCTAAAATGTTAAAGGCCGTTCGGAAATCGAGGCTCTTTCTGATGGGCTGAACGAATTTCATCGCCGGATGATAGAGCGGGGCAAACATAAAACCGATATGAGCGTTTTCGATACATTCGGCGACAAGTTCGGGAGAACATTCGATTTTAACGCCCATCGCCTCCAATACATCTGCCGAGCCGCATCGGCTTGTTATGCCTCGGTTGCCGTGTTTTGCGACATAAGCGCCCGCACCGGCGGCAATCAGTGCAGAAGCTGTGGAAACGTTAAAGGTTTTCAGCGGCGCTCCGCCCGTTCCGCAGGTATCTATAAGATTCGGAATTTTTGTTTTTATTTTCACGGCGTGGTCCCTAAGCGACTGGGCAAGGCCGGCAAATTCGGCAGCCACCGCTTTTTTCATTCTCATCGCGGCCAGAAAAGCCGCTATTTGCACCTCCGCGACGTCGCCTTTAAAGACGATATCAAGCATTTCTTTTGCCTGTTCATATTTGAGGTCTCCGCCTTCGAGAAGAATTTCGAGATATTCGGTTATTTTTGTCATAATTATGCCCTCCTGTTTGTCTGTGCGATTTTCAAAAGGTTCTGTATTATTTTTCCCCCTGTCGGGGTAAGGATACTTTCCGGATGGAATTGAACGCCGAAAATCGGTTTTTGCTTATGCTGCAATCCCATCACGATATTTTCATACTCAGCGGTTACTTCGAGGCAGTCGGGCATTTTAACGGCGCAAAGGCTGTGATACCTGCCGGCCTGGAGCGGATTTTCCACGCCTTCAAAGATTCCCTTTCCGTTATGGGTTACTTTCGAGGCCTTGCCGTGCATTACTTTCGGAGCGTGACTGACCGTGCCGCCGAAATATTCGACGAGCGCCTGATGACCGAGACATACTCCGAATATCGGAAGTACATCCTTGAAATAACCGATTGCTTCGAGCGTAACGCCTGCCTTTGCGGGAGTGCCGGGGCCGGGCGAAATCACGAGCAGATCCGGCTTAAACTCGGCCGCGATTTTTTTAAGGGCATCCAACGGCGTATCGGCACGATAAACTTTCGCAGTGCAGTCTCTCTTGCAGAAATCGTCAACGAGGTTATACGTGAACGAATCGAAATTATCTATAAAAAGTACTTTTGCGTTTTCACTCATAATTATTTACCTCTTACCGCCCGCAGGCAGGAATTAGCTTTATGCTGAGTTTCGTCAAATTCCGTTTTCGGCACGCTGTCATAAACTATTCCTGCGCCTGCTCTTATGTAAGCAATATGGTCTTTCACCTGCAGGGCTCGTATAGTTATACAGCTATCGAATTGTCCGTCAACGGTTAAATACATTACCGCCCCGCCGTAATAGCCGCGTTTGTTTTTTTCGAGTCGGCGGATGATTTTCATCGCTTCAATTTTCGGTGCGCCTGTGAGTGTTCCCATATTCATCGTCGCAAGATACGCGCTGAGCGCATCAAGGTCGTCTGCCAATGTGCCTTTCACATTGCTGACTAGATGCATTACAGATTCGTATTTTTCGACAATCAGCAATTCGTTCACGATTCGCGTACCTTTTTGGGTTACCCTTGCGATGTCGTTTCTCGCCAAATCGACGAGCATCATATGTTCGGCAAGTTCTTTTCTATCCAGTTTCAATTCAGCTTCGTATCTGAAATCCGTGTCGGGGTCGATTTGTCCGTTGATTTTGCCGCGGGGTTTTGTGCCGGCGATGGGTCTTATTTCGACCTGACGATTTTTTGTGCCGCTTACCCGAAGATTAAGCTCCGGACTTGCGCCTGTCAGAACGGTATTAGGAGTATTGATATAAAACATATAAGGAGACGGATTGAGCCGGCGAAGTCTTTTGTAAACATCGAGCGGCTCATCAGGACAAGGCTCGGTAATAGTTCTGCTGAGAACTACCTGGAAAATATCGCCGTCGGTAATGTGCTTTTTGGCGGTTTGCACCATTTTTTCGTATTCGCCCTGCTGCGTATCGGTATCAGCCTTCGGCAATGAGCCGGTATATCGAACAGGTTTGGGCGTTTCGGTTTTCAGAGCGTTAAAATAATGCTCGAAACAGTTCTCGGCATCGGCCATAATTTCATTTCTGTCGCCGTTGGTTATAACCGCATTGACAACCACGAAAGCGTCGCCGGTTTTGTGGTCCATCAGAAAAATATTGTCCGCAAAATAAAGCTCATAATCGGGCACATCGAGCAGGACATTTTCATTTTTCGGCAGCTTTTCGAACTGGTCAATGAAATCATAACTCAGCGCACCGAGCAGTCCGCAGGTTACGCGAAACGGCTTTCCCGAAAGCTCGAATGCAAAATTGACCGCCCTGATTACGTCCATCTGGTTCACAGCTTTAAGGCGGGATTGCTCGTCAATAATATCGTGGCTGATATTGAGAGAGCCGGTAATTCGGTCTGATTCAAATTTTATTTCTCTGCAAAAATCGAATCTGCTTGGGGCGGTTGTCGCGAAATATTTGAGCATCCTCTTGCCGGTCGGGCTTAAAGCAACAATCTGAAAATCCGCTCCTCTGCCGGAAATATACAGTGCCGGATTCGCCGTGCCGAAGGTCAGTTCGCCCTGAGCACCCTCGGCAAGGTGGTCTTTGGATTCGAGCAGACAGCAGTGCTGCTTTCTGCCGTAGTCGCTCAGCCGGGCGAAAAAGTCCACCGGCTCGGCTACTTCAATTTTCCTGACAAGCGGGATAATCTGTCCCGCTTTGGCATCACTGATTTTCTGTTTTAACTCTATCATATTTCTTCTCGCAAAAGTCCAATAAGTATATATAAAAAAACGGCCTGCCGCTACCGACAGGCCGTGAAAATTTATTTTTTTATCTTGTTTTTAAATGTACAAAAAGGCTCACAACCCGTCATCTATTTCACAGGCCGCCACCAACCAAAATCATAGTTTGAGCGCTTAAGAGCCATAATTATGTTAAATAGTACCAAAAAAGCGGCTTTTTGTCAAGCAGAGAGTACTTTAATTTTTGTTTACTTGCCAGATTCGCAGTTTTTGCGTATGTTATCGGTGAATTATTGAAAAATGGAGTAAAAAATGAGTATTTTAAAGTATGACCCATCTTTACCGTACAAAGTAGCAGATATTTCGCTTGCCGAATGGGGCAGGAAGGAAATGAACCTTGCCCAGAATGAAATGCCGGGGCTTATGGCAATCCGGGCAAAATACGGCAAAGAAAAACCGCTGAAAGGCCTGAAAATCACCGGCTCTCTGCATATGACGATTCAGACGGCAATGCTGATTGAAACTCTTGTGGAACTTGGTGCAAAAGTCAGATGGGCATCGTGTAATATATTCAGCACGCAGGACCACGCCGCGGCGGCAATCGCAAAGGAAAAACTTGCCGCTGTTTTCGCCTGGAAGGGAGAAAGTCTTGAGGAGTATTGGTGGTGTACCGAGCAGGCGCTTCGCTGGTCGGAGAATGAAAGGCCTGATTTAATTATCGACGACGGCGGAGACGCTACACTCTTCGTTCATCAAGGCGTTAAAGTCGAAAAAGATACGTCGATGCTGAATGAAAAAAGCGACAATCACGAATTGCAAATCATTATGAACCGCTTAAAAAACAGCATTGCTGAAAATCCGCAAAGATGGACAAAAATCGCAAATGCAATCAAGGGCGTTTCGGAAGAAACAACAACAGGCGTAGGAAGACTTTACCAGATGCAGAAAGACGGTTTTCTATTATTCCCTGCGGTCAATGTCAACGATTCGGTTACCAAATCGAAGTTCGATAATCTTTACGGCTGCCGAGAATCACTGGCCGACGGCATAAAAAGAGCGACAGATATTATGGTCGCCGGTAAATGCGTTGTCATTTGCGGATACGGCGATGTCGGCAAGGGCTGTGCTCAATCTATGAGAGGCTTCGGCGCAAGGGTTATCATTACCGAAATCGACCCGATATGCGCTTTGCAGGCGGCGATGGAAGGATACGAAATCAAAACTCTTGAAGAAGTCGTCGAAGAAGGCGATATATTCGTAACCGCGACAGGCTGCTGCGATGTTATCCGCGGCGAACATATCGAAAAAATGAAAAACGAGGCAATCATCTGCAATATCGGACATTTCGACCACGAAATACAGATGAGTTATCTTGAAAAAAATCCGAAATTCAAAAAGGAAACTGTCAAGCCGCAAGTCGATAAATGGATTCTTACCTCCGGCAAGAGTGTTATAGTTCTGGCCGAGGGCAGATTGGTAAATCTCGGCTGTGCGACGGGGCATCCGAGTTTTGTGATGAGCAACAGCTTTACGAATCAGTGTCTTGCTCAGATTATGCTTGCCAAAGGCGGGCTCGAGAAAAAAGTCTATACACTGCCGAAAAAACTCGACGAAGAAGTAGCAAGACTTCATCTGGGCAGGTTAAGCGCATCGCTTACCACTCTCAGGCCCGAGCAGGCAAAATATCTCGGCGTTCCGGTCGAAGGGCCATTTAAGCCGGAACATTATAGATATTGATATAAAACTATGTGGGAACATTTCGCTCATCAGGCTGATATCGGCATAAGAGCCGCTGCCGCCGGTTTAAGCAGTGCGTTTGAAGATGCCGCAACCGCTCTAACAGCAATCGTTACAGACCCGAAAAATGTGCAGCCGCTCGAATGCGTCAAAATAGAATGCAACGCTGAAGATGAGGAACTTCTGCTTGTTAACTGGCTCAATTCAATTATTTACGAAATGGCTGTCGGCAAAATGCTGTTCGGCAAATTCGAGGTTAATATCGAAAACCTGACCGTCTCGGCGAAAATATGGGGCGAAAAAATCGACCCCGCCAAACACTTGCCCGCGGTGGAGCCAAAGGCCGTAACGTATAATCAATTGAGCGTAAAAGAAAAAAACGGTAAATGGACCGTTCAATGTGTGATAGATGTTTGAAGAAAATAAAGAAGTAAGGAAATAAGGAAAACAATTTCATATCTTTGCTTCCTTACATCTTTACATCCTTACTTCCTTTTCTCGTATGGAGAAAAACAATGGCAAAGCCTCAGCTAAAACGCGTTTCCGAGTATCGCTGGCTGATTGAGCCTTTCGGCAAAATGAAAGTGCCGGGCGTGATTTTCGCCGACCATAATTTGATAAATGACATCGACGAAAAAACTATGTCGCAGATTTGCAATGTTGCCTGCCTGCCGGGGATAGTCAAAGCATCGTTCGCTATGCCTGACGCTCATATGGGCTATGGTTTTCCAATAGGAGGCGTGGCAGCATTCGACCCCGAAGACGGCGGCGTAATCTCCGGCGGAGGCGTCGGATTCGATATCGCCTGCGGTGTTAGAACTTTTCATACAGGTCTGAGCGAAGAAGAAACAATCAGCGTCAAAGACAAACTCGCTGAAGCTCTTTTTCGTAATATTCCGGCAGGCGTCGGCAGTACGGGCAATATAAGTTTAAATACTGCCCAGCTCGACAATATGCTCGCAGGCGGTGCGGTCTGGGCGGTGGAAAAAGGTTTCGGCACAAAAGAGGATTTGAGTTTTATAGAAGAAAGCGGTTGCGCAAAAGGCGCTAATCCGGCAAAGGTCTCTCCTCAGGCAAAAAAACGTCAGCAGGAGCAAATGGGTACGCTCGGAAGCGGAAATCATTATCTCGAAGTCCAAAAAGTTGTCGATATTTTCGCTCCGCAAATCGCTGAAGGGTTCGGACTAAAAAAAGGCGATTTATTGGTAAGCATCCATTGCGGCTCGCGCGGACTGGGCCATCAAGTCGGAACCGACTATCTGAGGCAAATGGCTTCGCAGGCCGCAAGATATGGAATCGACCTGCCCGACAGAGAACTTGCCTCGGTGCCGGTGAATAGTCCTTTAGGTCAGGATTATCTGGGTGCGATGAGAGCGGGAATAAATTGCGCACTTGCCAACAGGCAGATTTTAACCGAGCTTGTCAGGCGTGTTTTTGCGAAAATTTTCCCGAAGGCGCAATTAACAATGCTTTACGATGTGAGCCATAACACCGCGAAAATGGAAGAGCATAATGTTAGCGGCAAAATGAAACAATTACTGATTCATCGCAAAGGAGCGACACGTTCTTTCGGGCCGGGCAGTGCCGATTTACCGCCCCGCTATAAGTCCTTTGGCCAGCCTGTTTTAATAGGCGGAACGATGGGGACGTCATCTTATATACTTGCCGGAACAGGCGAAAGCGAATCCCTTGCGTTCAGCTCGGCCTGTCACGGAGCGGGACGGAGTATGAGCAGGACGGCGGCCACGAAAAAATGGCAGGGAAGTCAAATCGTAAAGGAACTGGCGGAAAGAAAAATCATTATCAAATCAAAATCTATGAGGGGCCTCGCTGAGGAGGCCCCTAATGCTTACAAGAATGTAAGTGCCGTGGTCGAGGCGACGGCAAACGCCGGCCTCTCGAAAAAGGTCGCAAAGTTATTGCCCATTATTTGCGTCAAGGGCTGATTTTTTCAACCTTTTTTACAAGAGGCATCTGATGAATCTGGTTGTGCTGAGAGAAAAAAATCATGTAGAGTAAACTTGTTTTAGTTGTTATCATCCTCACTGAAGAGAAGTTTATGGTATAATACGGATTTTGATTAATGTTGAAGAAAAATGAAAAAAATGCGTGCGATTCTTTTGTCTATGTTCTCAAAAAAATAGGGTTAAAATACAAAGATGGCGAAGAAGTAAAAAATAGTCGTACTAAAGATGTTGAAATGATTTTAAGCCCAGAGGATAAAAACAAACGATATCCTAAAATTGCTATCGAGCATACTATTATTGAAGCTCATAATAATCAAAAGTTATATGTCAAACAATTATCTGATATAGAAAACGAAATCAGCCGGAAATGTCAGGGGAAATTACCAGCGGATCGGCTCTTTTCACTGATTGTACCGCCCAATCTTATTACAGGGAAAAAAAGAGAATGCAGAAGTCAATTTATTGAAAAAATGACAAATTGGATTCCAACTGTTGCAGGAAATTTAGAGGTAGATGCACAATCTATACAATTATATAAAGAGCATAAAATAGCATTATGGTGTTTCAGTAGAAATATAGAACGATTGGATCAAAATATTTTTATGACACCAACAAGACCTGAAAATGGTGAAGAAGAAATACGAAGTAGATTTCGTCGTGCCGTCACCGAGAAAATACCAAAGCTCATTAAATATAAAGAAAAAGAAGAAAGTTATGACACAGCGCTTTTGTTTGAAGATGTCAGTTTTTCTTACTGTAGCTCAAACCACTCTTGGATTGACCTAATACCTGATGAATATCGTCCCCAAATAAAATTGATAGACTTTATTGTTACATTTGTTTCTATAGAAAATAGAATGAGCATAGGTTTTGTATGGAAAGAAAAATCTCAACTATATTCAAGAATTTCAGAAATTCCAGATGACCGTAAAATTATATGTCCCAGATTACTTCTCTAACGCGACCAAATCTTTATAAGTTTGCCGTTTGCGGATGACTTTAAAGTTTTTGCCGTCAACCAGCACTTCCGCAGGCAGAAGCCTTGCGTTATAGTTGCTTGCCATCGTAAAGCCGTAAGCCCCCGCCGTGAAAATTGAAATCAAATCGCCCCGTTTTACAGGCGGAATTGCCCTGTCTTTGGCGAAAAAGTCTGTTCCTTCGCAAATCGGCCCGACAATATCGACAAACTCCAGTCCTTTTATATCGAGTTTTTCAGTTCTTTTGAGATGCGTGAATTTTTCTTCCACTTTTGCCGGCCAGATAAAATGAAACGCCTCGTAAAGAGACGGCCTGATTAAATCGTTCATACCGGCATCGACGATAACGAATTTTTTTCTGCCGCCCTGCTTGAGATATAAAACTTTCGTAAGCATAATCCCTGCATTTGCGACAATGCTTTTGCCCGGCTCGAGTATGAGTTTCAAATTTTTGTCCTTCAGCAGCGGTACAATCCCATCGGCGTAATCTGCCGCTGTCGGGACAGTATCGGTCTGGTAGTCGGCGCCGTAACCGCCGCCCAAATCGAGTGCTTCGATTTTAAAGCCTTTATCGCGGAGTTTTTCTACAAGCGGCAGGATTTTTTCGACCGCCTCGCGATACGGGTCGATGGTTTTCCCGCCTGAGCCGAGATGGACGTGGATTGCGCACAGGCCTACATAATCATTTTTGCCGTACTGGGCGAAAACCTTTTCGGCCCGTTCGATATCGACGCCGAACTTGGTTTCCTTTGTGCCGGTCGTAATATACTTATGCGTCTTGGGGTCAATATCGGGATTAACTCTCAAAGCGGCTTTTGTTTTTATACCTGTCTTTTCGGCAAGTGCGATAAGATTTTCAAGCTCAGCTTCGGATTCGATATTGAAATAGCCAACCCCTGCTTTAAGGGCGGCTGTGATTTCCTCATCGGTTTTGCCGACGCCCGCGAAGACGACTTTTTTCATATCGGCGCCGGCCTGTGCGGCGCGGTAGAGTTCTCCGCCGCTTACAATGTCGAAGCCGCTGCCGGCTTCGGCAAGAATTTTGAGGATATTTATATTGCCGCAGGCCTTGATTGAATAGCAGATTGTCGTATCGAGTTTGGCGAAGGCTTTTTTGATTTTCTCGAAGTGGTCGAGGAGCGTCGCCTTGCTGTAAATATAGACCGGCGTCCCAACCGACTCTGCTATTTTTTCGATATCAACGTCTTCGGCGAACAGCCTGCCGTTTTTATAATTGAAATAATCCATATTTTTGCCTTTTTATTTTACGGCCTTTACAATCCATTTAAACCACTTGTCCATACCTGCTGTTGTTTTAGCCGATATTTCGAAAATTTTCAAATCTTTATTTAGTTTCCTGGCGTCCCGTTTTACCTTTTTTACGTCGAAATCGAGGTGTTTTGCGAGGTCGATTTTGTTTATGAGCAGAACATCGGCCTGAGCAAAGGAGTTAGGATACTTTCTGCATTTATCGTCGCCCTCGGCGGTGGAGAGCACAACCGCCCGTATTTCTTCGCCGAGGTCAAAATCGGAGGGACAAACCAGATTGCCCACGTTTTCAATAACGATAACATCGAGACTGTCGGCATCGAGTTTGTGCAGGGTATTGGTAATCTGCTCAGCCGATAAATGACAGGCGCCCTTTGTCTCAATCTGAACAGCTTTAACGCCCGTCGCAAGGATTCTTTCGGCGTCGAGTTTTGTATAAAGGTCTCCTTCGATTATCGCCATATTGATTTTTTTCTTCAGAGCCTTGGCAGTTTTTTCGAGTATGGTCGTTTTGCCGCTGCCGGGCGAGGAAATCATATTTATGCAAAGAATATTATTCCGTTTGAAAAATTTCCTGTTCGCGGAAGCAAAATCCTCATTCTTCGCTAAAATCTTTTGTGCAATTTTAATTTTCATTTAATCCTTCTCGAATTCAATTTCTTCCAATAACAGCGGCGCATCTTCGCCGATTTCACAATCGCTTTTCCCGCATTTCGGACAGCAGGGGTCGTACAAATCGTAATTAAATTTCCTGCCGCAAGTTTTGCATTTCGCTTTCAGCGGAATATGTTTAATTTTAAGTTTTGCTCCTTTGCAGATTGTGCCCTCGGCGGCGGCATCGAACGCAAATTCCATCGCCTCGTCGTTAATCGCATTCATTTGTCCGCAACTTATCACAACGCGAACAATCCTGCCGCCCTTTTTCGGGGCCCCAGCGATAACAGCATCGATGATATTTTCAGCTACGGCCGCTTCATGCATCAGCAAATCCTCGGCAATTCTCTGCCGTAAGGCATCTGTACGATTCTTCGCCCTTTTATCGCCGTGATTAGTTCTACCAACGGTTCATCACTTTTGACAATCTGACCTATTATAGCTGCATCTTTGCCGTTCGGGCAGCTTTTGCAGACTTCAAGACATTGGTCGGCTTTTTGCGGGGAGACTATAATTACGACTTTTCCTTCATTGGCGATATTTAAAATATCAAAGCCGAGCATATCCGCCGCCGCCTGTGTCGTAGGATTTATGGGGATTTGGCTTTCCTGTATTTCAATGCCTAAATCTGTCTGGGCGGCAATTTCATTTAAAGTCGCAGCCAATCCTCCGCGAGTCGGGTCTCGCATAAATTTTATATCGCTGCCAAGAGCTTCGATTGCTTTTTGGCAGATTTGAGCCACCGAGCCGCAGTCGCTTTTGAGGTCGGATTGAAATTTCATACCTTCCCGCTGCGATATAACCGTCATTCCGTGGTCGCCGAGAGTTCCGCTTACGATAATCTTATCGCTGGCGGCAATTTTTTCAAAACCTATATCCGCTTTCGGGAGTTTCAATCCTATGCCGGAAGTGTTAATAAAAATTTTGTCTGCCGAGCCGGCCTCAACAGTCTTTGTATCGCCGCAAACGATAGAAACATTCTCTTCTTTCGCAGCCTGAGCTGCGCTGGCAAGAATTTTCTTCAGAATACTAATTTCCAGCCCTTCCTCTATTATGAGCGACAGGCCCAATGCGGCCGGTTTCGCCCCGGCCACGGCAATATCGTTTATCGTTCCGCATACGGCAAGTTTGCCTATATCGCCGCCGTTGAAAAACAAAGGTTTTACAACGAAGCTATCGGTCGTAAAACAAATATTTTCTTTGCCGAATTGTATCTCGGCTGAATCCGTCAGTTTATTCAGGCTTTGATTTTCAAAGGCAGGAAGGATTACGCTGCGGATAAGCTCATCGGTTAATCTGCCGCCGCCGCCGTGCGCGAGTAAAATTTTATCTCCGACGGTCATTGACTTCGCCTTTTTCTGCGGGCGTATTTGTACCACGCCGCACAGGCGCCTTCGCTGCTTACCATACAGGGGCCGACAGGAGTATCTGGTGTACAGCTTTTAGCAAACAGACCGCAATCAGGCGGGTCGATTAGGCCGCACAAAACCTGTCCGCACTGACAGCCGGTAAGGTCTTCTTCGTGCACAAACTTTACGCCAAGCTGTTTTTCGGCGTCCAGTTGGCTGAATTTCTTCTTGAGTTTCAGTGTGCTTTTGTCGATATTGCCCAGTCCCCGCCAGCAGCCGCTGACCGCATCGAAAGTTTCTTCGATGATTTTCTGCGCGGTTTTGTTTCCGCCTGGGGTAACGGCGGCAGGATAAACAGAATTCACCGCCGGTGCATTGTCGGCAATCTGCCTGCAAATTTCAGCGATTGCCACGATAATCTGCATCGGCTCGAATCCCGCTACAACGCAAGGCTTTCCAAACTGCTCGACAATCGGCTTATAAGCGTCCGAGCCGATTATGACACTTACATGGCCGGGACACATAAACGCATCGATTTTATTATTCTTTTCACAAAGCAGCGCCTTCATCGCAGGGATAACAAGTTTATGATTGCTGAAAATAAAGAGATTTTTAACGTCCTGCTGGATTGCCTCGTTTGCAATTACTGCCGTTGCCGGAGCGGTCGTTTCAAATCCTACTGCGACAAACACAATTTTCTTGTCGGGATTTTGCTTTGCGAGCTTCAGGGCGTCTTCGGCACTTAGCACTATTTTAATATTTCCTCTGTCTGTCCTCTGTTCAAGCGAGCCGTTTCTGCCGGGCACGCGAAGCATATCGCCGTAAGTGGCGATTAAGCAATCGTCCCTGTCTGCCATCGAAAGAACCGCATCGATATATCCCTGGTCGGTAATGCATACCGGACAGCCGGGCCCGCTCAAAAGTTTCATCCCCTCGGGAAAAGCGTCGCGAAGACCCGCACGAAAAACGCTCACCGTATGAGTACCGCAAACCTCCATAATATTGATTTGCCGGCCGAGCGCGTTTTGAGCCCTTGCTATTTGCTTATATGCCCTGTTTATTCTTTCGAGCATTTTTTGCCTTTTATCCGGATACTCTTTTGTCCGTTTTGTTGAAATCGTCAAGGTCCGCCAAAAGCCGCCAGGTTTTTTTGGCCTCGTCTTCATCGACAACCGTTATCGCGAAGCCCGCGTGTACAAGAACGATATCGCCGAGCTTGGCATTCGGCACAAGCGTGGTCTTGGCCTCGATACGATTGCCGATGGCGTCGGCAACTGCATCATCGCCTTTTAATTCAATTATCCTTGCGGGAACAGCAAGACACATAATTCGTTACTCGTTTCTCGTCGCTCGCCGCCCGTCAAATTTTCCCAATAAGGCTGGCAAGCATACGGCTTTCGTGGTTTATATCTTCCGCTAATTTTCCCATTTCAGCTTTCGTAATGTAATTTCGTCTGTGTGCTATTATAATCTGCGTATCTAATTCTGCACAAGAACCTAATGATATATACAAGAACTGTTTATATTCTTTGCTGGAATTCCTCGCAAATCCTTCCGCGATATTAGACGGGATGGAAACAGATGCCCGTCTCATTTGGTTTGTCAACCCATACAATTCTGACGCAGGAAATTTATCTGTAATTGTATAAATCTCGTCCACTATTTCAATTCCTTTTTGCCAGACCATTAAATCTTTATAATCTTTCACCTTCATAACTTTTTGAATTTTTCCCATTCTAACAGTGCATCGAGGCACGAGTCACAAGCCACGAGCTACTCGCTTTGCGGCTATTGCCGCCTGTCCCAGTGAAATTCCGCCGTCGTTGGCGGGCACATATCGATTAAATAATACCTCGAAACCGTCATTTTGCAACAATTCAATGAGCCTTTCTGAAAGAAATCTGTTGCAGAACACGCCTCCGCTGATGGCGGCGGTATTTATGCCGGTTTTGTCCCTCGCCCGTTTAGCCAGCGACAGGAAAAATCCGGCGACGGTATTATGAAATTTCGCCGAGATAACGGTTTTATCGACTTTACCGATTCTATCGGCTGCTATGGCTTTGAGCATATCACCGATTTCAATCATAGCAGTTCCATTTTTATTTTTCAGCTCGAACGGATAACATTCCATCGTCCGCTTATCCGCTATTGCCTCAAGGGCCATCGGAAGCTGAGCCTCGAAATTATTGCGGCTGCCCAGCCCGCATAATGCCGATACCGCATCGAACAATCTGCCGAGACTTGACGTTTTTATGGTATTGATATTCTTTTCAATCTGCTCCGCGATAGTAAATCTTTTTTCTCTGTCCGGCTCAATTTCATCAAGTATCGAATCGGGAATTGAAAGTCCATATTCTTTCATCAGGCCTATTACGGGCCGAATCGCCTCTGTCGCCGCCAAGTCTCCGCCCGCAAGCGGATAATAAGATAAATGGCCGAATCGTTGAAAATCGTCGAGCGAAGCGAGCAGGCACTCACAGCCCCAAATCGTGCCGTCAGTGCCGTAGCCCGTGCCGTCGGCGACAAGACCTATGGCCTTTTCATCTCTATTATGTTCGGCAAGAACAGATGCTATATGAGCCCAGTGATGCTGAACCTCGATAAGTTTGTCTTTCTTTAATTTTTTGGCGTACTGACTCGAAAGATAGCCGGGATGCATATCACAGGCAACAATAGAAAGCTCGACTTCGAGAAGTTTTTTAAGATGCTCAATCGAATTTAGCCAGTGCTTATAAACGCTCGCATCGGCCATATCGCCGATGTGATCGCTGACAATATAGCGATTTTTCTTTACAAAGCAGAACGTATTTTTCAAATCGGCGCCGACGGCAAAGATATCCGCCCAAGCCGAACTTTTAGAAATAAACGCCTGCGGCACAAATCCTCGCGACCGCCTTAATAAAACAGGTTCATTTTTAATAATATGTACAATAGAATCATCGACCTGCCTGTAAATAAACCTGTCATGGAACAAAAATGCATCGGCTATATTCCCAAGTTTTTCAAGAGCCTCGTCGTCTTTGCAAATTAAAGGCTCATCGGAAATATTGCCGCTGGTCATTATAAGTGCGTTTAATTTTCCTTCGGAAAAGATAAGATGATGCAGCGGCGTGTAAGGCAGCATAAAACCGAATGTATTAACGCCTTCGGCAGCAGACAGAGCGATTGTGTTCGGCTCTTTTTTAGGTAAAAGCACTATCGGCGACTCGATGCTTTGCAGAATTTCTTCAGCTTTTTTATCGACAACGGCAAACTGCCTGATTTTTTCTATATCGGCGGCCATCATTGCAAACGGCTTTGCATCCCGCATTTTTCTGCTGCGAAGCGTTTTTACCGCTTGTTCGTTCTCCGCATCGCAGGCAAGGTGAAATCCGCCAAGCCCTTTAATTGCGACAATCTTTCCCTCCCGCAAAAGCCGAACTGTTTCCGAGATGACCCTATCCGAATCGGTTTCAATTTCTTTGCCTTTGCTGTCGCAAAGTTTTATCTTCGGCCCGCATACGGGACAGGCGACCGGCTGGGCGTGAAAACGTCTGTTTTTGACATTCTCATACTGCCGGCTGCATTTACCGCACATCGAAAAAACGGACATCGTGGTATTCGGCCTGTCGTAAGGTATTGATTTGACTATCGAATATCTCGGCCCGCAATTTGTGCAGTTAATAAACGGATAACGATATCTGAAATCATTTTTATCAAACAGTTCTGAAAGGCAGTCTTTGCAGGTCGCGATATCAGCGGCAACTTCCGCGCTTATAATTCCTTCAGATTCGCTTTGTCTGATTTCAAAAGTTTTTTCGCCGGATACCAATTCAATGTCAGTTAAATCAAGAGCGGTTATTTTTAACAGCGGTTTTTCTTTATAGGCGTTTTTTAGTCGAATGGCAAATTTTTCGACACTGCTTTGTTCACCCTGAATCTCTATTATTACCCCCTGCGTATAATTATAAACAAAACCTGTCAGATTCAGCTCGGCGGCGAGAGTATAAACAAAAGGCCTAAACCCTATTCCCTGTACCTGTCCCTGTACGGTTATTTTTTTTCTTATTTTCTGCATTAATCTTCCATCTCGACCTGATGGGGCAGTTTCTCAAGCGGACAATTCACACATCTTGCCCGCGGCCTGCAAAATTCCTTGCCCGCACGGACAAGCAGGGCATGATATTCATTAAAAAGTTTTACATCATTATCAAGATTGTCCTCGAACAGGCTGCGAAGCTGTTCGTAATCACATTCAGGCTCGATTAATTGATGCCTTGTCGCAACTCTGTACGTATAAGCATCAATAACGAAAACGGGTCTGTCAAAGGCATAAAGCAAAATCGAATCCGCTGTTTCCCTGCCGACGCCGTTAATTTGCAAAAGTTCGGCCCGAAGTGTTTCGGTATTCATAGTCTCGATTTGCTCAAGTGAGCCATTATGATTCTCAAAGAGCCAGTTCAGAAAATTTCTCAATCTTTTTGCCTTGATATTGTAATAGCCGGCGGGCCTGATAAGCTCGGCCAGTTGCTCCTGTCCTATGGCGTGCAGTTTTTCAAGACTCATCAGCAAGGCTTTTTTAAGATTGCCGATGGCCTTTTCGACGTTCTGCCAGTTGGTATTCTGGGTTAGGATTGCCCCGACGATAATTTCATCTTTCGTATCGCCCGGCCACCAGTGCTGCGGCCCGAACCGCTCGAAAAGCAATTCATAAATCTGATACACTTTTTTTCCCGTCATACCGCTGCATTATTCAATAATGCCCTTTTTTCGTCAATAACAATGTTTATATAAATAAATAATACGATATAACTCCTTGTAAAATAAGAAATTAAATTTTATGCTTGTTTTTTTGGCATAATATGCCGATAATACAAGTATGATAAAAAGAAGGATTGAAAAAGAGATACTTGATAGTCTGCGGCATTTTCCCGCTGTCGGACTTATTGGCCCCCGTCAATCAGGCAAAACCACCCTGGCAAAAATCATCGCAAAAAAAATCGATTATTCTATAGTTTATTTAGACCTCGAAAAGCCGGAGGATTTTGAGAAACTAAATAACGCCCAATTATATCTGGAGCAGTATAAAAAACATTTGGTTATTCTCGATGAAGCTCAGCGAAAGCCGGAGCTTTTCCCGCTTTTGCGCTCGCTTATTGATGAGGACAGAAGACCGGGGAGATTTATGATACTCGGTTCTGCTTCTCCTTCTTTAAAAAGACAATCTTCCGAATCTTTGGCAGGGAGAATCGCGTACCACAAATTATCGCCTTTCACATTAGATGAAATCGGGGCAACCGGCATAAATTTAAATAAACTCTGGCTTCGCGGTGGTTATCCTGAAAGTTTTTTGGCGGACACGGATAATGTGTCGGTAAAGTGGATACAGAATTTTATAACGACTCATCTCGAAAGAGACCTGCCGGCAATTGGCGTTCACGTACCGTCAACAACGCTTTTGCGTTTTTGGACGATGCTTGCCCATTGTAACGGGCAATTATGGAACGCGGCTAAACTGGCGGACAGTCTCGGTGTCGATTCGAAAACTACGCGCAGGTATCTCGATCTTCTCGAAGATACATTTATGACAAGGCAATTACAGCCGTTTTTTGCCAATATTAAGAAAAGATTAGTCAAGTCGCCAAAAGTATATATACGGGACACGGGGCTGCTTCATACATTATTGAAAATTTTCAGCTTTGACGATTTATCGGCTAATCCTGCTTTAGGTTCGTCGTGGGAGAGCTTTTGCGTAGAACAAATAATCGCATTAAAATCCGGTTCTTACGATGTATATTTCTACAGAACACAGGCTGGCGCCGAAATCGATCTCGTCCTGACGAAAGGAATGAAAATTGAGATTGCAATAGAAGTAAAATACTCGCTTAACCCAAAAATGACAAAAAGCTCTCTCAATGCGATTAATGAAATAAAACCTAAAAAAACCTGGATTATTTATCCCGGAAAAGAAAGTTATCCAATTAAAAAAGATGTTTGGACTTTGCCTGTTCTCGAATTGGGCAAAATATTCGAATAGCGCCTTTTTGCCCGTTTTAATTTGAGTTTCTTTATTTTTTCTGTTAAACTTCCGCCTTAATGGCTCGAAAGGAATCAAACAAAATCCCTAAGGAGCTTGCCGCCATAACCGAGCCGGCAAGTGTAGGATATTTCGCAAGGACCTGCCGTCCGGTTTACGCCCTTGTTTTCCTTTTGCCTTTTATCATTATTTACGAAATTCTCGTCTTCGCGGTCAATCCCCAGCTTCTCAGCGAGCCGATAAATAACGTCCGCGGCGGGGTCGTGGCATTCGTCTGGATTCAGAATTTTCTGCATCACATCGGGCTGGACGCAAAAAGCGCCTGGCTTTGCGCACCGCTTGCCATAATCATAACGCTGCTGGCTCTGCAGCTCACATCGAGACAGAAATGGAAAATACACTGGCCGGATTTCCTGATAATGACCGGAGAATGCATCCTGATATCGCTGCCGTTGATTATCCTTTCACTGATTCTTAAGCGTCCTGTTCGACCTTCGCAGGTTGCTTGTCTCTCAGCTTCAACAGCATTTCATTGCAACGGTTTTGTTATAGATGTTATCACAGGCATTGGAGCAGGTATTTACGAAGAGCTTGTCTTCAGGCTCGTACTTATCGGCCTGCTTATGTTGTTTTTTGAAACTATCCTCGGCGTAAAAAGGTCAAAAGCAATCATTATCTCTGTTGCGGTTTCCGCTGTTCTGTTCAGTCTGCACCATCATTTTGTGTTCCTGTTCGGAAGATACGCGAAATCGGAAGCTTTAGCACTGGCTCCGTTCATATTTCGAACTGTTGCCGGCGTTTATTTCGCATCGGTCTTTGCTGTTCGCGGATTCGGCATCGTCGCAGGAGCGCATATCTTTTACAATATTATCGCAACAATTTTGAATACCTGGCTGTTTAACCACGGTTGAAAGACAAAAAATCCCGCCCTTTCTGTCTTTCTTTGAAAAAAACACATTTTTTTTGAAATCTTTATTCCTTCTGTTTGCTGAATTTGCAGCAATATCGTCCGATAATGGCCTAAAACCGCGTTATTAGTATTGATAACAGCCTTGAATTTCAGTGCCGTTTTTGGTACAATAACACCATCAGAACAGCGAAATAATTACTTCTGAAACTGGGATTGACGATGGATACACCTAATACAAATGTTGTTGTCAGCGAATTGACTTTTACGCTTTACCAAAGACCGCTTCATCCGGAACTTTTCAGCATCTTTGAGAAACGCACGATTAAGACCGACAAGTACGAAGCGTTAATTTGGGCCACGGGCGGTTCGCACGTAGTCAGCGTTTTCGCCAACGACCTTTGTCTGTCCGAGCTCATCAGCGCCCCGACTCAGCCTCTGCCGCGCAGAGGTCTGATTGAAAGATTCAGATTCGCCGGCCAGAGAAATCACAAATGCACACTCGCCAAGGGCCTCAGCTATATGACCGATTTCCAGGTCGAGAAGATGAGTCCGAATCTTTATCGTCAAAGCCACAGCGACCTTGAAAAGTTCGCACGCAATCGCGGCATATTCGTAAAATTCCCCAAGCTTGCCATCGGCGGCCTTGAGCCGTTCAGCTATATCGATTTTGAGGCAAGAAGGGACGAGCTGCATATTCACGCGTTCCACGCGTATCCCGACCAGGTTACAATCATTAAGACGCAGTCTTTGTTCGATATGCACTAATCCCCCCGCTAAAATCCATTCATAAACAATTCGCCTTTCACCTATTGTGCTGAATCAAAATCAGAAACAGTCAATTTGGTAAATATCAATCGAAACAATTTTGGGTTGAGACAATACAGAACAATAGGTGCGGCTCGACACAGGGACAAATTTTATCTATGTAATCGCGCTTTTGCCCCATCCTCCGGAAACACTGAAAAGAAAAGATTAAAAAACTTTCAGCCTTATGCCTTTTTCGCTGGTTTTGTCCATAAGTTTTTTCATCTTTTCGAGCGATGCTTTGAGCTCTTCGCTGCTGTCGAGCAGATTTTCGTATAACTGGTCGTCATTAATCAGCTTTCCTACGGTGCCCTGGCCATCGTTAATCTTATGCAGCAGTCTTCGCACTTCGATAAGCGCCTCGCCCAGCCCCTCGCTGGTGGCCATAACGGAATCGGAAACAGAAGTCAGCTTTTCCTGCCCTGTCTGCGAAAATTCCTTTATCTGCTGCAGAGTTGCAATGGACTCTTCCGTAGCTTTGGATAAATGCGCAAGCGTGTTTTTCAGGTTGATTTTGTTCTGCTCATCGCCCACTATCGCGTTTACATTATCGACCAGCGTTGTAACCTTTATAAAAAGTGTGTCCATCTTATCCTGCAGACCCTTCGGCAGAAATTCGCTTGCCGAGCCGTTTTTGCCCTGCAAAACCATCCCCTGCTTTAGAAATTTAGGCTCGAGAGACTTAAACTCGTTCGGCTCCATCGGTTTCGACACCAGTTCGATATAGCTGCTGCCGAGTCCCCGCCTTACAAGCTCCACCTCTACATTCGAAGGAATGCTCGTATAATTTCTTGATATTGCCAAATTCACCGCTACCTGATGAACAAATCTGCCTTGTTCGTCCTTGGACGGAAGAGGCGGCGAAACATATGTTACTCTACCCACATCGTAGCCGCAATATTTCACAGGCGTACTTTTCTCTACTCCCGGCGCAGATGGAAAATTGACCTGAACGCTATACGATGTAAATTTGGCCGTAACGACCGGCAGCTCGCCGAACAGAAAAACCATATACGCGAAAATGCATATCCCGATAATTACGAACGCACCCACTATCATATTGCGTCTCTGCTGTAAATAATCGTAATCGCTCATACATCTGTTCCTTAAATCTGCCTATCTGCCCTCGAGAAAAAGTTCGCGTATCGCACGAAGCGGATACCCCGATTTATTGAGTTTCTTTATCAGCTTTATTCTTTCCACTGCCTTGCCGTCGAATAATCTTCTGTTGGTTTTGCTCGTCGATGTCGGCTTGACAAGTCCGACCATTATATAATATTGCAGCGACTGTGTCGAGACGCCGGCTTGTTTGGCTGCCTTGCCGCTCGATATTAATTTTTCTTTATTTTTCATAATCATTTCTCGGCGGGTCGAACCCCTCTGAGCCGAAAGGATGACACCTTAAAATACGTTTTACTGCCATATATGTTCCTTTTGCCGCACCGAAATGACGAACCGCCTCGATAGCATATTCGCTGCAGCTCGGCACAAACCTGCACTGACCGCCAAAAAATGGGCTGAAAATCGACTGATAAAGCCTTATCAGCAGAACGATTATTTCCCGAATAAGACTGTCCATTTTATTTGTTTCGTTCTTTTTCAAAACGTCTCCGGCCATGCTCGGCAAGGGCGATAAATCCCTGTTTTACCTCGCTTAAGGTAATTTTCTTTATCCTGTTAGAGGCAGACTGATTATTGCGACCGCCAGACATCTTTGATTTCTTGCCTCTAACGGGATTTATATCAGAATCAGCCCTTTTCGACAACCTTGCGGAATAAATTATAAAATAGTCAAACTCCCCCGCTATTTCGTCCCGACTGAGTCTGAATGCCTCTCTGGCGAGCCTTTTAAGCCGATTCCTGACCGCCGCAGGGGCGATTTTAGAACTTATAGAAACCGCAAATCTTGGCTCAGCTCCGCTTTTAGGAGCCATATATAACGTCATTAACTCGTTTCTATTAAACAACTTATAATCCATAATGGTTTTAAAGTCGTTCTTTGAGTGAATTCTCGATTTTTTGGAAAATTTATAATTTGTCATAAAACAAAACCGAAAAGTCCGTAAATTCGGCTTAATTATGCTGATTTTTCAGGATAAGTAAAACCTCTTTTTGGATATTGGGCTCAGATGCAAACTGTCGCGGCATTGTCGGCTATTTCGCGTTTTTTAAGGACTTCCGCGCTGATTTTCCTATTGACGGTCTTGATATCGACAATGCCGGCCAATTTGTCATTTTCGTCCGAAACAACGGGTAGAAATTCGAGGCCGTATTTCTGTATCCGCTCAAGCGCCTCGGCAAGCGGAGTATCACCTGTTGTCTTGTCGAGTACGGGCTGGGCAATATCGCAGGCCAAAAGCCAGTTCGTAACGTTCTGCTGGGCGAAAGTCTCTTTAATACTGCTTATCGAAATGATTCCTTTCAGCTGCGACTGCTCGTTTATAACCGGATAATACAAACCGTCGGTAGTGCTGAAAATATTGATAATTTCGTCAAGCGGCAAACCCTCTTTTATCGTCGCAGGGTTCGATTCCATAACATCTTTAACCTTGTACAGCTTAATCAGGTCTTCTTCGGTAACATTCATACCGACTTCACCCGCTCTTTTGACGCCGATTTTTACCAGAATCGGCCCGACAACCTGAAAGAGAAATACGCCGATGATTATAACCGTTACCATTAACTCCCGTATCTGTCCTTCGAAACGGGTAGTTGCCATAATTAATAATGCTATCGCGATTGTGCCCTGCTGATAGAGACAGAACCCCAGATATTTTCTGACAGCCGGCGCCGCTTTGGAATACCTCGCCCCCCAGTGCGAACCGGCGGCCTTGCCGACAACACAGCCGATAATATATGCCGCCGATGTCAAGAGCACAATCCAGCTTACCGCTGAAATATTTACTCTTGCACCGATTATGACGAAAAACAGCACATAAATCGGCGCCGAAAATTTGTGTATAAGCTCGAAACTGGCCGTGCTGCGCCGGGGCATAATATTTATCAGTGTCGCACCGAATGCCATCGACGATAAAATCACGTCAAAATTAAACGTCATCGCAAGACCGATATCGAGGATAATACAACCGATAGTAAAAACGAGAATTTTCTCGTTGTCGTCAATTTGCCTGATTATCCATTTCAAAAGCAGACCGATTAGAACGCCCAGAGCCAGCGAACCGGCAATTTCATAAACAGCGTGTCCTGCCATTGCCGCAAAGCCGCCCTCGTTATGCTGGCCCGTCAGCACCGAGGCGATACTTACGCTTGCGATATAAAGCATCATCGCCAGTGCATCGTCAAGCGCGACTATCGTGGTGAGCATTGTTGTCAGCGGCCCGCGGGTTTTGTACTCCCAAAGTACCGCCGTCGTAGCGGCAGGGTCTGTCGCCGAGCATATCGCTCCGAACACAACGCCGGCCGCGACCGCAATGTGCCAATCGAAAACAAACAATAAAACCGCTGTGCATAGCACAGCCGCGGCTAAAAATGCGGTTATTCCTTCGAACAGCAGAACGTAGAATACCTGCCTGCCGTATTTGACGAATATATCTTTTTTCAGCTCGCCGCCAATCAGAAAACCGATAATTCCGAGCGCGAAAAGATTGAACGGCTCGAATGTTTCGACCGTCTGCTGTGATATGACGCCGAGCATCGGCCCCAAAACAAGCCCTATGACTATGTAGCCGACAATCTGCGGTATATGCAGCCGTTGAAAAAATCTGGCCCCGAACGTACCGAAAAGTATCGCTACGCCGATCATTAAAAGCATATTTAAATGATGGATATCGAACGCCCTGAAATTTTCCAATATCATTGCCATTGGTTATACCTGAACAAATTTTTACCCTGGTTAAAACGGGTGATTTTAGCTCCCCCCCCTGTTTGCCACAAGATAAAAATATCCCCTCTGATTCAAGACAGACTCTGGCCATAAACCTGCGATTTATTTTATTCTGATGTGATACACGATTTTACTGCAAAAACGCTGATATTCCGGCTCAATTTGCTCGATATCCTGGCCTATATAGATATTGAACAATTTTTGAGCGATATAGCTGTTCCACCGCGCGGTAAGCGGAATATTCCTGTCGGACGCTATTTTCGCCTCTGTTTCATCAATCGGCCAGGTGCCGTTAAGCGACCCAAGCAGCATTTGATGATAATTGGCAAGCCTTTTGCCGTAATCGTCTTCACGCAGAAAACGAACAAACGCATAAGCCTGTGCATAAAACGCCATCACGCCCATATCCGACTCTTCCCACAATACGATTTCACCCGGATTGAGCGCAATCAGATTCCGCAGCGGAATCATTTTCTTATCTTTCATAACCAGCCTCAGTGCGCCGAGTTTCGCATAGTTTTTCGCGGGCTTGAAAACAAACTGGCCGTTCTCGTAATCACTCGTTTCAAAAAGCTGCGCGATACCTTCGTCGAGCCAGCTCGGCAGTCTGTATTTAAGATACTTGTCGCCGAACTGATGCCAGCCCTCGTGTCCGATTACGCTGAACGTCCGGCTCCGTCCGATGTTATACGCGACGCAGGCGCCTTTAAGAAAATATGCGCCCTTCTTAATTTTCTTATACACAGGCCATTGATTGCCGGTAAATTCCTTGGTGAACTGCTCCCACTGCGCACGGTCTTTAAAAAGATAAAGAACGAACCCGCTGCGATTTTCGACCGAAACAGGAATCTGAGCCTGATACTGCCGCCACGCCGCTTCGACAAAAGCAGGCATTTGCTTTAACATCAGCGGCTCAAGCAGCGTCGTATGAATCTTATAATGCTGCGTCTCGATTGTCAGCCCTTCGCCGTACGGATTGTCCCATCTTTCGACATTCCGCACCGCTGGCAGCGGCCTGACGTATTCAATCAGCCCGTCAACAGTTGACAGCGAAGGTTTCGAGTTGCCGGACGGCTTTTTCCGGGCCGCAGATAAACTTTCCCCGCTGAAAATAAAAATTAAAAATATTACGAGCAGTGTTTTTTTCATTATTTTTCTTCTTCGATAATATCCGCGGTGAATAAATAAACCTCCGTATCCTTGTCCTTCCACACATCCGGCTTCAGTCCCGCCTTATGTGCGCAGCAGTACGACAGAAATTCTTCTTTGCTCCAGCCGGTCTCGGTCGCGACCTGCGGCAGGAAACAGCCGCTTGCATAACCTTTTTTTATGTATATCCCATCAACGCCGAGCCGCAGGCTCAAAGGGTCGTCGGTTCTTTTTAAAGGAGAAAGAACCGAAATTTCTATGTCGAGCTCGTCCACTTCCTTTGGCGTAATCCGGTCGGCAAAAAATCTTGCATCTCCCGTCGTTGCCGCAATGGCCATATCATTTACTAATTCTATGAGGGGTTTATCGGAAATAAACTGCCCGATACAGCCGCGAAGCTCGCCTTTGTTTTTCAAAGTAACAAAGCATCCGCAGTGAGCGTTAAGTTCCGCATCGTTAGACGCCGGCTTTGGAAGTTTTTTGCCTGCCGCCGCGGCAGCAACCGCGTTTCTGGCAACTGTAAGCAATTGTTTTTTCTGGTCTTCTGTCATTATATTAAGGAGCGAATACCGCCCCGAGTTTTTTCATCGCAAAAGCAACTAAAGCAAGAAGTATTATAACAATTACGGTAGCGAGATTGAAATGTTTTTCGATGAATCGTTCCGCTCTTTTCCCGAAAAAGTAAAACAAAGCGCCTTCGCCGCCGAACCGCATTATTCTGAACACTATGCTCACGAGCACAAATTTCACTATGGACACTTCCGCCATTCCTCCCAGCCAGCTAAAAAGCATATACGGCACAGGCGTAAGCGACGAAACGGCAATCGCCCAAAAATCGTATTTCTGATACATCTCAAGAGCAAGAGTAACTTTCGGACCAAGATGAATTTTATCAAATACAGCGACGACGTTTTCTCCGCCGATAGCCATTCCCAAAAGAAGAGCCATCGTTCCTCCGAGCACAGAAAACATCGCGCCCGTAATTCCATATTTGATGCCGTTCTTCGGTTTGCCAAGACTCATCCCTACCACAAGAACGTCGAGCGGCACAGGCACGCATATCGGCTCTGTTATCGCAAGAATGATAAGAGCGGCAAGTCCGTATTTCGTCTCGGCCCAGTGCAGAACCCAGTTATACAGACGCTTATGTATCTGCCACGCCGGATGCTTGCCCGTGATGACTACGCCGTCTTCCGTCATAATTTGCTTCCCTTTGGAATAATTAGAAAGTGTCTGATTTTACGCTAAAATGCGATTTTAGCAAGCCTTTAATAATTTGCCAATCGCTGCGTTTTTACCATTTCTGGGTTACGGAATATTCGACCGCCGCTGTGGCATTTGCCGCAATCTCAACTGTAAAGCGAACCGTCGAAGCGCCTCTCTTTTCGTAAGAATGACTTGAGCTTTCGATTTTCCAATTGGCCCACGCCGGAAATTTCTCATCGACAAAAATCGTAACTGCCGAATCCTTGCGGTTCCGAAGCTCTATCAAATGTTTCTCCCAGCGCATTCTTCTCTCAACCCTGCTGTCGAGAAGTTTATACTCAACCGCGATATCGAAGACATCGCCGATATAAAGCGAAATTTTCTCGTCTTTCGGCGTATGGTCGATTAAGTCCTCGCCGACAAATTCGAGCGAACCGTCCGTATCTTTCTTAAAGACGCGAACCTTGCCCTTCGGCAAAGCGATGCCAAGACCGTTTGCTTTTTTGTTTTCAAACTCGAATTTTATCTGAACCTTGTCGTTCTTTTTCTGACGCTCGTAAAGATATATCTTCTTGGCCGGAACGTTCAGGGCAGGAGTAATAAATTCAATCTGTTTGGTTTGATTATTATTAATTGTGCTTTTGCGTCCGAGCGTATAAAGGTGATATTCCATAAAAGGCTTTTCCTCGAACGCCGGCGCAGCGGCTTGTGCGTAAACCAAATCCATCTCTCTTCTCACAGGCCGAAATTCCTCGATGCGCCTCACATCACCGGCAATCAGTTTTATCGCCGCGTCTGTATATGTCGCCCCGCTTCTGTTATCGATTGTTACCCAGCCGCTTATATCAAGGGCGTTTTCATCGGCGTTAAGTATAGCCGAATAATCCGCGCTCCAGCCGATATTCGTTGTAGTGTATGTAACCTCGCACTGCTGACTGCCGGCAGTTTCCGATTGCGCAAGCCAGATGAGCGTAGGCCTCGTAACCAAATTATCCGGCAGCCGCGAAAGAGAAATGTTTTCGATACTGTCCTGCGAAATTATTTCTATGAGACCTTCGCTGTTTTTGATTATCAGATTATTGTCCCTTGCCGCCAGAAGAATGCCCTGGGCTTCTTTGCCGGCATCTGCTCCGCTGCCTTTAATGGAAACGGCAATCGGCTTGTCGAGATAGCGGTTGAGCAGGCTCGATGTCCCGACAAGGTCGTATTCGTAATTCTGTTCGAGAATAGCGATTTTGCCCGGCGCCGAAAGACACCGAAAACTCACGCTCGCAGGCTCTATCGACGATGCGACATCGGTAAACCTTATCGTATTAAGACCCGTCTCGAAAACTATCGGCCGCTGCTCTTTTACCACGCCGAAATTACTATTATAGACCGTAACCGCTGTGGAACTATCCTCCGCGAAAAGGCTGCTCGAAACAAAAAGAATTGTCAGAATTGAAAATAGCGTTCTCATTTTTACACCTCCACAAAATCAATAAGGATATTCTGGCATAATGATGGTTGCGGGTAAAGAAAAATCCGGCCTGTTAAGCAGGCAATTGTGTCGCCGAATCCGCCAGCTCTTTCAGGCCGCAAGCGGCAGGCTCATCGCCGAACCGCTCAAGTGATGAAACGGCCTTTTGGCGGTAATGAACAATTTGGGATTTTGCAAAATCAACGCTTTTAATGGCGGGCAGAGTCAAAATCTTATTCTCCACGTCCCTGCCGCCGGTCTTGCCCGTCTGGTCTTCTTTGCCGACAATATCGATTAAATCGTCGTTTATCTGAAAAGCCATACCGAGATTAAGACCAAAATTATATAACGCCTCACAGGCATCATCATCGGCTCCGGATATGATTGCGCCGAGCAGGGCGCAGTTGGCGAAAAATACCGCTGTCTTTTTTTCTATGACTTCGAGATATTCTTCAACGCCGATGACAGATTCGCCACGCAGTGTGTTCTGCAGCATCTCGCCCTGGCAGATTGTCGCCGCCGTATCGGTAAGTATCCGGTTAACATCGCTTCTTTGCAGAGACTCCATCGTCAAAAACGCCTTGCTCAAAAGATAATCGCCGAGCAGTACGGCCAAATTCGCGCCCCAAAGATTATTCGCCGTCTTATCGCCTCTGCGCGAATGGCTGTTATCTATCACATCGTCGTGCAGCAGCGTAGCGGCGTGAATCATCTCCACAACCGCGGCGACTTCGATATGCAGTTCGGTTATATCTCCGGACAGTCTGCCGCCCAAAAGCACAACAGAGGCGCGGAGCATTTTGCCCTGCCTGTGTTTGAGATAATCGATAAATGACGAAAGCCTTTCATCGGAACAATCGAGTTTTTCGGACAGAAATTTCCGCACCCGAACAAGCTCATCGGCTATGAGCATATCAGAAACAGAAGATGGATTGTGTGCCGTCATCTTATTTCGAGCGGCCGTGTGCGTAATCGAAGAATTTTTTGCGCAGAAGATGCGTGATTTTACCGGGCTTTCCGCCGGAAATCTCTCTGCCGTCAATTTCAACGACGCCGATAACCTCCGCCGCCGTGCCGGTCAGAAAAAGCTCGTCCGCAACGTAAAGGTCGAACCGTGTCAGGTTCTGCTCGAACACCGCGATTTTTTCCTTCGCCGCAAGACGCATAACTACCGCCCTCGTAACGCCTTCGAGAGAACCCGCCTGTATCGGCGGAGAATAAACAGCGCCGTTCTTAACCATAAAAATATTATCGCCCGACGCCTCGGCAACGTAGCCCAAATGGTTATACATTATCGCTTCGGGAACGCCCGCGTCGATGGCCTCGATCTTGGCAAGAATATTGTTCAGATAGTTCAGGCTCTTTACCTGCGGAGGCAGCGAAAGAGGATGCGTACGCATAGTGCAGGCGCTGATAACTTTCAGACCTTTTTCGTAAAGCTCTTCAGGATATAACTGAATACTGTCGGCGATAATGATTATCTGCGCCCGTTCACAGACAAACGGATTAATCCCCAGACATCCGACGCCTCTGGTTACGATAAGACGAATATATCCGTCAACGATATTATTCGCCTTGACGGTCTGCCCGACCGCATCGGCAAGTTTAGCGATTGTCATACCGACATCAAGCCGGATTACCTTTGCCGACTCGTAGAGCCTTTTAAGATGAGCGTCAAGTTCGAATATCTTCGAGCTGTAAACGCGAATACCCTCGAAAACACCGTCTCCGTAAAGAAGACCATGGTCGAAAACGCTCACCTTGGCGTCTTTTTCATCTACGAGCCTGTCGTTCATCCAGATTTTTAAAGCCATAAAAACTCCGCGAATTCTACCCCGGGGCGACTTTGCCGTCGATAAGTCTTATTACCCTCGAGGCTTTTTGAGCTATCCGGTCATCGTGAGTAACCATTACTATCGTTTGGCCGGCGCTGTGCAGTTTTTCAAAGATTCTTAAGATACCATTTCCAGTCTCAGAGTCAAGGTTTCCCGTCGGCTCATCGGCCAGTATCACGTCCGGCTCGTTTATCATCGCTCTGGCGATTGCGACCCTTTGCCGTTCGCCGCCGGAAAGCTGATAAGGCCGATGCTCGACTCTTTCGGAAAGACCCAGCTCTCCTAAAAGCTGCAAAGCGTTCTTTTTCGCTTTCGCCGAACCGACCAGCCAGCCGAACGCACCAGCCCGTACCATCGGGGCAAGCAGAACATTCTGCAGCACTGTTAATTCGTCAAGCAAATGGTAAAACTGAAATACAAAACCTATTTTTCTATTCCGAAATTCGTTGATTTTTTTGCCGCTAAAGGCCGAAAGCTTTTTCCCTTCGAAAAAAACGTCGCCTTTATCGGGCTTATCCAGCGCGCCCAATATATGCAAAAGTGTGCTTTTTCCGCTGCCCGAAACGCCCTTGACGGCCACAAATTCTCCTATGCCGACATTAAGGTCTATGCCCTTGAGAACATCAAGACGAGTGGCACCCATCGGGTAAGATTTAAAAATCCCTTTACAAGTCAATATATGATTATTATTTCCCATATTCATCCATTTACCTTCAAGTTGCTCTGCTTTACGTTGCCGATTGACGCAACCGAAACGAGCTTCGCAACCGCAACCGTTTAGCGGTTTAGTTATATCTGATTCACTCGCAGAACATCTACACAGTTTTGCCTCGCGGCCCTCATCGTCGGCAGCATTGCGCCGAGCAGACAAGCCGCGATTGCCGCCGCCGCCGTTTGAATCGGCAAAGCGATGCCCGGCCGGCTCGGTATCTCGCCGATGGCGTAAATCTCACGGTTCCACATCTGAAAACCGAACTTATCGTACAGCCAGTTTTCAAGGCTGTTAATATTATCCAAAAATATCAGCGCACAACAAATTCCGACAACCGCGCCGACAATACCGATTAACACCGCGTATCGCAGAAAAACCCGCATAATGCCGAAACCGGAGGCGCCGACGCTTTTCAGGATGCCGATGTCTTTGTTCTTGGCCCCGACAATCATATAAAAAACCACGAAAATAATAAAGACCGTAATCAGCCCGACAAGCAGAAAAAGCATCAGCAGCATCGCCCTTTCCTTTTCCATCGGCGCAATCGTCTCCCTGCGGTAACTCCTGAAATCCTGCACGTTTACAGTCTTAAAAAGGCCCGAAACTTCCGAGTCTGATTTTTGTTCGATAAATTCTTCCCATAAAGCAGTCGTTTTTTCGACAGATTTGTCAGTATTGACTCCTTTTTTGAATTTTACAAATATCGCGCTGGTTCTCTTTTGTCCTATGTCCATTCCCGTCAAAGACTGCAATTGCTCGAAAGGCAGATAAACCATCGTGCTGTCGATTTTCGCAAGGCCGGTATTTGAATTATCGCTGTAATAAAATGCCTTCGTATTGGCCGAGACCGAAATGCCCGTCTTGACGAGCGTGCCTTTCGGCGTCAGCGGAAAACAGGTAATCCCATAAGACCATCGCGGCAGATAAGGCCACTGCATATAATTGCCCCACTGGTCGCGCTCGACGAGAAGGTCAACGCCGATTACGCAGCCCGGCAATTGTCGATTATAAGATGGCGAAAAAGCAAGCAGCGGATTTTCCCTTTGGTAATATAAACTCTGCGCAAAATCCGTTGTCGTTATATGAGTTTCCGGTACAATCCCCATAAGAATAAGCGCAGCGTTTCTGCCGGAAGATTCCGATTTGACAAGCCCGAACGTGTTTATCACCGGCGAGACGCTCTCGACAAAATCGCTCGCTCGTAAATCCGTTATAAATTCGTCATAATGGCCGAACCCAACCAGCGAATCCGTCGAAACGATACAATCGGAAAAGAAAGCCTGATTTTTATCTATAAAATCCGCCGTCAGGCCGTTCATTACTGTCATTACGACAATCACGATAAAAACGCTCACCGCCACCGCCAGCACCGCAAGTATCGTCAGCCTGCTGCTCTTGAACAATTTAAAAGGTAATATTACATCGTACATTTTATTCTTATATAACTTAAAGTTAAAAACTATATGGCCGAAGGCCGTTCCATAATTTTTATTTTTTAGTTTTTATTTTTTTTACTCGTACCTTAGAAGTTTTACCGGCGACGTCTTTGCCGCGATTATCGAAGGCAAAAAGGCCCCGAGAACCGAAGCCGCCACCGCCGCGACAAAAAACGATGCCGCCCAGAACCAGTCGAAATGGTTCGGAATCTTCGTAAACATATAAACGCTGCTGCTCCAGAGTTTCAGGCCGAACAGCCTGCTTACGAACTGTTCGATTGTATTCACATTGGCGGTAATAATAAACCCGACAAGCACTCCTGCCGCCGCCCCGACAAGCCCGACCAAAGAGCCGAACAGCAAAAATATGGAGGTTATATCGCCCGCCGAGCCGCCGATGGATTTTATTATAGCGAGGTCTTTCTGCTTGGCCCTGACTATCATATAGAAAATACAGAATATAAGCACCACGATACCCGCGCTTATAATCCCGAACACTACGAGCAGAACTCCCATTTGCTTGCGAAGCTCGGCTGTGTATTGCGCCTGTTTTGCGACCGCGGTGACAACCTCCGCCTGGCCGGCAATAACCGGCGGCCAATCAAGCTCGTCCGATGCGAACTGCATCCATATCTGCCGAACCGTCTCGATTGCCCCTCTCGGATTTACCCCGTCGGCGCATTTAATATGAATCACATCCGCTGTTTTATTCTGCTGATTCGAGCCGAACATAAGAGATGCCAAATTTTCTATCGGCATAAAAACAAATTTCTTGTCGATATCGTACGCCGCCGTAAAAACTATATCCGAAATAACCAGCCCCGCCGAACGGGCACGCGAAAGACTCACTAACTCGCCGCTCTCTTCTTCGGTCGTACCGATTGTTATCACCGCCTTTTGCCCGACCAAACCCTCGGCAGCGGAAAAATCGTACCGGTCTGTTTTCACATCAGGCTCTGATATAACCGCGATACCTATGAAAATCGGTATATCCTTACTTTCGCCGTATTCGAATCGCGGCGCAGAATCCGACGATTTCTGCCTCAGCAGACTGCTCTTGAAATTCGTAACTCGGCTTCGGCTCGCCGGCTCAATCCCCCAAATATTAACCGCTTTGACGTTCCCCGGCCCCAGATGCACAAGGCCGCTCGTGGAAAGTATCGGCGTAGCAGAATCGATTTCTGCCGATGCATTCAGTTTTTCAATCAGAACATCATAGCTCGAAAATCTTGATGGAGGTTCAAGAACGATATCGCCGAGGTATTCCGATGCGCTCAGTTCGATTGCCCCGATGAACGCCGTAAAAAGACTTGCCACCGTAACCAGCAGTGCCGTCGAAAGCGCAACCGCCGCGATGCTTAGAAAAACAATCTTCCTCTTTCTTAAATACCGAAATGCGAGGAAAAATTTTATCATTTACTCCGTCCTGCCGGTTATTTTCCCGGCTTCAATAACGGAAACAGGATTACGTCTCTTATATTCGTCGTGCCGGTCAGCAGCATAATAAGTCTGTCGATTCCGATACCCAGTCCGCCCGCCGGAGGCATCCCGTATTTAAGCGCGTTTACAAAATCCTCATCGAGACTGCGGAAAGTATTTTCATCTTCGCCGGCGCCTTTTACCTGAGAGGTAAAATTCTCGTACTGAACCTGCGGGTCGTTTAATTCCGTATAGGCGTTGGCAATCTCTATCGTGCCTATATAAAGCTCGAACCGCTCCGCCAATTCCGGATTTGCCTTGCTCCGCTTTGTCAGCGGACACAGCCTGCCCGGATAATCAATTACGAATGTCGGATTGATAAGATTCGATTCGACTTTTTCCTCGAAAAGTTTATTTATAACGACTTCATCGTCCATTTTCGATTCTTCGATACCCGCGGCCTTCGCATTTTTACGAACCGCCGCAATATCGCCGATATCGCACCCGCAGTATTTATTAAAAAGTTCCGAATAAGGAATCCTCTTCCACGGCCTCGAAAAATCGACTTCGTACTCGCCAAACTGAATCTTCGTCCCTTCGCAGTGTTTCTCGACCAGCTCGCCTATCAGCAACTCGGTCAGTTCCATCATTATATTATAGTCCGCGTAAGCCTGATAAATTTCCATCATCGTAAATTCGGGATTATGCCGCGGGCTAAGCCCCTCATTGCGGAAATTACGGTTCACCTCGAAAACCTTTTCCATTCCGCCGACCAGCAGTCTTTTCAAAAACAATTCCGGCGCAATCCGCAGATACAAATCTATATTCAGCGCATTATGATGTGTAATAAACGGTTTCGCCGCCGCTCCGCCCGCAATTGTCTGCATCATCGGCGTCTCAACTTCGTAAAATCCTTTTTCCTGCAGAAAACTTCTAATCGTTGACATTATCGCAAGCCGTTTTTTGAACCGCTCCATCACTTCCGGATTTGCCCAAAGGTCAACATATCGCTGGCGGTATCTCAATTCCGTATCCGCAAGGCCGTGAAATTTCTCCGGCGGCTGCAAAAGCGACTTGCAAAGCAGCGTAATCTTCTCGCTCCATATCGTCAGCTCGCCCGTTTTCGTAAGTCCGAGTTGCCCCTCGGCCCCGATTGTATCGCCCAGTTCAATCAGTTTTATCAATTCCCATTGGCTTTCGAGAAGTTTCTTGCTCAAGCCTAATTGAATCGTACCGCTGCTGTCCCGCAGAGTTATAAATATCAGTTTGCCGATATCGCGGAGCAGAACTATCCTGCCCGCGCATATCGCCCTTTGCCCCTCGGCCTTTTCATCGAACCTGGCCCTGACCAACTGCGCCGATTCGGCATTATCGAATCTGCCGCCGTATGGGTCAACGCCGAGCTGTTTTATCCGTTCGAGTTTTTCTCTTCGCTGCTGTTCGAGTTTATTTACATCTTCCGCATTAGCCATTAGTTAAGTCCCAACTCAATTATTTTCGTCTTTGCGACAAGTATCCCGCTCGCAAGCTGACTATCGGCGTCCAGCGTCTCGGCAAGGTTATGTCTTATCAGCTTTTGTTTATTCTGGTCGTGATTCGCCGCCGCTAAAATATCATTATCACGCTCCGTATCAAGTCTCTTTTTAATCTCGTCCCGGCTCAATTCGATTTTTATATCGGGCATAATCCCCCAGTCTTTTTTGCCCAGCTTTTCCGCAGAATGACGGTCGTTTACACGCTGGCCCGACGGCAAATGATAATACGCCATCGTATATTTAAGCTGTGCCCCGCCGCCGGGATAAGATGTTATCGTCTGAACGCTGCCTTTGCCGTAGCTTTGCTCGCCCACAAGAACCGCCCGCGAAAACGTCTTGTCCGCAAGAGCGCCGCCGACAATTTCAGATGCGCTCGCCGAGCCCGAATTTATCAGTATCACAATCGGATATTCCGGATGTGTCCCTCTCTTCTTGGCCGACTCCCACGTCGGCATACCAACTCGCGGCTGTGTACTTACAATCGTCCCTTTCTCTACGAACAAATCAGATATCTCTACTGCGCTTTGCAGATAGCCGCCGCTGTTATACCTCAAATCGAGTATCAGCGACTTCATTCCTGCGATTTCGAGTTGTGTCAGAATCCGGTCAAGGTCTTGTGTCGTATTAGCTGAAAACTGGGTGATGCGGACATAGCCTATCTTTTCTTTATCGTCCACAAAATACAGCCAGTTCCCGTTATCGTCCCGGCACCAGCCGCGCGTCGTCGGAACTATAATCTTGGCGCGGGTAATCTCTATCTCTCTGCTCTTTTCCTCGTCAGGCCGCCGAACTGTAAGTTTTACTTTCGTACCCGCAGGACCGGTAATCTTGCTCACCGCGCAGGTGATTGACATCTCTTTTGTGCTTTCACCATTCACAGCTTCTATTATATCGCCCGCATCAAGTCCGGAATTGTACGCAGGTGTATCGGGCACAAGACTCACCGCCTTCAATAATCCGTCCTGTTTGGATATCTCGACGCCGATTCCCGTAAACTCGTTCGTCAAATTCTTCTCGAAATCCTCGACCTGTTTGGGCCATACCAGCATCGTATGCGGGTCGAGCGTATTGAAACAGGCGTCCGCAAAATGCCATATCACAATCTGCTCGGACAGTTTCACCGTCGCAGAATTAAGAGCCAATATATGCCTGAACGTCCTGACAAACTGGTCCCTGCTCAAAAAACTTACCGCTCCGCCTTTATATTCTTTTTCGAGCGATGACAAACCGGATATAAATTGCGGGAGCTGAGATTTCTCGAACTGAACCTTAAAAGAATTCGCATCGAAATTATCCGAAAGACGTAAAACCTCCGCAAGATGCCGGCAGCGCTGAATTGCCTTATCGGCCATACTGCTGTAATAGAAAGGCTCGACATAACTGTATTCGAGAACATCCAGACTGCGGATAAATATTTCAGGCTTTATCTTATCGTACCGCTCAAAACTGCTTTCGCAGGGACTATCCGTCAGCGACGCCTTAATAACCGCCTTTTCTTCGAGTTCTTCTTTCTTGTCGGTATATTCTTTGTTATTCGGGTCGAGAACGGCCAGCCAGCTATAGCAGTAAAGCAGTGCATCGACCCATTCGCCTTTCACTTCATACTCAGCGGCTGTTTTTTGAGCCCGCGCAATCGTATCTTTTACAAACGCATCTTCTAAAATCTTTGCCTTGTCGTTCCCATCTGCCGTTTCCTGTAGTCGGACTATCGTCGAAAATATATCGACAACATTAGGCTCATTTACTTCCGCTTGCTGTCGAAACTTTTCAAGCTCCGCCAATTTCTCCTCGTAAGCCTGTTTTTTTGCCTGCTGTCTCGACTCGGCTATCTTATTATACTGCGAAATTATCTCCAGAATCGCCTTTGCGGCAGATACATTCGACCCCGTCTGTTTGATTATCTCTTCGGCAGCGCCGAAATCGCCTTTGTATATCTCCTGTATCGCCGTCTTCAGCAAATCCGTCTTATCGCCGTCCGGTTTCCCAACAGCCTGCTCCTGAGACGGCTTCTGTACCGGAACAGACATCGAAAACGCCATACCGCTCGAAAGAAATAATACTAAAATAAATGCTGTAAATCTTTTCATCTGTGCTTTTCTCAAAAAAACAAGGAAGTAAGGAAATAAGGATGTAAGGTCGTAAGGAAACAGGCCTGTTTGGTTTTTCCCTTACTTCCTTGCTTCTTTACCTCTTTACTTCCTTTTCAGTATATCTTTTTTTACAGGCATTCTGCCGCTTTGCCGCTGCAGCCCAGAATATCTAATTTGTGCAGCACCATTGCCTTTATCGCATCTCTTGCCGGGCCAAGATATTTTCGCGGGTCGAACTCCGCAGGCTTTTCCGCGAATACCTGCCGAATCTTCGCCGTCATCGCCATTCGAAGGTCGGTATCGATATTCACCTTGCACACCGCCATTTTCGATGCCTTCGTTATCGCCGCTTCCGGCACGCCCATCGCGTCGGGCATCTTGCCGCCGTACTTGTTAATCAGGTCTTTGAACTCTTTCAAAACGCTGCTCGAACCGTGCATTACCAGAGGATATCCGCCCAGCTTGTCGGCAACTTTTTGTATAACGTCGAAAGCGAGTTTCGGCTCGGACTTGAACTTATAAGCCCCGTGGCTCGTCCCGCACGCCACCGCCAGTGAATCGCAGCCGCTCTTTTCAACGAACTCTATCGCCTGGTTCGGGTCCGTCAGATGTTTGGAAACGTCATCGTGGCTCACCCCGACAACATCTTCTTCGATACCGCCTAACTGGCCCAGCTCCGCTTCCACCACTACCCCGTGAGCGTGAGCGTATTCGACGACTTGTTTTGTGATTTTGATGTTTTCCTCGAATGGATGGTGCGATGCGTCAACCATCACCGATGTAAATCCGTCATCAACGCACTGTTTGCAGACCTCGAAAGTATCTCCGTGGTCGAGGTGCATACAAATCGGTATATCCGGATTTTCCGCAACCGCTACGTCGATAATCGCACGCAGATAGCTCATACTTGCGTACTGTCTTGCCCCGCGAGATATCTGTAGAATCAGCGGCGCCTTCTTCTCGGCAATCGCCTCTACGATACCCTGCGTAATTTCCATATTATTGACGTTAAACGCCCCGACTGCGTAGCCGTTCTTATAGGCCATTTGGAACATCTTTTCTGTCGTAACTAAAGCCATAACAATACCTTCCTTAATTTAAAAAAATTGAAGACTATTTTAGTACACTTTTGTCAAATTAACGGCACAAAAAAACCGCTCTTTTAACTGTCTTTTTTGGATTAATAATTCCGTTCCTTCGGGGTTTCCAGCCCAACCAGCGACCTTGAGCCGAAGCCCAGCTCGCCCAGTCCTTCCGGCCATATACTAAACATTATAGTGCGCCTGTCAAGTGATTCGTCTATGCCGTAGGTCAGCCCGTAGTAAAGACGGTGATAACGTCTGATTAACGAAACCTGCGTAGTTATTGTTCCGTCGCGCTCCAAATCATATTGATGGGCGAAACTGATCGTATATCGCGGGCTCAATCTGTAAGTAACGGCAAAAGTCAATGCGTTCGACCCTTTTTCGCCGTCAATTTCTATGCTTCTTTTGTATCGTGTGCCGATATAATAGCTTAGGTTCGGCCAAACAAGACGCGACAGTCCTATATTGAACTGCTCTATCGCATTGTCTTTCACATCGTAATTCAAATCGCTCAGTATCGCCGTCGTATCGCTCAGTCGCCAGATATAATCCGCGTTGAAGCTGTCCCGCTGCGGCCCGAATGTCTCGAACGTCCGGTACCCCGTCAAATCGCCGAAGAATATATCAGG
Source organism: uncultured Planctomycetaceae bacterium (assembly GCA_964449435.1). Classification (GTDB taxonomy): domain Bacteria; phylum Planctomycetota; class Phycisphaerae; order Sedimentisphaerales; family UBA12454; genus UBA12454. The sequence goes on along the minus strand of CAYUYR010000001.1, from coordinate 16,689 downwards.
CGCAAGTATATTCGATAGCGGCGCAAACGAATTATTCCACAGCACCCTGTCCGCTCTCTTTATATCTGTATCGTCGCTCACCGCTGAGTATTCGAGGTTCAGCCGCATCCAGTCAAGCACCCTGCTCTTTTCGCCGCTTCCGCGCTTCGTCTGCCACCGCTGCAAAACTCCGAAACTGAATACGTCTCTTTGCTTTACTTCCTCGGCACTCTCGGTAAATACCGATGCGTTCAAATAAGGCTTTACTATATGACGAATGCCGTTAACATCCCAGAACTTCGAGCGGACATCGAAATGCTTCCAGTACTGTGTCGATGCCCGCACTCCCGCCTGACCGATATAAACTTCTCTATCGCCGCTTTGGCTGCTCGTTCCGATAGCCTTGCCTCTGCTGAATCCGCCTCTGTCGTCGTATCCGAACGTGCCTGCTATGAACGGCACAACATTGCCTTTGGTGAATTTAAGCGGCATTTCGAGCTCGGCCCGAGTTGAGCCGAACGTGAATGTCTCTGTCGATATTGTCAAATTATGGTCTTTGCCGATGCGCTGCCGGTATCGGCCGGCAATGCTGTCACTGTAAAATGTGAATCTATCGTTAAACAAAGATTCGCCGGTCAAGTGGTATTGCAGCGTAGGCAGTTCTTCGAGCTGGTCGGCAAAATCGTTTATCCGCCAGTTGCCAAGTATCGAAAACGCACGGTTATCCTTCAGCCACTTAAGGTGCATAATCGTATCTCTGCCCCTGCCGCTGAAGTATTCTTCGCGGTTAAACGCCTCGAGATAATGCTCGTCAGAAATATAGCTCGTCTCCAGCGTAAGCTGCCAGTGATAAGGCAGAAAATGCCTGTGATGAAAATTAAACATCCCGCGCAAAGACTCCTTATGTTCGACATTTTTTCTGTTCCTGCCGAGGTCGTCTTTGCCTTTATCGTCTATTATATATCCGTTAATATTCCCGAAATAATCGTTCCGCGTATAAGATATATCGGCTCCAATCCCCAAACCGCGCTTCGAATAGCTGTCTATCATAAGCCGCGAATCCACGCCCGCCGGTTCGCGAAGCCCCAGAACCTTCGCAAGATACCATTCGCTTTCCACCGCTGTCCCGAACGTCTTGTCCCTGCTGAACTGCAATTTTCTCAGCGGAAGGTCGGGCACCTCGAAATTTCCCCTCATCATCGGCCAGTAAAATATCGTCCGCCCGTCAAGCTTCATCTTGACCTTCTTCATCATAATATCATAACTATGTCCGCCGAGCATTCCCGTCTGCCGGTCGATGGCGGTTCTATCGACTATATAAACTTCCGATGCCGTCGCTGAAATACTCGGCACATAAAATTCGCTGTTGGTAACCGTAACGTCGTTGCCCGCGAATTTATGCTCCGCAACCTGCCGCAGCTTGGCCGCCTTGACATAAATCGGCACCCCCCGTTCAGGCTCGAATGTCCGCATAACCGTATTGACCGCCAGCGCCTGTTTGCTCTGAAAATCGTAATAAACCTCATCAGCCCGAATCGTCCGGTTCCCCTCCGTCATCACAACCCCGCCGCAGAAATACGCCGCCTTAACCGTACTGGCAGGCAAAACATCCGTATCTTCCTTATCCGCCGTCCTCCGCGTATAGAAAATCACCGCGCTGTCCGCCTGAAACTCAAGCAGCCTGCCCAGCTCATCCTGTTTTTGCCACAGATAAAATCTGTTCAGTATCGTCGCGACGCTCGTCTCGTCCGGCAGTATCTCGTTGGTAACCCTCACGGGCGTTTCCGTTGCGCTGCTTATATTGACCGGATATTGAAATTTCGGCGCCGGCGCCAAAGGCGCTCCTGTTACCGCCGACACGCTCGGCGTCTGAGCCGACTGCCCCGTCTTGTCCCGCCCGAAAACCCTTTCCAAAATATTCGGCTTTTCCGCTTCTTCTATTTCCTTTTGCTGCCGAACAATGACCGTCCGCTCATCAGGCTTGCCGACATCGGGAGCAATTTTTATCTGTCCGGTCGCGACAAGTGCGTTGCGGTAAAGCAAACTTGTCCGCGGGTCTTCTTCGGCTCTGCTGTCAGCGGTAGCGAATACCTCACCCGAAATCCTGAACTCCGCCACAAGCGACTCCGCCCCATCTACCACCGCCTCGCTCACATCAATACCCGAAGTCTTCGCGCCGGCTCCTGTCTTCATCGAAGCCTTATCCTGAAGATAAACCGTCGCCTTATAATCGATATGCCTTACTCCGCTGTATTCGACAACATTCTGAACAAGCCGCACTACCGCCTGTTCGCTCTTGAGTCTGTTATCGCCGAGCACAAGGTCGAACCCGTTTCGGAATACAAGAATATGTTCTCCATCGCCGGCCCGATATGTCGTCATCGTTCCGCCGCGAAGATGAAGGTCTTCAGCCCCGAAAAACTGCGTCCCGCGCTCGTCAAACGCCGATATCCCCATCGCGCAAAAAACAAGCACTAACAGCAGACAGTTCAATCGTTTACGCATAGTTTCCCATTAAATCCGTTTAATCGTTGTGATTATAGCCGCAACTCTCGATAAATCCAGCCATAAATCCGCAAAAAACCTCAATATCAGCATTGATATAACGGTTATATAAGTTATTATCGTACAAAACCTTCGGACAGGAACAGTATTTATGCCAAACAATTTTAGCGGCTACCAAAAAAACGTCATAAAAAACTATTATGACAATTTGGATAAAATCGCCCTCGCAAGGCTGCAGGAGCTTGTAACCGAAATCTACCTCGCATCAGACCCCAACAAAAAGGCTAAACTCTGGAAGCAGGTCGCCTCGTACCTGAAAAAACTCAAAATCAAGGACCAAATCGCCGGCCACATCCTAAAACAGCAGGACCCAAAACTCCTCGCAAAACACATCACTGATTGGCTCAAAAAATAACCGCAGCCGGTTAACTGGGGCTTTTACCTTGTGTACCGTCGTATTCCAAATTCTGAAATTCGCCTATACTTTTGCGCCCCCCCCGTCTCGCTCCTGCGTTTTTCGTAAATAAATCGCCCCTCGCCATAGTTTATTTTCTCTTGTGGACATAACTGTTTTCGTTGTGAATTGACATCAGGTCGGGATTAGTTACACTGATGGCCGACTTATGCGAACCGAAGTAGTTATAGTTGACAGTTCAAGCAATCTCAAATACAATTATTGTTCTTTTAAGTTATTAACAATGTGGTTATAGTTGACAGTTCAAGCAATCTCAAATACAATCACCCTGATTACCGAGACGGAATCGCTCTGGTTATAGTTGACAGTTCAAGCAATCTCAAATACAATGAGCCCGGTCGCATCTCCGCACAGTCTTCGTTATAGTTGACAGTTCAAGCAATCTCAAATACAATACAGGGTCAGCTTGCCAGGCGATGTCGATTATGTTATAGTTGACAGTTCAAGCAATCTCAAATACAATTTAATTTTTTGCTTGACAAGGCCAATGCAGTTATAGTTGACAGTTCAAGCAATCTCAAATACAATCAACGCCGGTACTTCCCCTAACTATCTCCTGTTATAGTTGACAGTTCAAGCAATCTCAAATACAATGCAAACGGACAAGAGCAAACGGACAATACCGTTATAGTTGACAGTTCAAGCAATCTCAAATACAATATCAAACGGCACTACGATATAATTGTCCACGTTATAGTTGACAGTTCAAGCAATCTCAAATACAATAAACAAAACGGCTATACCTTGCGATACGTGTTATAGTTGACAGTTCAAGCAATCTCAAATACAATGCAAATCTGCATCGAGGCCGTAAAACAAGAGTTATAGTTGACAGTTCAAGCAATCTCAAATACAATATGCAGAACACCGACCAGCGAAAAAGATGGGTTATAGTTGACAGTTCAAGCAATCTCAAATACAATGCGGCGGGTCCGGCCGAGGTGCGCGAGTGTGTTATAGTTGACAGTTCAAGCAATCTCAAATACAATTTAGCCGCAAAAGGAATCGACCCTGCCTTAGTTATAGTTGACAGTTCAAGCAATCTCAAATACAATCTGCAATATAGCCTTTGAACGGCTTGCAAGGTTATAGTTGACAGTTCAAGCAATCTCAAATACAATTTTAAACGCCTGTATGGTATGACCCTCAAAGGTTATAGTTGACAGTTCAAGCAATCTCAAATACAATATAATCTCGAATAATACCGAGAATGACCTTGTTATAGTTGACAGTTCAAGCAATCTCAAATACAATAGAACTTGCCGAAGCAGAGACTTCATATTGTTATAGTTGACAGTTCAAGCAATCTCAAATACAATCCTTATCCCAGACTCTTTTGTATAGCTGTTGTTATAGTTGACAGTTCAAGCAATCTCAAATACAATAATAATAGGCGAAAAGACATGGCTGATTAGTTATAGTTGACAGTTCAAGCAATCTCAAATACAATTGTTAGCGAATCAAATCGGATTGACAGGCAGTTATAGTTGACAGTTCAAGCAATCTCAAATACAATTCTGGCATCGGCGAAGCCGTTGATGTTCAAGTTATAGTTGACAGTTCAAGCAATCTCAAATACAATCCTTGTAATCGCAGCCGACAGCGAAGATGGTTATAGTTGACAGTTCAAGCAATCTCAAATACAATCATCGGCAGCCACGAGCCGGAAAGCATTCCGTTATAGTTGACAGTTCAAGCAATCTCAAATACAATTTGTGCTTTCAACAGGCCATCGCACTTTCAGTTATAGTTGACAGTTCAAGCAATCTCAAATACAATACCACTGCGAGAAGTCTTTTAAATTAAAGGAGTTACCGCGTTTTTAACTCAAAAAAAATGGTTTTTAACCGTATGAAGTATTGAGGAGTAAATGAATAAATATCATTGCGGCAGAATAATAGAAATCACAGGGTTAAATCGTTTTCTTAAAAAAGATAGGGGGTTACTTGGCGTCTATGAAAAAGATAAAAAAATCGGCTCTGTCGCTTTCGACGATATTCAGGCCGTAATATTCAATGCCTACGATCTATGTTATACGCATAATGTGATGACGGAATTTGCCGAAAGAAACATACCTGTAATATTCTGCGACAAAAAACATATCCCAAAAAGTATCGTTTTGCCATTCGATGGTTATTTTCATCAAAGCAGACGTATGATGGTTCAGGCTCAAACGAAAAAACCTCTTAATAAGCAGCTTTGGAAATCTATTGTAATCGCTAAAATTACACAGCAGGCAATGGTCCTAAAAACACTAAATAAAAAATACCAATACATCCTGAATCTTGCCAAAGAAGTAAAATCAGATGATGTTACCAATTGCGAAGGTCAGGCAGCCAGGCATTATTTTGCTGAAATTTTCGGCACAGATTTTATTAGGGACAGAAATCAGCCCGGCATAAATACTCTGCTAAACTATGGCTATATTGTATTTCGCAGTGCTGTCGCAAGAGCGGTTGTGTCATATGGCCTTAACCCGAGCATAGGCATAAAACATTGTAATCCAAACAATTCGATGCCGCTAGTTGATGATTTAATAGAACCATTCAGGCCTTTTGTCGACATAGAAGTTTATGAAATGTTTTTCAAAGACGGCCTGTTTGAGTTGGATACTGAAAATAAAACAAGACTTGTAAGCCTGCTTGATAAATCAATCAAAACTGAACGCATAACGACTACCCCTAATCAGGTTATGCACAAAATTGCCTCTTCCCTTAGCAGGGTTTATGCGGAGCAGGAAAAATCTCTGTACCTGCCTATAATGAATTTCATCAACTAAAACAATGTTAATTGTTCCTGCTGATGTCTGATTATTTCCTCATTTGTCGTTGGCATATCTCCAATGAAATTTTCTACAAGTGCAAATTGCCTGTCGGTAACATACATAAACGATACCAGACCACCGTCAGGAATCAACGAAGATAATTTTTTGACAAGTCTTCTTGCTGTCGAAAATGTTCCTGTCGGTTTTATATATATCGAAAACTGTTTCATCACAAAACCTTCGTCCAAAAGTAGATTCCTGAAAGCAGTTGCCCTGCGTATCTGTTTTTCCGTTTTCACAGGCAAATCGAACATACAGAAAACCCACATAAAATGCCAATCGCTTAAACTATTTAGCCGTTTCTTTCTTGCCATTCCAAAGTTTTTTATGTTTCCTTGCTATTTTCCCAAAAGGTGTTAACTCTATTTTGCATGCTTTTGAACCTGTGTAAAAACTTAAACCGCCGCTTATAAAATCCTGTTTGATATGCAGATTTTCCTTTTCTTTGTTATTCTCAGCTCTGGCGTCAGTATGACACCTGATAACAAGCTCGCCTGTTCTGAATTTTTTTATCACGGCTAAACATCTGTCAGATTTGGTGTATTTCCTCCAATTTTGAGGCGTTAAAAGTTCTATCATATCGCCTTGCTGGAGCGACCATATTGCTTTAAATCCGGCCCGTCTCCCTTCAGAAATATAGCCCGTTTTATTGGCATTAAATTGGTTGGTACATTCCCAGCCGATTGTGCCTTTTTTGTCTATATAAAAGTCCATACAATAGTTATTGCCGCTGTCATATACCACCTTATGTTTTGGTATCTCAACATAAGATTTTTTGTTCTCATATTCAGGGAAAGTGGTGTATTTATATTCTTTGCGGGAATTAACCAGATTAAAAGCTTTTTTAACTATCATTGCCTCAGTAATTTTTCGCCCTTTTTTGCCTTCTTGAATAAGTTTTTGATTTTCTTGCTTGAGGTATTCTTCCGCTTCATCAAAATGTGATTCTATCGCAGCTTTTAATTTTATCATCTCCCGAACATCTTGCGCTATATTCTTATGCCACTCGGGTTTTATGGTATTGGTGTTTATCAGCAGCTTATTTGTATCGGACTTGCTTTTCAAAAGTGCCAATATCTGCCTTTTATACCTTGTAACCTTTACTTCCGGGTTCTCTGGATTCGTCATAAACGCCAATCTTGCCGTCTCTCTGTGAAGTTGGCCGTTTTTACTGCGTTCTGGTTTATGATAAACTTTTACCTCTTTGAGTTTGTCAATAACGGTATTTCTGAAAATTTCAAGCTGCTTGGCCTTATTGTCATCGGTTTTATTGCTTAAAGGAACTGGCAGTTGCATAAATGGAACTTCATAACCTCTTTTATCAAACCAGTTGATTTTCTGCATATCGGTTCTGCTTACAAAACCAATGACAATAGCGTCAACAATATGGTGGCGATGGTCTATTCTTGATTTATTCTTCCAATACTTATTTTTGATTTTTTCTCGCCTCTCCCAGTTACCGTCAATATCTAAATTGTCCTGCTTTAAAATTTCACCGGTGTCTTTATTAAAATAATAAGGTTTTGTCAGCAAATACTCCGGCACTTCTTCATTTAATCCCATCAGGTCATATTCAATACCGTCAAGATTCCAAATACTTCTTAATTTCGCAGTATGCCCGCCATTAATTGTTAATACCCTCGTATTATTCTCATCACCTTGTTTGTAATCGACTATGGCCTTTAAATATCTGGCAGCCAATTTACAAACATATCTCGTATCCGTTAAATAACGTGTTATATTGTCAGTATCTTCCCCGCTTTCAAATATCTCCTTTGCATCGCTTTCAAACCGCCATTTTTTACCGACCGGCATTTTTGTATTGGCTCGAATTTCTTTTAAGATTCCATAAACTTTATCGCCATGTTTATTTTGCAGATATTCGTAGGGATACATATTGCCCTTGTTGAGATTGTCGCTTCTCTTGATTAGAACTCTGTTTATTGGCGCATCCGTCCCGCCAAGACTGTCCGGTATTAAATGTTCAATTTCAAATCCCTCAAACCTCGGATGTATTCTCTCCATAGTGAAAGCATCTTTCCAGTTTTGTTCTTCGGCCAATCTCCATTTTAATATATTGTCGCGGGTGATTCTAATTTTCTTATCTTTAAGATATTCAGCGGCTTTTTCGTTTTTGTCGCGATTTTCCTTTTGCTGCTTTTCATATTTAGCTTTCCTTTTGCTGCTCATTCCAACTTCTCTGGCAAGTTCGATATTTATATCGTAAGGTTTGCCATAAATCCTGATAATATCGTTGACTACTTTTCGAAGTTGATTGAGTATTCTGTGAACCGCAGGATTTGCAATTTTACCGTATTTTGCTTCGATTGGATTCAACGACTTATTTATTTGTTTTTGCCACTCTGCGATGGGCTGAGTATCAGTTTTTAATATTTCCCCATAATAAGGAAGTTTGTCATATTTGCCTTGCAACACTCTTGCAATTTCCTCTTCGGATATAAATCTTTTATCTGTTTCAGCAAGTTTATCTGTCGCCTCTCGAATAGATATTACATTTGCTTCGAGTAATTCAAGTATTTTAACGGTTGCCGTTTTCCCTAACGAGCCTCTGCCTTTGGGAAGCATAGCAACTAATTGGGATATTTGCTGTTCGTTGTCGGTGCTAAATTTTCCCTTAAGAATTTCTATAACTTTTTCATCGTTGTAAAGATAATCTTTCTTATCCGCCCTTCTTGGCTCTGACATAAACTCAACGACATCGGCCAGTTTTTCATCGTCAAGATTATTTAGAAAATTGATCGCTTTATATTCAGGCATAGAATATAAATATGGCTTTATCATATCCTCCAATACAACTTTGAAAGTTTTATCAAGCGTCAGTAGTTCAGATATGGATTTTTTGCCTGCCTTTTGACCTTTCATAAGCAATCCATTTATTATTTTGTCTCTTTCGTATTTGGTTAATTTTCTCTGTATTTTATGTTCTTGTATTCTGATATTATTAACAGCCTCGTAAATTCTCCGTTTTTCACTTAATGGATGAGCCTTGGGCAGTCGTTTTTCTTCCCCAATAAAAATACAGTCGCCTGTTGCATAAGGCCGGGAATCATTTTCATAAAATAATATGTTATATATTTTATTTTTAAGCTCATCATTTTTTAATTGTTTATAATATTTCTTTTGTGTTTCCCATAGCAGATTAAATTCTTCTTTTACAAGGTATCTTGGTATTGCATAATCCACTCTTACTTTATCGCCCATTTTTCGCTGGCGCACATACCCTCTATTTTCATCAGTGATATTATTATTTTTATAGCTTTTATGCAGACGCATAAAAAAATATTCGCCGATAGTTTTAGCTCCGCTTTCATCGAGATATTTTTTTAATTTGGCATATTCTGAAAGTTCCTTTTTCTTTTTTTTGTCGGATTCATCTTCATTTTCTGCATTGTCCTTTTCTATCTCTAATTCCAGTTTGTTCATCTCAACAAAACCTGCGCCGCGATGTTTTGCCATATGCAGAATTACGCGTCCCAACTCCATTATATTATTAAGTTTTCCATTTACACCCTGAGCACGTATTGCATAGGGTGATAATTTAATAAGTTCAAGCTGAATATCGTCATCCAAGCTCCAAAGCCCGGCTTGAGCAAGTTCTTTGGAAAGTAAATCGATTCTCTTTTTAGTTCTTTCGGTGTTTTTTCGTTGTGAGCGTTTTAGCCTTCTGTATTCTGCTCCTTCTGATACCTCAAAAATACAAACCCCTTTATCTGCTATATCTGCTACTCTATTCTCCTCGTCTAATTTTAAAATAGCTGCACCTATCGACCCCACGCCAATATCTAACGATAACCGATACTTCATTTTACTTCTCCTGCGAATAAAATTTTTTAATTGACAAGAAATAATCCATTTAATAGTATTGCCTCTGCAATATATGTGTATTTGAGATTGCTTGAACTGTATAACACATATAATAAAGGCTTTATGCCCTAAAATGCGAGAAGGTTTCGGCCTTCTCTTTTTTTGCGCATATTAATTTTCTCTCTGTGTGTTTGTCCGCCGAAATACTACCAAAAAACACCAATTTTGTCCACAAAAAAACCCTTAAAAAACCTAAAAAACCTAAAAAACCATTCAAATCTTCACTTGCTTATCGCTTCAGCTTTAAGCCTGCCCTCGACTTTCATCTCTTCAATAAATCAAATGTGAGTCATAAATTGCTTCAACTATGCCAAAGGCATATAAAAAATTCAGATTTCGATACCTCGTGGAAAGTTCACTTACCAAAGAGGTTAGAAATCTGAATTTAAGCTGTCCGCATACAGCTTAGTTGAAGCAATCCGGAGCTTGCCCTGTGAGATGATGCCGCAGCGGCTATCTCATCGGGGTGTTTTCTGTGTTCTCTGTGGCTCGGTGGTGAGTAATCCGTGAAAATTTATGCCTCAGGTATCCGCGCAAATCCGCGTTAATCCGCGGTTAATTTTATCACTAAACCCCTCAAAAAACCTAAAAAACCATATAATTGCGCAGAAAAAATCCGTCATTGTATGACGGATTTTCCCTCTCTTCTCTATTATAAATCAACGCAAAAAAGAAAGTCAAATTTCGTTTAATAAATTCCAATCCGTAAGCCCACCGGTTTATCCGGTGGGTTCGTTTTATTCTTCCCCGACACCGCTTTTTGCCGTTTGCCTGCTTTTCCGTTTCCTTTGATTTATCGTCCTTACAGGCTCGTTCATCGGCTCTTGCCGTGATGCGGTCTCGACCGCTTCCGTTGGCGTTTCAGCGTAAAGGTCTGCTCCTATTTCTTCCCACAGTCCTTCAGCACGCCTGAACACTCCGCCGCAGAGCATTATTTTCATTTCGGGAAGTGCGTTTATTTCGCGTATTCGGTCGATTATACTGCGTACTGCGGGCGTTTCTGTTGGGTCTATCCCGTAAATCAAAAGCACTTCCGGACTAAAGTTATGTACATATTCGAGAATATCGTCATTGCTCAATCCCCCGCCGATAAACCTCACATCCCACCCTGCGCTTTCAAACATATCACTGATCATCTGACCACCCAGTTCAGAGATTTCCTTAATCGAGCTGCAAATCACAACCTTCTTTTCGTTCTGCGCCTGCTTGGGCAGCTTGTTCTGCAACTGGTCGATAATCGTTCTGTTTATCCGCGTCGCTAAATGCTCCTGAACCGATGTGATTCTGTCCCTGCGGAACAGCTTTTCTATCTCCAACATCATCGGCCAAATCACATCGCTGTAAACCCCGACAATCGATGCGTTATTATTATGCAAAACATCCTCTATAACTTCCCGACATTTCCGCCTGTCGCCGACAAGCAACGCCTCAAGATAACGCTCAAGAAATACTTCATTCAACATCACAAAATCTCCAAATCTAAAGTTATAGAAGCCAAAATCCGTTAAATCCGTGCAATCCGTGGTTCATTTATCCTGTTAACTTGTTAAGTTAGGCAATCTACATAATACATCGGAACGTCAATTTGAATTTCTTTAGTTAAAATAGGTAAAATTGTAAATTGGCGTAAATATTTCCCCGCCAAATATGCACACCCCCGTTTTTTGCAAAAAAACCGAGTTCCTTCGACTTCGCTCAGGATAACATTTTTGCTGTTTTTAAGGGACAAGACCCTTCGCATTCGCTCAGGGCGGATTTTTTGTGAAAAAATCCGTTTTCCGTTGACTTTTTATTGGAAATGTGGTATAATGTACCGATTATTAGATAAAAATCTAATAATCGGCGTGAATAGTATCTGGTATTTAGTATTTAGCCAGAGAGAACAGAGGCCGTTTAAAATACGAAATCCGAGGATTCAATTATGCTAACCAAACGCAAAATCGATTATGCAATGTTCAAAGTTAAGGGCCGGATTGTCAAGGTTGACCCTGATATCTATATGAAAATTTTCAATACGCACATTGAAATTCCCCGAAAGTACACTCCCGGGATTACGGGAATAAAGCTTTCAGACGGCGGCCGACCTACACTTGTTTTCGGCAGAGGGCCGAGTCGGCACGTTTTTCTTTCGCGTTTTGTAATGAACGCTAAGAAAGGACAGCTCGTTGACCATCGGAACAGAAAGCCTCTCGATAACCGCAGGAGCAATCTGCGGTTCGCAACATACAGAGAAAACGGGCTAAACAAGATATGCAAAAACACTTCAGGTTATATCGGGGTTACGGTTCATCGCGATAAAAAGGGCCGTTATTTCTGTCTGGCGAAATTCAAGCGAGCAAGCGGGAGGGAACGGGCGTTTCGTCTGCCTGACAGTCCGACGAACCGGCTTATAGCGGCCTTTGCAAGGGATAAGTTTATTCTTGAGGCGGGTGATGAGGAATTTGCGCCGTTGAATTTTCCGTGCTTTAAGAATGAACCCTTTAAAACCTTTTTGCTGAATGAGAATCTGCGATTGCTGACAGGAAGGCAGAGATGCCTGAATGTGAGACGTCAAAATTCGTCGGGATACATAGGCGTGAGCGTTACACACGATAAATACAGTCAATATTGTCTGGCGAAATATCAGCTTGCGGGCGGTAAGGCGGTTTCGTTTCGCTTGCCGGATTGTCCTGAAAATCGTGTTATAGCCGCTTTTGCGAGGGATAAGTTCGTTTTGCAGCAGGGTGAGGAGGATTACGCGCCGTTGAATTTTCCGTGTTTTAAGAATGAACCGTTCAGGGGTATTTTATTGAACGAGAACCTCCGAAAATACAAAAAACGCAGTATTTAGCCCCGCCATTTATGGCGGGGTTCGTCCATCCGTTTTTTACAACCCCCAGATAAATCCGAGGGCTAAATATTTTTATGCCACTCGAATTGCAGGCATGCCTAAATACCTAGTTCTAAAATCCGGCTCATTAATAGATAAAAGATCACAAAAATCTTTGGTTCTAAATCCTAGTTCTTTCTGGCAAGCTCCAATTAATTTTTTAATAAGAGTGGGTTCTTCATCAGGAAGTGAAATTGGCTCTTCTACTCGATACCCAAGAATTCCTAATTGTGTAAAATAACGACTTTTTTGAGCTGAGCTTATCACTCCTAAACCATAAGCTCTCATTATTAAAGCTGCAATTGATACTTTCCATTTACTTTTAAGTATCATGGCTCTTTCGAGTGAAAATGGGGTTATCTCTTGTAGCAGTTCCTCTTTGGGCAATAAGAACGCAGATGCAAATCGATCAGCTTCTTTTTCCATACCAGGCGTAGGATATTTATGCATAACAATATGTCCTATTTCGTGAGCCAAAGTAAATCTCATTCTATCTATTGGTATTTGACTATTCACAAAAAATATAGGTGGTATTCCATTTATCCAATGGCTTTGGGCATCTAACTTACGTGTTTCTAAATCGTATTTAAAAACAATCCCTCCTGCATTTTCTATAGTTTCAATAATATTTTTTACTGGTCCTAAAGGCATTTTCCATTGCGCACGTACTAATTCTGCAATTTGTTCAACATCTCTATACTCTCTTACATCATAATGATGGAATTCATAGGCACTTCTTATTTCCGCGGTATGGAGAAGAGTCGATATCTCAAACATCCTTATACTAAATTCAGCTTGTATCTTTTTAAGAATTTGAATTGATAAACTAAGCCTTTTTCTGTGAAAAGCCCCACTTACACCAAGACCCCTTAAAGTGACTTCTTTATTAAAAAAACTCTCAGGGTAATCTAAAGCTTTAGATATTTTGCGCAAAGCATCTTGAGTTACTTCCTGCTCACCTCTTTCAAACTTGGAAATGCTTGCCTGGGATATAGACGTCTTTTTCGCCAATTGATTCTGCGTTAGGCCTCGAGATTCTCGTGCTAATTGTATCGTCTCCGCGTGAATATGCCTCATTTTTGTCCTCCTAATGTCTAACAAAGTTTTAAAATTTAACTGCTATACAACCGAAAACATTTTTAAAAAGTAGATTTCACTTAAGATATGTCCCGAAACATTTCATATTTTGACCAACCTTTCGAAACTAAGTACTGTTATAAGATTACATAGCTTCTTTCGCCACTGCTTTTCGTTTTATCACAACAGTTGACTGTATTGGTTCTAATGGAACGGTAATCTTAGAAAGGCTACCCTGTTCTTCGTCGGGTATTCTTATGGACCATAATAACGTCTCATTATCCCAACAAACAATGTGGGAATCTTTGTACAAACCAAGTGCATTTAATCTATAACCTGCGGTAACAAGAGTCGCTGAATCTCGAAATAAGGTATGGCTATCAAAAGCTCGCTGTTGCTTTGTTTTTATATTACATGGACTTAAATTGCTGTCGAGCTTTTTGAATCTTAAAAATATTTTTTCATCAAAATCCACAACCAAGAATCCTTTTTCCACATATATGGCGGTTTTTGATGCCAATGAAGAACCAAAGATTTTTTTTGCTTCTGATTCCATATGGTCGTGTACAATAGTTGCCCAGCTTCTGGCGGTAAGAGCCGAACAAAAATCAGGCTCTCTTTGCCGCAATTCTTCAACTAAAATAATTGCTTTGCGTATACAGGCCAATATATTATTATAATCCGGAGAGAGTATTTTATGAGCTTCTTCGCCTATCAAAACGCCATCCTTAAACAACCTTTCGGAGTCCATTATTATTTCCTTATATTCAAAAACAAGTTATTGTCATCTACACTACACTTTAATATACCATACTTTTATTTTCGACGCAATATTAAATGAAAAAAAATTCGTAAAAATATTCGTATTAATATTCTACGCTGTAACCCCTGTACTGCAAATTGGTTACAAGCAATACCCCCTGTCTTTTCAATCGTTGCAAATACAAGAAACGCGTTTAAAACCGTTTTTTATTAACCACCAACATAAAGTTGGCGGCTTGCGGACGGGGCAGTTTTATTACGTTTATTTACATATTGGATTGCTGTATTTAGGTGGTTTTTGTCAAAACAATATCGAACGCTGAATCCTTTTGTCCACAATCTGCCGCCAAATCCGTTCTTTTGCATTGCAAGCCTTGCCGCTTCGCCATAACTTCAAAAGGTTGTGTGCAGCGCATATCAGCGACCCCTCGCTGCGACACGCTTCAAGGCCTCGCCGCATAAATCTGTCAAAGCCGCGAATATCTTTGATTTGTCCAAATACCGGCTCGACTGTTCGGCCTCGAATCTTATGTATACTATTTTTGCTGAAAAAGTTTTTGAAATTTTTGTTTTTGTGCACAAAATGAAGATTTGGTTTTGGTTATTTTGAGAAAAATTGGCAGAGATGGAGACAAAACAGAGACAGAGATTTTTAATGTGGGACAGTCATGTTTTGTCGAATAAAAATGCTTGCAATAAAGCATACTTCTGCATTTCTGAGAAAATAAAATATGTGTTGGACAATTATAAATTGTGCGGTCAAAAAAAAGACTGTACTCACAAATTCAAATGTTATGAAGTAGTAGATTGATTTGAGTTGTTTTTATTTCCCCAGTGCTTTGAGTCTTTCTTTTGTTTCTTTGCGGATGATATCCATCTGCTCCTGCTGATTCATAATCGTTAAACCTTTCAGTTAATTTAGAGGTATTTTACGGATAAATGGCGGTTGTGGCAAATCCGTTTTTAATTTGAAGATTGCCGGCAAATATGGGAAAGTGAAGCAATGGGTAAAAACAGCACCAAATACGTTATATTCAAGACTAGGTGGGGTTTTTTCGGACTATTGGCCGACGATAAATCTATTTTACATACGGTCTTACCAACACGCCGATTTAAAGACACCAAAAGATACCTGCTGGTTGGTATGTTTCAGGAGACAAAACGAGACCTGAATCTATGTCCGGCGATGCGAAAAAGTATAAAGGCTTATTATGAAGGCAGTTATATTGATTTTAAAAAAGCGCAATTTGGGTTAAATAGGAAAAAACTCACAGATTTTTCAAAAAAGGTGCTGAATGCCTGTCGGCAAATCCCATTCGGTCAAACGCTCACTTATTCGCAGCTTGCCAAACGGGCTGGATTTCCCCAAGCGGCAAGGGCGGTCGGCAGCGTTCTTGCCAGGAATCAATTGCCTTTGCTCGTGCCTTGCCATAGAGTTGTTCGGGCTGATGGAAAAATCGGGGAATTCAGCGCGGCAGGAGGGAGCGAAACGAAAAAGAAAATGCTTGAATTTGAAAAACGAATAGCCACGAAGGCACTAAGTAAGAGGAAGCAAGGAAGCAAGGAAGTAAGGAAGTAAGGAAATAAGGAAGTAAGGAAATAAGGAAGTAAGGAAATTAAAAATGAGCACACTTAAAAAGATAAATACGGGAAACGCACCGGCGGCGATTGGGCCTTATTCGCAGGCAATCGCGGCGGGAGAGTTTATTTTTGTTGCAGGCCAGTTGGGCCTCGACCCAAAGACTGGAAAACTTGTCGAAGGCGGTATAGAGGCTGAGACAAAACAGGTTCTTGAAAACATAAAGGCGGTTTTAATCGCGGCAGGGAGCAGTCTTGCAAAAGTTGTGTCGGCTAGTGTTTATCTTGCGGATATGGATGATTTCGCGAAGATGAACGAGATTTACGCGGGCTATTTTGTCGAGCCTGAGCCGGCGAGGGCGGCAGTCGCTGTTAAAACTTTGCCGAAAAACGGACGAGTCGAAATATCCGTAATTGCTGTCAGGTAATACAGTTCCGAATCATCTTACGCATCGGCGATTTTGCGGCTTGACTTATTCAGATTAGAAACTTATTTTAGACATATAGACTTCTTTGTTGAATGGACTTAAGTAATGCTTGGTAAAGGATTTACACATCTTCATTTACATACGCAGTATTCGCTGCTGGATGGCGCTATTGTTCCGGCAAAACTTTTCGCACGCTGCGCCGCTGACGGTATGAACGCCGTTGCCATCACCGACCACGGTAATATGTTCGGCGTAATCGATTTTTATCTTGCCGCAAAAGCGGCCAATATCAAGCCTATCATCGGAA